>JBDSDO010000037.1:0-32605 GCA_039920505.1 Terrimesophilobacter sp.
ACGTCGTCGCCTTTCGCAATGGTGCCCTCACCGTCATACTCAACGGCGGAAACGACGACGTAGAACTACCAGCCGATGCGGTGGTGCTTCTGGCATCGCAGCAGCTCTCCGGCGACCTACTGCCCAGCAATACGACTGTGTGGTTGCAGGAACAACGGCCGGTGGGTTAGTTCGCGTTCGCCTTAAGCCAGGCGAATGGGTCCACCGGCACACCATTCAGGTGGATCTCGAAGTGCAGGTGCGGACCGGTTGACTCCCCGCTGCTGCCGACGAGGCCAATGACGTCGGTGACCTTGATCTGCTGCCCCTCGGCGACCCTGATCGATCCGTACTTCATGTGGGCGTAGAGGCTTTGCACCTTCTGGCCGTTGATAACGTGATCAACCACGACGTGGTTGCCATAACCAGCGTCGGACACCACGACAGAACTGACAACGCCGTCGGCGATCGCCTGAATCGGCGCGCCGGCTCCCGGAACGAAGTCGACGCCCTCGTGAAAGGACGAGCATCCGTTGCACGGGGCACTGCGCCCGCCGAAACCGCTGCTGATCGGAACGGCAATGATGAACGGCCACTGGATCGCGCCGGTCGGGTCGTTGGTGTAGGAGAAGCTGCGGCTGCCGAACTGTGTGCGGATCTGGGCGGCGAGGGAAGTGACGGTGTAGGCGTCGCGGCCGACAGCGGCCGTGTTGGCATCCGTGGGCACGCTGAGCGTCTGAACCGGCGCGACGACGGCGAGCGGTGAGTGGGTCGTGGTGTCCACGCTGTAGAACGCATTTGCCGGCACCGTGGTGGCGACCATCATCGCTGCGGCACCCACCATGGCGCCCACCGACATGAGTTTCGACAGCAAGGCGCGTTTGAACGGCCGCCGGATGCGCTTCCGCACTGTGGCACCGGGAATGTGCCGGACGCGATCAGTGCGGCCAGCGGCAACCCGGGAACGCCGAATGCGGGGCTCGTCGGCCACGGTGCGCGCGGCTCTGCGGGTGGTGGGCTCGACCGAAGTCACGGGGTGGGCGGCGATACTGGCCGGCACCGTGATGACCGGCACCGTGATGGTCGACACTGTAGTGGTCGGCACTGCGGTGGTCGATGCCGTGTCGAGCTGCAGGACAGGGGACGCGACCGGACGGGACACCTCGACTGGAGCCGCAGCCTGGGTGGTGGACACCGGCACGGGCTCGAACACGGGCGGTGCCACCGCAGGCGCGGTCGTAGTCGCGTTTGCCGCCGAGGCGCGTTCGCGCTCGCGACGTTCGCGGCGGGTTGTCGCTTGTGCAGGGGGCGTGTCTCCTGGCGCGGTGGCCGCGATCACGGCGGGTAAGAGTTCCGAAATGAGGGAGAATCCGAGTTGCCCGAATGCCGATTCAGCTTGAGCCTGTGCGGCATTGGCTGTTTCAGAATTCACTTCGGGTCTCGACACTAACTCTCTAACCTCGCGTTGCGGAACCTGGCTGGACTAGCGCGCTTGCGCACGCTGTTTCAGCTTTTGGCCAGTGCAATCAGGATGACTGGTCGCGATTCCTTTGACGAATCGACGCACGCAACGTGTGTCGAATGTAACGGATTCATAAACACTAACGTACGAAGCCGTGTCGTCGCTAGACAAAATCCTCAGGAACTCCCTCTCGCGGGAGCATCCAGCCGGGCATCCGGCAGTTCAAAGGCGCGAACGCTCAGTCTTCAGACAGGACGGACGGTGCAGTGGCAAGTGCAGGATTCGAACCTGCGAAGTCTTCAGACAGCTGATTTACAGTCAGATCACTTTGGCCGCTTGGGTAACTTGCCATTGTGCTCCGACCACATGTATTCACCTGACCGGAGACGCAGAAATAAGAATACAGGTTACGCTGCTCGAGAAAAATCACCAGGAGCCCTGCACGCACCGCGAGGCTCAGCCCGTAAGAGTCATTGCCGCCGAGGCATAACGATTCGCCGCATCGGCGACGGTCTGCCGATAGACCCCCGACGCGTTGTATGCCGCGATGCCGGCGCGCCAGCCCTGCGCAGCCGCCATGTCGCCGCTGGCGCGGCAAAGGTAGTTGGCGGCAGCGGTGACCGCATCGTCGATGTTCTGCGGATCCTCCACGCCGTCACCGCCCGCGTCGACGTGCCAATTGCGCCACGCCTGCGGAATCAGCTGCATCGGGCCCACCGCCCGGTCGGCTGCGGCGCCACCGTGCCGCCGTCCTGGATCGTCGAGCCACCGTGGCGGCCGTGATCACTCTCGGCGAATCCGATGCCTGCCAGGGTCGTCCATCCCAACCCGCACCGCGGCATCTGCGCAGCCTTGGCGATCGCCGCGCCGGCGTACGCTTCCAGCGCTCGCGGGGGGATACCGCTGGCGGATGCGACCGAGGCCACCCACTGCGGATCCGCCAGCTTCGCGATGCCTGCTCGAGCCGGCAACCCGTTCGCAGGCGTCACCGGATTCCTCGGCGGCAGCGGCACGACCAGAGCCGTCTCGGGCCGCGGCGACGCCGGAGGTGGCATCCGCTGCGGCCCATCTCCCGGCGCCAGCGCAATGACGGCGACGACGGCCCCGGCCGCCACGAAGGTCACGACGGCGGCGATGGTGCCGGTGTGGCCGTGCCTGGTTCGGTGCCGTGGCATTGTGCTCTCCATCCGAAAACCTATCGCCCACGTGGCTGAACTACCATGGTGCGCATGGCAGATGCAACGTTCGACATCGTGAGCAAGGTCGACAAGATGGAGGTCGACAACGCCCTTCACCAGGCGCAGAAGGAAATCGCTCAGCGCTACGACTTCAAGAACGTCGGAGCGGAAGTCGACTGGAGCGGTGAGAAGTTGCTGCTCAAGGCCAACGCCGAGGACCGCGTCAAGGCAGTTCTGGAAGTCTTGGAGTCGAAACTGATCAAGCGGGGCATTTCGCTGCGGAGCCTGGATGCCGGCGAACCGTACGCCTCCGGCAAGGAGTACCGCATCGACGCGACCCTCAAGCAGGGCATCGCCCAGGACGACGCCAAGAAGATCACCAAGATCATCCGCGACGAGGCGCCGAAAGGTGTCAAGTCCCAGATTCAGGGCGACGAGGTGCGCGTGAGCTCCAAGAGTCGGGATGATCTGCAGGCCACCATGTCGCTGCTCAAGGGCAGCGATGTCGACGTGGCGCTGCAATTCGTGAACTTCCGCTAAGTGGGCTCCTCCGACGTTGTCCTGGTCCTTGCGGTCCTTCTTGTCGTCGTCGACTTCGTCATCCGTATCGTCGCGCTGGTCGCCATCCCCCGCAACCGCAAACCACAGACGGCAATGGCCTGGTTGCTGGCGATCTTCTTCCTTCCTTATATCGGCATCCTGCTGTTCCTCCTGCTCGGCAGCAGGCATTTACCGAAACGACGACGCGACAAACAACAGGCGATCAACAGCTACATCCTCGAGACCACCGACGGCACCGACCTCCTCAACCGGGAGGAGCCCTGGCCGGCCTGGCTGGAGCCGATCGCCGAGCTCAATCGCACTCTCGGCGCCATGCCGCTGGTGGGCGGCAACACCGCGTCCCTCCTCGCCGACTACACGAAGTCGTTGCAGGAGATGACTGATGCCATCTCCAAAGCGGCGAAATACGTGCACGTCGAGTTTTACATCATGACCCTCGACCACACCTCGAAGCCGTTCTTCGACGCACTCGAGGCAGCGGTGAAGCGCGGCCTAATCGTGCGCGTGCTTCTGGACCACCTCGCCTCACTACGCTCCCCCGGATATTTCCGCACCATCCGTCGCCTGAAGAAGATAGGTGTGCAGTGGCACCTCATGCTGCCGGTGCAACCGTTGCGCGGCAGGTTTCAGCGCCCCGACCTGCGCAACCATCGCAAGATCCTCGTCGTAGACGGCGTCGTCGCCTTCACCGGGTCCCAGAACATCATCGACTCCAGCTACAACAAGCGGTCAAATCGCAGGCGCGGGCTGCGCTGGAAAGACCTCATGGTGCGGTTCGAGGGCCCGATCGTGGACGGAATCAACGCCCTGTTCGTCACCGACTGGTACAGCGAAACCGACGAACTGCTGTTGCGCGAAACCGACACTGTGCCGCGAGAGAAGACGCCCAACACGATCGGAGCCCAGGTGGTGCCGAGCGGACCCGGATTCGACGGTGAGAACAATCTGCGCCTGTTCAACTCGCTGCTGTACGCCGCCCAGGAGCGCATCAGCATCACCAGCCCGTACTTCGTGCCCGACGAATCCATGCTCTACGCCATCACCACCGCGGCGCAGAGTGGGCTGGACGTGGAGCTGTTCGTCTCCGAGGTGGGCGACCAGCCCGTGGTTTACCACGCTCAACGCAGCTACTACGAGGCCCTGCTGCGCGCCGGTGTGCGGATCTGGCTGTACCCGAAACCCACGGTGCTGCACGCCAAGCACTTCACCATCGACAATCAGGTCGCCGTCATCGGATCCAGCAACATGGACATGCGTTCGTTCAGCCTCAACTTGGAAATCTCAGTCATGGTGCGCGGCGAATCGTTCGTCACGGCGTTGCGCCGCCTGGAGGACTCGTATCGCGCCGCCAGCCGCGAACTGACGCTTGACGAGTGGATGCAACGACCCCTCGGCGCCAAGGTGCTCGACAACATCGCGAGGCTCACCTCGGCTGTGCAGTGACTCATGGGCATCGCGTCGTACCTGGCTTTCTGCGGCCTCTGCCTGCTCTTGGCCCTCACCCCCGGTCCCGATACCTTTCTCATTCTGCGGTTCAGCATGCGTCGCGCCGCCATCGGCGTCGCTGCGGCCTTCGGCTCCGCGCTCGGATCGCTCATGTGGGCTGTTCTGGTGGGCATCGGACTTGCCGCGCTGATCGAAGGATCCGTCGAGGCTTACCGCGTGGTGAAGATTCTGGGAGGGCTGTATCTCGTCTACCTCGGCATCCAGGCGCTGCGTCACGCGCGTGTCGCCGCGGTCGCCAAGCCGGGCATCCCGGTGCCCTTCAAACGGACCCTGCTTCCTGCTTTCGGTGCCGGGGCCCTTTCCACGATGACCAATCCCAAGGTCGGGCTGTTCTTTTTGGCTGTGGTGCCGCAGTTTCTGCCGCACGGCGTCAACGCATTCTGGCTCACCATGGTGCTCGGAGCGACGGATGGCATTATCGCTCTCGTCTACCTCGCCTGCCTGGCCAAGGTGGCCGCGAAGGCCAACGAGTGGTTGAAACGGCCCAAGGTCACCGTGGGCCTCGAACGCGCCTCCGGCGGCATCCTCGCGGCCCTCGGGGCGGGCGTTCTCGCCGCCACTGCCACCGAATAAACACCGTCTACGGCGTGTCCTGGTGTGGACGCCGAACGTCTCACCGGCGCATAGTCCGCCGCTTCCGGCCCCCGCGACATCCGACTCAGTGTTGAGCGTCGCGGGACACGCGCACCATGTCCTCGCGGGGCACCACCTTGATGCGCTCACGACCCTGTGCCTGCCCCAGCCCGACTTCGTGCTGATCGAGAGCGTGCCAGCCGGCGAGGGTGGTGTACTGCACGCCTCGGGACTCAAGCAGTTGCACGATGGCGTCGGGCTGCGGATCCGCGGGGGTCCACCAGTCCGCCTGATCGTGCAGAAGATGCTTGACCGTCTCCAACGCGTCGCTCTTGGTGCTGCCGATCAGTCCGACCGGTCCTCGTTTGATCCAACCTGTCGCGTACACCCCGTGCACAATCTGGTCGTGGTCGTCGAGCACCTGACCCTCCCGGTTGGGGATCACGCCACGCTTATCGTCGAACGGGATGCCCGGCAGCGGTGAGCCGAAGTAACCCACCGCGCGATACACCGCCTGCACGGTCAGCTCCCGGATCTCGCCGGTGCCACTCACGCCACCCGCGCCGTCCGGCCTGGTGCGTTCGTACCGGAGTGCCGTGACGCCGGACCCGTCGCCGACGATCTCGACCGGCTTCGCGTAGAAGTGCAGGTGCATCCGCCGGGTGGTGGACGGGTTCTTCACCGTGCCACGCCAGGCGCTCATGATGCGGTTCAGCACGAACACCTGCTTGTTCGTTTCGATCGCCCGCGTCGAGGCGGCATCCATCTCGAAGTCCTCGTCGTAGAGCACCACTTCCACGTCGTTCAATTCGCCGAGCTCGCGCAACTCGAGCGGGGTGAACCGCACTTGCATCGGGCCGCGGCGGCCGAGGATGTGCACGTCGGTGATCGGGGACGCGGCAAGCGTCTCATACACATTCGGCGGGACATCCGTGGGCAACAGGTCTTCCGCGTGCTTGCCGAGCATGCGGGCGACATCCAGGGCCACGTTGCCGTTGCCAATCACCGCGACCTGCCTGTGGTTCAGCGGCCAGTGCCTCGGAACATCAGGGTGGCCGTCGTACCAGCTGACGAACTCGGACGCGCCGAAGCTGCCGGGCAGGTCAGCACCTGGGATGTCAAGGGCAGCCGGTTCCACCGCGCCGGTGGCGAAGATCACCGCGTTGTAGTGCCGCTTCAGATCGTCCAGGGTGAGGTCGACGCCGTAACGCACATTTCCGAACAGTCGGATGTCGCCGCGGTCGAGCACCGACCGCAAGGCGGTCACGACGCCCTTGATCCGCGGATGGTCCGGGGCGACACCGTAGCGCACTAGGCCGAACGGGGCGGGCAGATGGTCGAACACGTCGATCGACACATCGAACGTCTTCTCGGCCTTCTGCACGAGGTCGGAGGCGTAGATACCCGCCGGTCCTGCTCCGACGACGGCGAGCCGCAGCGTTGTCGCCTGCGCGGTAGTTGACGGCGGCGTGGTCAACTCGAGCGCTCGACGATCGTGTCGGCGAAGCGTGTGAGCGCCTTCTTCACCGACCCGGACGGCAGCGGCTCCAGTGCCTCGACGGCCTCGCGCGCCCATCGATGCGCTTCGATCAAGGTGGCGCGGGTGACGTCGTGCTCTCGCAACTGCTCGATGGCGGCCAAAAGGTCGGCGTCGTCGTTGTTGGCGGCGCTGGAATCCACGTCCTGCTCGATGCGCTCGACCAGGGCGGCAGCATCCGGGTCAGCCTGGGCGAGCCTGCGCAGGTAGAGCAACGGAAGGGTGGCGACCCCTGACCTCAGGTCGGCCCCGGGGGCTTTTCCGGTTTCCTCGGCGGACAAGTCGATGACATCGTCGATGAGCTGGAAAGCGATGCCGATCTTCTCGCCGAAGTTGAGCATGGGCTGCTGGTATTCGTCCGGGGCATCCGAGAAGATCACGCCGAACTGGGCGGCCGCGGCGATCAGCGACCCGGTCTTGTCTGCGAGCACCTGGATGTAGTGCGTGATCGGGTCGTCGTCGGCCTGCGGCCCCATCGTTTCGTGGAGTTGGCCGAGACACAGCCTCTCGAAGATCTGTGCCTGAAGTCCAATGGCCCTGGCACCAAGTCCGGCGATCAGTGTCCCGGCACGGGCGAACAGCAGGTCGCCGGTGAGGATCGCTACCGAGTTGCCCCACACGCTGTGCGCGCTGGGCACGCCGCGCCTGGTGGTCGCCTCGTCCATCACGTCGTCGTGGTACAGCGACGCGAGGTGGGTGATCTCCAGCGCCTGCGCGGCCACGATGACCTGTGGGGTGTTGCCGGCGCCGAGTTGCGCGGTGAGCAGGGCGAGGGTGGGACGCACGCGCTTGCCGCCGGCGTCGAGCAGGTACCGGCTGGTGGAATCCGCGAGGGCGTCGCCGAACGACAGCTCGCGGAGCAACCCAGCCTCCACAGCCTCCAGGCCCAATTCGAGCTGCTCACCGAAACGTCGCTCCTCGGCGGAAGCGAACAGTTTCTCGCCGAAGGAGATCGCCGATCTCAAGCTGTTGCTCCGATGGGCAAGCGGCGCGCGCGCAGTCACCTAGTCAACCTAACCCTTCTGCGATCCAGAAGCCGCTAGGACTTCGGAGCCTCGGTGGGCGGCGCCTCGGGCGCGACCGAGGTGACGGTGGCGCGACCCGGCTTTCGGGGTTTGCGCAGCGGCTTGCGCCCCCGGTGCAAGGCGACGATGCCGACCGTGAGGTTGCGGTAGGCCACCCGGGTGAAGCCGGCGCCTCTGATCCACTGGGCAAGTGTTTCTTGATCGGGCCACTCCTGGATCGAGTCGAGCAAATAGCTGTACGCTTCGGGATTCGAACTCGAGGTGTTCACCACGACCGGCATCACGTATTTCAGGTATGCCCAGTAGCCGGCCCGGAACAAGGCGCGCGGTGGTTTGGAGAACTCGCAAATGACCAGCCGCCCACCGGGTTTTGTGACCCGGTACATTTCGGCGAGCGCCTTCTTCGGGTTCTCGATGTTGCGCAGGCCGAACGAAATCGTCACGGCGTCGAACTCGCCGGTCTTGAACGGCAGCGCGCTGGCATCCGCTTCGACAAAATCGATCGCCGCATGCTTCTTTCTGCCGACCTCGATCATGCCCTTGGAGAAATCGACGGCCACGACATCCGCGCCGGATCTGGCCAGGGCAGCCGAACTCGTGCCGGTGCCGGCGGCGATGTCGAGGATGCGCTCCCCCGGTTGCGGGGCGACGGCGTGCACGGTGGCCGTACGCCACCGGCGCGCATTGCCGACGGACAATACGGAATTGGTGCGATCGTAGTGTTTCGCGACCTCGTCGAACATCGCCGCGACCTCGTTCGGTCGCTTCGTCAGATCCGCCTTTGCCACTGTCCAAGTCTACTTGAGTCACCCGGTGCGGTTCCGGTGCGGCGGCGGGTCGGCGCGGGTGCCCCGGTAAACTGGCTGACGTGACCCGACCCGCGCGCCAGTGCCTCGCGCTGAGTGTCGAAACGCAGCTCATCGACGATGTCGGCCCGCTTATCGGCCTGTTGGACGCGCGGGAGCCACTGCTCTGGATGCGCCGTGGGTTCGGGCTGGTCGGGCTGGGCTGTGCGCTCCGGCTGGAGTTTTCCGGCCCGAACCGACTGGCGGATGCCGCGGCGGCGTGGCGCGAGGTCGCAGCACTCTCAAGCGTGGTCAATCCGCTCGTCACCCCAGGCACCGGTTTAGTCGCGCTCGGGAGTTTCGCGTTCTCAGACCATTCCGCGGCCACGAGCTTGTTGATCGTCCCATCGATCGTGATCGGCCGGCGCGCGGGACGCAGTTGGATCACCCGAATCGGAGCCGGCGACCTGCCGCCCGCCCCCGACCTGGGCTCGCGGCCCGCTGCCGGCGATCCGGTCACCCCGGCGACGCAGTTCCAGCCGGGAGAGCTCTCCCCGAGCGGATATCTCGCTGCAGTGACCACTGCGGTGGGCAGTATCCGGCGGTCTGAGCTGAGCAAAGCGGTGCTGGCGCGGGATGTGGTGGGTAAGTTGCCGCCCGCGGCGGACCTGCGCGGCGCCGTGAACGCGCTCGGCAGCGGCTACCCGGACTGCTGGACCTATGCGGTGGACGGGCTCATTGGGTCGAGTCCGGAGACGCTGGTGAGCGTGGACCACGGCACGGCATCCGCGCGGGTGCTGGCCGGCAGCGCGGCGCGGGGCGCCGATGCCGCCTCGGATCAGGACGCGGCCGTCGCGCTGGCAACCTCGTCCAAGGACCAGGACGAACACGAGTATGCGGTGCAGAATGTGCTCGCCTCGTTGCGTCACCACAGCGCCGACGTGACGGCGAGCGAGGTGCCGTTCACCTTGAAACTGCCCAATCTGTGGCACCTGGCCAGTGATGTGGAGGGCACCCTCACTGACGGGTCGACCTCGCTCGATCTGCTCGCGGCGCTGCATCCGACCGCGGCGGTCGCCGGCACGCCGACGGCCGCAGCACTAGCGCTTATCGAGAAGCTGGAGCCTTTCGACCGCGGCCGTTACTCCGGCCCGGTCGGCTGGGTTGGCGCTGACGGCGATGGGGAGTGGGCGATTGCCTTGCGCTGTGCCCAGGTGGCACCGGATGGCACCGTCACCGCACACGCGGGCGCCGGGATCGTCGCCGACTCTATCGCCGAGCACGAGCTGGTGGAGACGCGGATGAAGTTCCGGCCGATCATCGAAGCGTTCAGTTAGCGCGACCTCCCCGCTGCCCTTGCCGCTTCCCCGCGCCCGATACTTCGGGCGCGGGGAGGAGCGAACGGGGACGGGGAGATCAGCCGGCTGATGGTTAGCCCCGCGAAGCCAGTTGTCAGCGAGAGGCTAACTGGCGATGAGGCGCCGCTTCTCGGCCTCAACGTCGAACTTCGCCGACGGCCAACTCAGGTTCAGGCCGCTCATCGCATCCAGCAGCAGTCGTTGCACGGCCAGGCGTGCGTACCATTTGTGGTTGGCCGGCACCGCGTACCAGGGAGCGTTCGGCGTGGAGGTGCGCTCGAGCGCGAGTTGGTACGCCTCTCGGTAGGCGCCCCAGGCCGCCCGCGCGTCAAGATCGTCCGGGTTGTACTTCCACCGTTTGTCCGGCTGGTTCAGCCGGTCGGCTAACCGCTTCTTCTGCTCGCCGGCGCCGATGTGCAGCATTACCTTGACGATCGTGGTGCCCGAGTCGGTCAGCTCCCGCTCGAACTCGACGATTTGCCCGTAACGTTGCCGGATCACCGCCGGTTCGGCAAGATTGCGCACCCTCGCGATGAGTACGTCCTCGTAGTGGGACCTGTCGAATACGCCGACGCTGCCCGGCGGCGGCACCTGCTCGCGGATGCGCCAGAGGAAGTCGTGCGCCCGTTCCTCCTGGGTCGGCTTTGTGAAACTGGCGACCCGCACACCGGACGGGCTGATCGCGCCGACGACATGTTCGATCACGCCACCCTTGCCCGAGGTGTCCATCCCCTGCAACACCAGCAGCACGCGGCGAGGACCCTCTGCCTTGCTCTGCGCGTACAGCTTTTCCTGCAGGGTGGCGAGCTCGACGGCATGCGTCTTCAGCTCACGTCGGCCGGCATCCTTCCCCGCGATAAACCCGGGTGTCGACGACGGGTCGAGGTGCGGCAGCGAGAATCCGCGTTCGACACGGAGCGTGTCGCTCGGGCTTGCAGTCCACAGTCCCCCAGCCATGCGCCGATGCTACCGTCACCCACCTCGTCCGCGCTGAACCCGTTTCACGACCGGACAGGATCGGGGTGTGACGTTCCGGCGCGGGATGGCGGAAGAAGCGGTTACTCCCGCGGGAGCGGAACCTCGATAAGAGTGGCCCCGGATGCCGTGAGCGCCTCATCGAGTTGCCCGCGGTTGCCCGCGCGGAGGTAATCCCACCCGTAGGCGGCCGC
Source organism: Terrimesophilobacter sp. (assembly GCA_039920505.1). Taxonomy (GTDB): domain Bacteria; phylum Actinomycetota; class Actinomycetes; order Actinomycetales; family Microbacteriaceae; genus Parafrigoribacterium. Next base: position 11,134 of record JBDSDO010000037.1, read on the forward strand.
CAGCGACTCAAGCGAGGCAGACTGCGGCGTGTACAGCACTCGTTCCATGGCCTCCGGCGACGCCGAAGACGCCACCTCGAGTCCGTCGAAGATGGTGCCGCCACCGTCGTTGCCCACCAGCACCTGGATGCGCGGGCGAGGTTCGTCCCCCCCGAACAGCAGGGCGCCCACGTCGTGCAGCAGCGTGAGGTCCCCGAGCAGCAGCCTGGTCATCCCCCCTGACGCGGCACCGAGTTCGGCCTGACTGGTCAGCGCGATGCCGAGCGCCGTCGACACCGTACCGTCGATGCCACCCAGTCCCCGGTTGGAGTGCACCGGAATCTTCTTCCCCGGCACGACGCAGTCCGCCACTCTGATCAGCCGGGACGCGCCGAACACCAGCCGGTCGTGCGGCCAGCTCGCCCGCCACACTGCCTCCACCAGCATCCGCCTGGTGACCGGCTCACGGAACACCTGCAACTGGCTCTTGGCAAACTTCGCCATCGTCTCCCAGTCGTCGGTGCGGGCAAGATCAAGTGCGCTGCGCGTGCCGTCCTCGAGCAGGATCCGGCTCGCCGACACCCAGCGGCCCACCCAGGACCGGTCGGCATCTGGCGGTCCGCTCACCTCGATAGCGTCGGCGAAGATTCCCTCGCGATGGCCAGGGTTGTACACCTCGGCGCCGCGGCCGCGCACGGTGACCGTCTCCACCGAACCTCGCCGCAGCAGCGCCGGCACTTCGCGGCTGAGCGTCGGATGCCCGAAAACGATCGCACGCTCCACCCGGCCGCCGAACTCGGACTCACCGAACAGCTGCCGGTAGGCGACTACGAGATTCGGCCCGAAGTGGGCGCCGCTGGAGACCTCGGCGATCAGCGGTGCGCCCAGCGCCCTGGCCGTCGCTTCGGCGATCTCACCGGAGTCGTGGCCGGCGATGACGACGGTGTGCCCCGCAGCGGACAGCACCACGGTGTCCTCCAGCACCTCCGGCACGGAGCGAGGCTCCGGTACTGGACTCTGCGGCGGCAGCGCCACCTGCCCGGAGAGCGGCTCCCGAAACGCCAGGTTCAACTGCACCGGTCCGACCGGCGAGGAGCGGCCGGTGGCGGCCGCCCACGCTTCACGCGCGAGCTCCCCGGGGTAGCCGGCATCGAACCCGGTCTCGCTCGGCGCCTCCACCTCACGCACAAACGGCACGGCGGAGCCGAACAGCCCCACCTGCTGGGTGGTCTGGTTGGAGCCGATGCCGTGCAGTTCCTCCGGCCGGTCGGCGGTCAGCAGAATCAGCGGCACGCCGCTGTGGTGCGCCTCGAGCACCGCGGGGTGCAGGTTCGCCACTGCGGTGCCGGACGTGGTGATCACCAGCACCGGGCTGCGCGACTCCACGGCAATGCCAAGTGCGAGAAAGCCAGCGACTCGTTCGTCGATGCGCACGCGCAGCCTCAACCGGTTCGCGCGCTCGAATTCCGCCGCAGCGAGCGCGAGCGCCTGCGACCGCGAGCCAGGACTGAGAACGACGTCCCTGATGCCCAGGCGCACGAACTCGCCCAGCAGCGCAACCGAGAACCGAGAGGCCGGGTTACTCTTTGGAGTCATCGTCGAGCTCGGCGAGCTCCTGTTCGAGCCGACGGATGCGTTCGTCTTGGTCTTTGTCTCGCCCGAGGCGCTTCAAGAAGGCCGGGTCGTCATCCGGCGCGACGCTCCTGCTCGCGATTCCGCCGGGGCTTCGGTCCTTGCCGAGTGTGAGCCACAAGACGCCGCCGATCGGCGTGATCACCAAGATCACCAAGATCCACAGCGCCTTCGGTATGCCCCGAACGCGTCGCCGATCGGTCATCAGGCAGTCCACGAGTGCGTAGATGGTGAAGAACACCACCGCTACTGCGGCCGCAACCAGGAACCTAGGCATGCCTCGATTCTAAGCCAGCATGCTGGGATTTGGCAGTCTGAGCAGCAACTCGCAAACTACACTGGAGGCCGTGAAGCGCACCCGTCCTTGGCTCTACTACTCGATTCTCCGGGTGACCCTTTTTGTGGTGATCTTCGCTGTGCTGATGCTGCTCTCGGTCACGCCGTGGATCGCGACCGTCGCGGCGGCCGTCATTGCGCTGTGCCTGTCCTACATTTTTCTCAAAGGTCCCCGGGACGCCGTCGCGCGCGACATTTACTCACGCCGGCATGGCGAACACGAGGACCACGACGCGGATAATGACATTGAGAACGAGATTCTCGACCGCAACGAACGGCACGACTGACTCCTAAACTCTCCTCACCGGCGGAGGCAGCCCCCTTACGGCGACGCGCCAGAAGGGATTCAATCATGAGGCCGATCCGCTTCTGTGGACAACAATGGGAGTTGAGCAAAGTACCGGTCATTCCGGCCATTAGGAGGCAAGCGTGCATCTGTCGGTAGTCGGCGGTACAGAACGAGTCCGTGGCGAGGTCACCGTGCCGAACTCGAAGTACCACGCCCATCGGGCGCTCATTCTCGCCTCCCTGGCACCGGGCCTCAGCCGCATCTGCGGGCTCAGCGACGCCGGCCACGTGCGATCCACTGTCGCGCTGCTGCGTGGGCTTGGGACCAAGATCGATATCGAAGGCGACCGGTTCCTGGTGCACGGCGGGCCGTATCGGCGCGGCAAGAACCCGGTATCCGTGGGCAGCTCTGGCACCACGTTGTACTTCATGCTGGGACTGGCCAGTCTCGCGGATACCGACGTGACGGTAGTCGGCCAGCGCTACTTCCGGCGACGCCCGGTTGGCCCGCTCCTGCGATCGCTGGGCGACCTCGGGGTGCAGACCTCAAGCGCCGACGGCTGTCCGCCCATCACGGTCACGGCAGGGCGCCCCACCGGCGGGGTGACCCACATCGCCGGAACCCTGTCCCAGTGGGTATCTGGCCTCATCCTGGTCGCGCCATTTGCGACACAACACACTACGATCCTCGTCGACGGCCACCTCAACGAGCGCAGTTACGTTGAGCTCACCGTAGGGATGATGGCGCAGTTCGGACTGCTCGTCACCGTCTCCGACGACTGGTCACGGTTCGACATCGAGCCGAATCAAACTGCGCAGCCCTGCGACCTCACCCTGCCACCGGATATCGGCTCCGCCGCATTCGGATTGGCCGTGGCCGCTCTCCACCCCGCCGACATCCTGCTGCGAGGCTTGTCACAAACCTCCTCACAAGGATCGGATCACCCCGAAGCGGAATTCCTCGACATCGTGCGAGCTATGGGGTTGCCGATGGAGTTCGATGCCGCAGCGGGCGGCGTGCGGGTGCGGCACGACGGCATCCGTCTGCACCCGGCCGAGATCGATTGCCGCCGGGTACCCGACATGCTCCCGATTCTCTCCGCCTTGGCCGCCACCGCCGACGGGACAACCGTGCTGACCAACGTCGAGCATGTGCGGCTGAAGGAGTCCTACCGGGTCGTGTCGATGCTGCAGCTCAACAGCATGGGCGGGCAGCTGAAGTTCGACGGCAGCAGCCTGCGGGTGTGTGGAGTCGACTCACTCACGAGCGCCCACTTGTCGTCGTTCAACGACCACCGGGTGCTGATGTCGCTGGCCGTCGCTGCGTCCGCCGCGGAGGGCAGGTCGACGCTGACCTACCCGAACGCCTACCGGATTTCCTACCCGCGGTTCATCGAGGCCATGCAGACCTTCGGTGTGGCCATGGACGTGGAGCGCGGCCCGGCCACGCCCACCCATCGTCCAGGACCGGCACGCGGACCGGTATCCAGCGCGGCCAGCGCGGAAAAGATGACCGGACCGGACTGGATCCGACTCTGGGCGCAGCAGAAGCCGCACGCGCTGGCCGTCGTGGATGCCCGGTGGGACCGCACGGGACACGTCAGTTGGCGCGAGCTCGACGCGGAAGTGGACAAGGCGGCCGCACTGTTCCTGAGCCTGGGCGTCGAACCCGGCGATCGCGTCGCCGTGCAGTTACCCAATGGTCGGGAGTTCATCGTCGCAGCCTTCGGAGCGATGCGGATCGGGGCGGTGATCTGCCCGATTATGCCGATCTTCCGGCAGCGCGAGGTGGCCTTTGCGCTGAAGCGCGCCCGGGCGAAGGTGCTCGTGGTGATCGACAATTTCCGTGCCAGGGCGCACGCGAGCGAGGTCGCGGAACTGCTCAGCCGGCCGGTGAGCGCCGACGCGCCACGGCACGAGGAACTCCCACTGGAACACGTCCTCGTGCTCCACGACACCCCGGGCACCGCGCGTCTTCTGCCGCGCTGCACGCATCCGACCGTGCAGTGGAACGGCTGGCATCAGGCGCTGGCATCGGCTGTCGTAGACCGCGCCGCGATCGACGCGCGGACGCCGTCACCCGCGGATGCCGCACAGCTGTTGTTCACGTCTGGCACCTCCGGTGAGCCGAAGGGCGTCGTGCACTCGCACCGCACCCTGAGCCGCGCCGTTCAGATGGAGGTGGAGCACCTGGGCCTCACGTCCGACGACGTCATTTACATTCCGTCCCCGCTGGCTCACCAAACTGGATTCCTCTACGGCATGTGGCTGGCCTTCTCTCTTGGTGTGCCGCAGATCGTGCAGGCGATCTGGGACCCGAAGCGCGCGCTCGAGGTTCTGCGCGGCTGGGAGGGCACGTTCGTGCAGGCGGCCACGCCGTTCCTCACAGACCTGGTGCGCGCCGTCGACGCCGGCTCACCGGCACCGAGCCGGCTGCGCATCTTCGTCGCCACCGGTGCCGCGGTACCCCGAGCTTTGGCGGAACGCGCCACTCGCGTGCTCGGCACCGCGGTGTGCGGCGCGTTCGGCACCACCGAGACAGGTCTCGGTGCGCTGGCCTCCCCGTTCGACTCCCCTGCCAAGATGTGGGGCAGCGACGGTCGAGCGATGCCCGGCGTTCAGCTGCGTATCGTCGACGACACCGGCGCGCCGTTGCCACCGGGGGCCGAGGGCAACTTCGAACTCACCGGTCCGACCGTGTTCGACGGGTACCTGGACCGACCGGATTTGACGGCGGATGTCTTCACCGCCGATGGTTGGTACCGCACCGGCGACCTCGCCACGCTCGACGACGAAGGGTACCTGCGCATCACCGGGCGGGTGCGCGATGTGATCAATCGGGGCGGAGAAAAGATTCCGGTGTCCGAGATCGAGCAGCTGATCTACACGCATCCTGCTGTCGACGACGTCGCCATCGTGGCCATGCCGGACGAACGGCTCGGTGAGCGCGCCTGTGCCTTCGTCACCCTGGTTCCCGGCACGAAACTGTCGTTCAGTGCGCTGCAACACTTCCTCGACGAACACGAGGTGTCGAAGCACTACTGGCCGGAGCATCTCAAGGTCCTCGACGTGATCCCGCGCAACGCCGTCGGTAAGATACAGAAATTCCTACTCCGTGAGCAAGCCGCCGGGCTGAAACCGCAACGGCTCTCCGTACTCGTAACCAAGAAGGAACCCGCAGCCAATGACCAAGATCCAGCCCGTAACATCCGACGGTCGCGGAAGCCGGGTCGATCAGCCTGACTACGACAGCATTCTTGAGCGCGTCACTGCGTGGGTAGAAGGCCCCGGCGAAGTCTGGGCGCAATCGATAGAACAGACCGGGGTGGTTCCCGACGCGCTTAAAGCGGAGCTGAAGTCACAGGGCTTCTTAGGTCTCGCCGCGCCGGTCGAGCTCGGCGGCCGCGGAGTGAGTTTTGTGCAGTGGATGGGACTTATGGAGGTGTTCTCCCGCTCGCACGCCTCCATCCGGATGATCGTGCACGTGGTGAACGGAACCTGGCGGTCGATGAACCCGCACGCCTCCGACGAACAGCGTGAAAAGTTCGTGAAGCCGTCCATCTCAGGCGACATCACTGTCGCGTTCACACTCACCGAGCCGGGCAACGGCACCGGCGCGGACCTGAGCTGCTCGGTGCGCCGGGAGAACGACACCTATTACCTCAGCGGCCAGAAACACCTGATCACCTTCGGGGTCAACTGCGACTACTGGCTGCTGTTCGCCAGGCTCGAGGGCAGCACCGGCAAGGACGGCACGGTCGGGCTTCTCGTTGACCGCTTGGCGACCGGCGTCACAGTGGAGGACACCTCCAACACCATGGGGGTGCGGGGCACCGACCATGCGCGGCTCAGCTTCGACAACACCCCGGTACCGGTGTCCCAGCGGCTCGGCGCCGAGGGCGACGGCCTTGCCATCGCCCTCGGCGGCTTCCTCATACCCAGCCGAATCTCCGTCGCCATGAGTTGCGTCGGGCTCGCGGAACGTGCGCAGCAGCTGGCGGTCGCGTACGCGCTGAAGCGGGTCACCTTCGGCAAACCGATCGCATCCCGTCAGGCGATCGCGTTCATGATCGCGGAGAACGAGGCGGACATCCAGGCGGCCAAGGCGCTCGTGCTGCACGCGGCACGCCGATGGGAAGACGACTCACCCGACGCGTCCGCGCTGTCGTCGATGGCGAAGCTGACCGCGGTCGACATGCTCACCAGGGTCACCGACAAGGCGCTTCAGGTGCACGGTGGCATCGGCTATTGGCAGTCCGAGCCGATCGAGCGAGTGTACCGGGATGCGAGGGCCCAACGTTTTGAAGAGGGCACGAACGAGATCCAGAAGACGGTGATCGCCCGGGACCTGTTCGCCCGCGCGACCGAGGCAACCCGATGAATGCTGAGACCGGAATATATGCGGGTAAGGTAGCGCTGATCACCGGTGCGTCGCGCGGCATCGGCCGCTGCCTCGCACTGAAGCTGGCGGCCAAGGGCGCCAGCATCGTGGTGAACTACCGGAAGAACGCGCAAATGGCTGAGGACGTCGTGCTCGAGGCACGAGCTCTCGGCGGTGACGGCCTCGCCGTCCAGGCGGACGTGGAACAACCCGAGGACATCGCGCGGCTTTTCGACGCCGTCGCGGGCCAGTACGGTCGCCTCGACTACTTCGTTAACAACGCCGCAGCATCCGCCTTCAAAAAGGTCCTCGATCTGAAGCCACACCACCTGGACCGCTCCTATGCGACGAACGTGAGGCCGTTCGTGCTGGGGGCGCAGGAAGCGGTGAAGCTGATGGACAATGGCGGTCGTATCGTCGCCGTCTCCAGTTACGGCAGCCTGCGCGGGTTCGCCACCTACGCTGCGCTCGGCCCGAACAAGGCGGCGATCGAGTCGTTCATCAGGTACATGGCGGTGGAGTTCGCCGGCTACGGGATCAACGTGAACGGCGTCAACGGCGGCCTCATCGAGTCCGACTCGCTCGACTACTTCTATTCCATTCCAGGCATGGCTCCGATGCAGAATGTGCTGGATGCGATCCCGCTCGGCAAGCCGGGCACCGTGGATGACATGGCGAACGCCATCGAATTCCTGCTATCACCGAATTCGGCATACATCACTGGACAGGTGATCGTCGTAGACGGTGGCATGACCGTCGCCGCCCCGCCGTACTACCATGACACGGCGGCTCCCGTCGCGTTGCCACCGCGCCCGACACGCAGCTGACCATGGTCGCGTTCCCGCAGCTGCACGCCCCCATCGCGATCGGCACGCTGCTGTTGCCGCACCGGGTGTTGATGGGATCGATGCATCTCAACCTGGAGACCACTGAAGGCCCAGAACTTGCGGCGTTTTACGTCGAGCGGGCGCGGGGTGGCGCGGGGCTTATGGTCACCGGCGGGGCAGCAGTGAGCCGGGCCGGCGCTGGCGGGGCAGGTTACGCGCTGATCAACGAGCCCGAGCACTGGGACCGGTGGCGACGTGTGGTGGACGGGGTGCACGACGCCGGCGGGCTCATCGCGCTGCAGCTGTTCCACGCCGGACGCTACGCCGACGAGGCGGCGTTCGGCATCCGTCCGCTCGCGCCCTCCGCGGTGTACAGCACGTATTCGAAGTGCACTCCGCAGCCGATGACGGCGACGCAGATCGCGGCGACGATCGCGGATTTTGCCGCGGGCGGAGCGAAGGCGATCGAGCTCGGGTTCGACGCGGTGGAGATCATGGGCTCGGAGGGATACCTGATCAACCAGTTCGCCTCCCCCGTGACAAATCAGCGCGAGGACGAGTGGGGCGGCGATTCCGATCGGCGGAGGGCCTTTCCGACGGCGGTGACGACCGCGGTGCGGTTGACCATCGGCTCCGCACCGCTTCTTGTGCGGATGTCCGGCGCTGATCTCGTGCCCGGCTCCTCCAGCGGGCGGGAGGTGAACGCGCTCGCCGTCGCACACGTGTCCGCTGGCGCTGATGCGATCGACGTCGGTATCGGATGGCACGAATCGCGGGTGCCGACGACGCAGTCGCTCGTGCCGCACGGCGCCTGGATCGATTTCGCGGCGGGCGTGAAGGCGGCGCTGCGTGATGCGGGCTCGTCGGTGCCGGTGATTGGCTCGAACCGGGTGAACTCGATCTCACAGGCGGAACGGATCGTCGCATCCGGAAAGGTTGATCTGGTCTCGATGGCCCGACCGTTTCTCGCCGATCCGTTTATCGTATCGAAGTCGTTTTCCGGCGATGCGCAATTGGTGAATACGTGCATCGGCTGTAACGAGGCGTGTATCGACCATTCGCTGGGCATCAAGCCGGTCTCCTGCCTGGTGAACCCGCGCGCCGGACGGGAGTCGCAGTTTCCGTTGCGCACCCGGGCGGTCACACCGCGCACCGTCGCGGTGGTCGGCGCGGGCCCGGCGGGAATGGAGGCGGCCCGGGCGCTCGCCGCGGGCGGAGCGAGGGTCGCGCTGTGGGATTCGGGGCAGCGCATCGGCGGGCAGTTTCTGATGGCGGGGATGGTGCCCGGCAAGGCCGACTTCCTCGAAACCGTGCGCTACTTCGAAAACGAGCTTGCTCGGCTCGGGGTTCAGTTCAGGCTCGGCAATGCCGTCACGGATATCGCTCAGCTTGGCCATCCGCACCACGTCGTGCTCGCCACCGGGGTGCTCCCGCGCACTGTCACTGTCCCGGGTGCGGCGCTGAATAACGCTTTCACGACGCCTGGGGACGATCGCGTCAGTTCCGCCGGCACCACGTTGCCACGCGTCATCGACTACCCGCACGCTTTCGCCGACGTCTCCTCCATCGGCGAGCGTGTCGCCATCATCGGAGCCGGCGGCATCGCCGTCGACCTCGCGCACCTGCTGGTCGAGGTCACTTCCGGCAGCTGCCTCGGCGAACCCGCGCCATTGTCCGGGCGCGCGTCGCTCGATCGCTTCCTCGTGGCACACCACCTAGCCGAAGGCACGCAGGCGTCGCCGGTGCGGCAGATCACGGTGATGCGCCGCACCGGATCCATTGGCGCTGGCATGGGCATCACAACCCGGTGGGCCGTCGTGCAGGCCATTCGGGCCGCCGGGGTGCGGACCCTCACCGATGTGCGGTACGACCGCATCGACCAGCGCGGCGTATGGATCGAGCACGACGGCCGGGAGCAGCTCATCGAAGCCGACACCGTCGTGATCGCGGCCGGGCAGGTGCCGAACGACCCGCTGTCGGCCCAGCTCGCGGCATCCGGAATCGCGCACACGGTGATCGGGGGGGCGCTGCACACCGCGGGGATGAACGCGGTCGCCGCGTTCGAACAGGGCCTGCGGGTCGGGACGGCGCTCGCGACAACGTAACCTCTCTGCACGCGCCCGCGGCCATCGTGCGAGCGCAGTCAACTCTCGACCGCCTGATTCAGCTACTGTTTCACGGAGTTTCTGTCTCGCAAACCCTTGCTTGCCGACGAAGTGCCCCGGAGAGGACAGAATTTCCTTGAAACGGGGTTAAGCCACACGGGCGGGGATGCGTCCGCGCGCGTCACAGTGCGACCGGTGCCCGGGGAATCCGGGTCGGGGTGCAACAATTGCCGCTAGCGCCGGTCCCGTTGCGGCTCGTCTCCGGGGTCCGGACCACCGGCGTGTCGAGCCGTGGTGCGCGACTCAGCTGAGGTGTCCGTCGAGTGTCCACGCATCTTCGAGTCCGGGTCCAGCGAGTTGGCCTCGCGCACCTGATCGTCCGAACGCGAGCGAACCGTCTGGGCTTCCTCGGCCCGCTCGCGCGCCTGGCGGCGCAACCGCTCGGCGTCGACCTCGGCCTGCTTGGCCTCTGCCTCCGCTCGCGCCGCTTCTGCTTCACTCTCTCGAGCGCCGAACTGATTCTCTTCGGCCTTCTGACGCAACTCGGCCGCCTGGGTGCGGCGGGTGTCGAGCCTGTTTTTCCGACCGAAGTAGAGTACGACTGCAAGCACCGCGACGATGACGACGATCACCACGATGGTCCAGATCACTTGTCCTGTATCCATGGGAGGTGCGTTCCTTTCAATCCGTACTGATCCCTTCGGTCGTTACACGGATCGACGTCCCGTAATGAAGCGGAACAGCCACGCGATGACAGCGATGACGAGCAGGACGATTCCGATCCACAGCAGGAAGCTCAACGCCTGGTTGAAGCCTCCGACGAACAGCAGGATGATCGCGATAATCGCCAGGATGATAAAGAGCGAGTTCATGTGCTTAGTCCTTTTCTCTAGTGTGTTGCCTGGCCTGCGGGTCCGGACCAACGGTGGCGGCCAATGACTTGCGCAGGGTGTCTATTTGGAGTTTGGCTATCGACTCGAAAGTGCCGCCCACCGCGGGGCGAGGGGACAGCACGTCGCAGGCGCGACTTTGCGCGCTGACGGAGTCTCGTGGCTTAGGCATGGGAAGGCAACCACGAAAGCACGTGTTCGGTGCTGTTGGCTGGTGGGTTCACTCGCACGAAGTGCGCGATGGCCTCCTGCAGAGTGCGGTAGGTGAACCACTGGAAGCCGCGGCCCATCTGCATGACTTCGAAGACCTCGCCCTTTTCTTCGATGAATCCGATCAGTGCGCGGGCGTCGTGTTCTGGAAACCTGGTATCGCGGACGCGCCATGCCGATGTCGAGAGACTTCGAACATCGATCTCCGTGGCCTTCGGGGTGTCCGAAACGTCTGGAACTTGCTTCGTGGTGAGATGCACGTTTCCCCTCCTCAGTTGTGCTCATCGGTGCGAGTCGTCCCGACAGGTAGAACGACCTCTCTCTTTAAGTGAACGCCGGACGTTTTCCGCCAACAAGGGGTTGTTCGTTCCTGGGCCGTGTGGTAACTACCGCCGGAGCGCGCAACGGCGCCCGAGCACTGCACGATGCAGGTACTCGGGCGCCGTGGGTCTTAGGTCACACTCTGCTGCTGCGGCCCGAGATAGACCGGACCAACCACACGATGACTGCAATGACTACGAGCAGGATGCCGATCCAGAGCAGGAACTTCAGCGTTGCCACGAATCCGCCCACAAAGAGCAGGATGACGCCAACAATTGCGAGGATCACGAGGAGAGACATTGTGTGTTACCTACCGTTCCGTGTCGGTCCGCCGCGGTACGACGGACACCTCACACAGTAGGACCATCTCGGAGTGCCCCCCAGGGGAGCTGCCGAACGTACAGCCAACTCCCAGACTGGTCTAGAACGCGATCGCGGCGGCCAGGCCGAGCCCGAAGACGAGCACTGTGAGGCTCGTCAGCCGCAACGCGAGCAGGAACTCTGGCGCGGTTTTGCCCGTCGACACGATGAGCACCGCGGGAACCGCCAGCAGCAACGCAAAGTACACGAGCGGCGCGTTCAGGTAGAACAACGCGAAGAAGATGAGGATGAGGAACGGGATCGTCGTGAACGCCCCGAACAGGATGCGTGAGGCTTTCGCGCCGACCAGCACGGCGAGAGTGCGCTTGCGCGCCAGCGCGTCCTGTTCGAGATCGCGGAGGTTGTTCACCATGAGCACGGCGCAGGCGAGGAAGCCCACCGCCGCGCCGGCCAGCGCGCTTTCGATAGTGACGGCGCCCACCTGCACGTAGGTGGTTCCCGCAGTGGCGACAAGGCCGAAGAACACGAAGACGAACACTTCGCCCAGCCCGTAATAGCCGTAGGGATGTTTGCCGCCGGTGTAGAACCAGGCGGCCGCGACGCACACGGCGCCGACCACCAGCAGCCAGTAAAAACCGCTCAGCACGACGACTGCGGCTCCGGCAATTGCTGCGACCAGGAAGAAGAATAGCGCGACGGCGAGCACCGCGCGCGGTTTCGCGGCGCCGGACGCCGTCAGCCTGGCCGGCCCGATGCGATGTTTGTCCGTTCCGCGAATGCCGTCGGAGTAGTCGTTGGCGTAGTTGACGCCGATCTGCAGGCACAGGGCCACAGCAAGGCACAGCAGTGCGCGAACCCAATGCGTCTCTCCCGGGGCGTAAGCGACAGCGGCCGCGGTACCCAGGGCAACCGGCGCGAGCGCGATCGGAAGGGTGCGGATGCGCGCGGCCGCGATCCAATCCGAGGCGTCCGCCTTGTGCACGACAGCGCGAGGCTGCTGGCCGCCGGGTCGGCCGGCGCGGTTCTTTCCGCCGGACGACTTCGAGGCGGATTTCGACCCACTCGTGCGCTTCGCCGGAGGGCGCTTCTTATTGGTCTTGTCGGCCACGGGATCATCCTACTGGCGTGCCGACTGCGGCCACTTCGGGCCTACTGTTCTGTCGTCGCCTCAGTGCCGGCCCCTGTGCTGGCCGCATTGCTCTCGGCGTGAGCGAGAACAGCAATGGCCTGCCGGTCCGGTTTGCCGCTGGCCAGTCGCGGCATCGTGGCAACCACGAGCACGGATGCCGGAGCGGCGGCGGCTCCCAGCGCGGCCTTGACGACGGTGCGCATCCAGGTCAGCTCGACGGCTGCCGTCGAGACCACGACAGAAACCTGGCCCCACCGCTGGCTGGATGCGGCCACGACAACCGCCGCGCCCAGACCCGGCATGCCACGCACCACCCGTTCCACCTCGGCCAGGGACACCTTCACCCCGCCGGAGATGATCACGTCGTCCAGCCGTCCGGTCACCCGCAGTGTGCCGTTGACGAGCACTCCGGTGTCGCCGGTGCGGTACCACCTCACGCCATCGTCCACGTGGAACCGGGCGGCGGTGCGCTCATCGTCGCCAATGTAGCCATCTGCGAGCACGCTGCCGGCCAATTCGACTTGCCCGTCCAGGATGCGCACGCGGGTGTCGCCGATCGGTACGCCGTCGTACACGCATCCGCCAGACGTCTCGCTGGAGCCGTAGGTGCGGGTGACGTTCAGCCCGAGCCCCTGCGCACGGGTGAGAACATCGGCCGGGGTCGACTGCCCGCCGACAAGGATGCGGTCGAAACGGCGCAGCACGCTCAGTGCGACATCCGTCTCCAGCAACCGGCGCAATTGCGCGGGGACCAATGACACGAAGCGCGAGTCGGCGTCCATCTGCTGGGCGGCCTTGAGAAAATTGTCGACGTCGAAGTGAGCGCCCGGCAGCACCACCGGTTCGGTTTGAGCGGCCAATGACCGCACCAGCACGTTGGTCCCTGCCACGTAGTGTGCGGGAAGCGCGAGCAGCCACTGGCCCGGGCCGCCGAGCGCCGATGCCGATGCGGCAGCACTGGACAGCAGCGCATCCGTGCTCAGCGCGACCCGCTTGGGGTGCCCGGTCGACCCGCTCGTCTCGACGACGAGGGCGACGCGCTGCGGCACTTCACGGGGCAGGTCCGCGTCGTCGAATCCGGCGGCAACCGGCAGAACTGCCGGGCCGTCGGCGGTCAAGGCGGTCTTGAGGGCGGCAAGCACGTCGCTGACGTTCTCCGCAGGCACCACTCGCAACCGGCGCGTCACGTCCGCTCCCACCGCTTCCGAAATGACGGTGTTTTGGTCATCACCGGCCCCACATCCCAGCATTCTGGTTCCATGATGTCCAAATCTCCGTCATTTCGGAAGGGGACGGCGGGATCGGCGGGCAGGCGATCCGGCGGCATCAGTAGTGCCAGGGGTACGGCGACCAGTCCGGTTCGCGCTTTTCGAGGAACGCATCGCGTCCCTCGACCGCCTCGTCGGTGCCGTAGGCGAGTCGAGTCGCCTCCCCGGCGAAGACCTGCTGGCCGACCATCCCGTCGTCCACCGCGTTGAAGGCGAATTTGAGCATCCGGATGGCGGTGGGCGATTTTGTGAGGATCTCGCCCGCCCACGCGTACGCCGTCGCTTCCAGTTCGGCATGCGGCACGGCCGCGTTGATGGCGCCGGCCTCCAGTGCCCGCTGGGCGGAATACTCGCGGGCGAGAAAGAACACCTCGCGAGCGAACTTTTGCCCCACCTGGCGGGCGAAATAGGCACTGCCGTATCCGGCGTCGAAGGAGCCGACGTCGGCATCCGTCTGCTTGAAACGTCCGTGTTCGGCGCTTGCGATCGAGAGGTCGCACACCACGTGCAGTGAGTGACCACCGCCGGCGGCCCAGCCCGGGATCACGGCGATGACGACCTTAGGCATGAACCGGATGAGCCGCTGCACCTCGAGAATGTGCAGACGTCCGACCGGATGCGGGCGGGGCGCACCGGCACCGGTGGTTGAGCCTGTCGGATCCCCTGTCTCGTAGCGGTATCCGTCCCGCCCGCGGATGCGCTGGTCGCCTCCGCTGCAGAACGCCCAGCCGCCGTCCTTGGCGCTGGGTCCGTTGCCTGTGAGCAGCACGACCCCGATGCGGGAGTTCTGCCTGGCGTCGTCTAGCGCCGCGTAGAGTTCATCGACGGTGTGCGGCCGGAACGCGTTACGGACTTCCGGGCGGTTGAAGGCCACCCGGGCGACCTGGCCGGCGATGTCGTGGTGGTAGGTGACATCGGTGAGAGTCTCGAAGCCTGGAACGGGCCTCCAGAGGCTCGCATCGAACAGTTCGGAAACCTCTGGCATGAGCCAAGCCTACGCGGGGCCTACAGCGGGTCAGTAATGGACAGGATGCCGGTCAATACGAGCGGGTTCGCGAGCACGCTGAGCACTGCCGCGGCGAGGGCGTAACGTCGGCCACGCCCGAGCGCCGCCGCAACGACGGCCAACGCCAGCGAGACGACGGTGGCACCCATCATCGCCTGGGCGATCGACGTGCCGAGACGCCAATTCCCGGACGATGCCACCGAGATCGCCAACACGTCGCCGATCACGAACAGCGCAGCGAGGCCCAACGCCACGACGCCCAGCGGCACCGACCCACGTGCCGCAGCGGGCTCGGAGCCCGGCGGCGGGCCGACCGTCGCCCACGCGTCGACGGCATCCGGTTCGTTCGTCCCCGTCGCGTGTCCTCTCAGTGTTAATCATTCAGTGTTAATGATTCAGTGTTGAACGCCGCAGTGTTGAACGTCGCCGCGCTCCATGGCCGCAGGCCGAGTGCCACCCACAGTACTGCACGGTGCGGCCGGTAGTGCACCTACGGCATGCGCGGCACGGCACACTGGAGATATGCCACGCACACCGCTGCCGCCCCTTGCTGAGTTGCTCGACCGGGCCAGGGTGGTCACGCTGCCCCTGGCGTCCCGATTCCGCGGCATCGACGTGCGCGAGGCCATGCTGCTGCGCGGGCCCGAAGGCTGGAGCGAGTTCTCCCCCTTCGTCGAATACCAGGACGCCGAGGCCTCAGCCTGGCTTGCCGCGGCGATCGACTTCGGCTGGAGCACGCAGGCGCAGGCGCTGCGGGCATCCATCCCGGTCAACGCCACCCTGCCGGCGCTAGCACCGCAGCACGTCGCTACCATGCTGGACCGGTTCCCCGGCTGCCGCACCATTAAGGTGAAAGTTGCCGAGCGAGGACAGACCCTCACGGATGACGTCGCGCGGGTAGACGCCGCGCGGGCGTATATCGGGGCACGCGGACGCCTCCGTGTCGACGCGAACGGCGGTTGGAGTGTGATGGAGGCGCACGAAGCGATCCTCGCGCTGCAGCCGTTCGGACTGGAATACGTCGAACAGCCGTGCGCCACAGTGGCCGAACTGTCCGAGTTGAGATCGAAACTTGCCGGAGAGGGTGTCCTCATCGCCGCGGATGAGAGTGTTCGGAAGGCAAGCGACCCGCTCGCCGTCGCCCGTGCCGGTGCCGCCGATCTGATCGTGATCAAGGCTCAGCCGCTCGGCGGCATCCGCTCCGCCATGACGATTGTGGCCGGTGCCGGTCTCCCAGCGATTGTCTCAAGCGCGCTGGACACCTCCGTGGGCATCTCGATGGGCGCGCACCTGGCCGCACTGCTGCCGAAACTGGACTTCGACTGCGGATTGGGCACTGCCGCACTGCTGGCTGCGGATGTCACGGCCGAGCCTCTGCTGCCCGTTGCGGGCGAGATCCCGGTGCGCCGCGTGCAGGTCAGCGACGCGTTACTGGAACAGCATGCGGCCGACGCCGAGCGCACGCTGTGGTGGCAGCAGCGGTTGGAGCGGTGTTATGCGCAGCTCGCCGAGAAACCGGCCGATATTGGCCGGGGCTACAGCCCGGAGTAGGTGTGCAGCCCCTTGAAGAACAGGTTCACGATGGTGAAGTTGAACAGCACGGCGCTGAAGCCGACGAGGGCGAGCCACGCGGAACGAGCGCCGCGCCAGCCGCGGGTAGCCCGCGCGTGGATGTAGCCGGCGAACAGCACCCAGATGATGAACGTCCATACTTCCTTGGTGTCCCAGCCCCAGTAGCTGCCCCATGCCTTTTCCGCCCAGATCGAACCTGCGATGACGGTGAACGTCCAGAACACGAAGCCAACCATGACCACGCGGTAGGCCAGATCCTCCAGCCGCTGCGCATCCGGCAGCGTCTGCAGGCCTTTCAGCCAGGTTGACTTTCCGGATTCCCGTCGCGCCTGCAGCAGCTGAGCAATCGACAGCCCGGCACCGATCGCGAACAGGGCCGTCGCCAGCGTGGCGACGAACACGTGGATGACCAGCCAGTATGACTGCAGCGCCGGCGGCAGCGGCTTGACGTCGACGTAGAAGTTCACGGTGCCGACGCCGAGCAGCAGGAGTCCGAATCCGGTGATGTATGCGCCGAGAAACCGCAGGTTCTGCCAGAACTGCACGATGATGAAGACGCCGACGATGATCGCAGAGGAGGTCAAAGAGAACTCGAACATGTTCGACCACGGCACGTGGCCGTTCGCGAACCCACGCAGCACGGTTCCGAGCACGTGCAACACCCAGGCGAGCACCGTGAGGGAGAACGCGGTGCGTTCGAACCGGCGTGAGGGAGCCGCGGGAGGGGTGGCCGGGGCGCGTTCGAGAGTAGCCGTTGCGGTGCTTCGCGTCCCGGTCGACGCGGTGCGCGCGGCAGCGCCGGCGGTCGCCGGAACGGCTTGCGATTCGGCGGAACGTTTCGCCAGGTCGAGCGCGAAGCACACGAACGCCAGTGTGTAAACGGCCATGGCCGAGTAGATGGCGACGAGGGAGTACGACACGAGGTCAGCAACTGTCACCAGGTCAGCCTAACTCGTCAGCCGCTTGATGTGTCTGCGCGCAATGTCTGCGACAGCGACTTCCAATCCCGGGTCTTCGCCCCGTGCCAGTCCCGCATACTCGAGGCTGACGACGCCGTCGGTCTCGACGGCTTTCACCCACACTCGCCGTCGCGGGATGAACAGTCCCGCGAGGAGACCGGCGACGGCGAGAACGACGAACACGAACACCCACTGCTGGCTGGGATCGTGATGGATGTCGAGCGACGCGAACCGTGACACGCTGCGTGTCTCGTCCGTGGCGGCCGGGTCCATGTTCTCGAAGGTGACGGTGCCGATCCCGCCGGGCAACGACACCGTCTGCCCGGGCTTCAGTTTCAGCGCGGGAGTGTCGGCGCTGGAACCGGCGACCTCGGTAAGGCCGTCGGTGTTTAGCTCGTACACGGACTTCGGCTTTCCGTTGCCCAGTCCGAGGTCCCCGGTGTACACGCGCAGGCTGAGCATGGGGGCGCGGAGGTCGGGATGGATCGAGGTGAACGCGCCGGTGCTGAGTTCCTTGGCGGTGGGGTAGAAAAAGCCGATCATCCCGATTTGCTTCGGCAGAGCATCCGGAACCTTGATCACGCCGATCGAAGTGAGGTTGGTGTCCTGCGGCAGGAAGGGCACAGAGTCGGTGAAGGCGACGTTTCCGGCACCGTCGCGGACGGTGATCCGGGGTGCGTAGCCGTTGCCGAGCAGGTAGACGTTCGTGCCGCTGATCGACAGCGGTTCGTTCACCTTGATCGCTTCTGTCTGCGCCTGCTGCTGCGGACGGTAGGCGGTGACATCCGCCCGGTAGTCGATCGCCTGCCCGTACGCGTCAAGGTTCTTCTCCTCATACACGGCGGTGAATTTCTTCAGCACCAGGCGATAGGGCGCAAGCGCTGCGTCGGTGAAGAACCGGCCGGGATTGAAAGAGTCGTACGAGCCGAGCACGTTGACGAAGGTCTGTCCCTCCACCACGACCTTCTGGCCGGCGTAGCCGAAGCCGCCTCCGATTCCGACGGCAATGAGCACGCCGATCAGCGCCGTGTGGAAGACGAGGTTGCCGGTTTCGCGCGCGTATCCACGTTCGGCGGACACCGACAGCGACGGACCGTCGAACAGCTGCACGCGGTATCCGGCTCCGCGCAGCACCTGCCGTGCTGCCTCGACCGCACCGGCGGCATCGGTCCCAGACGGTGCAGGCTGGGTGGTGAAGCCGGCGAGCCGTTCCAGCCGGGCCGGAGTTTTCGGTGGTTTCGCCCGCAGCGCCTTCAGGTGGTGCAGGGTGCGCGGCACGACGCATCCGATGAGCGAGACGAACAGCAGCAGGTAGATGCTGGAGAACCACACCGAGGTGTACACGTCGAAGAACTGCATCGTGTCGAGTACCGGCGCCAGTCCTGGGTTGTCGCGCACGTACTGCACGACGCCGTTCGGGTCGGAGCTGCGCTGCGGCACGAGCGAACCTGGCACCGCGGCGATCGCCAGCAACAGCAACAGAAACAGTGCCGTGCGCATGTTCGTGAGCTGGCGCCAGAAGAAGCGCAGATAACCGACGAGGCCGAGCTTCGGCTGAGTGATGCTGTCGTCTGGCCGCGGCAGCAGCGGCGACTCGATGTGGTCAGAGGGCCGGGACAAATCCGCTGATCACCGAACCCAGGTTGGAGATGATAACGGACCAGATGCCGGACACCATGAGGAGTCCGATTGCGACCAACATGACGCCTCCGATGACGTTGATGACCCGGATGTGACGCTTCAGCCAGCTCACCGAGCCGGTGACCCAATTGAACCCGAATGCGACCAGCAGGAAGGGAATGCCGAGTCCGAGGCAGTAGACGGTCCCGAGCAGGATGCCGCGGGTCGGCGATCCGCTGCCGAGGCTCAACCCGAGCACCGCAACCAGCGTCGGTCCCATGCACGGCGCCCAGCCGAGGCCGAACACGATGCCTAGCAGTGGCGCACCGCCAAGTCCTGTGGCGACCTTCCACTGCGGTTTCATGGTGCGTTGCAGGAAGCTGAATTGGCCGATGAAGACCAGTCCCATAATGATCACAACGGCGCCGACGATTCGAGTGATGAGGCCCATCCAGCGGATCAGGGTGAGGCCGGCGACGGCGAACGCGAGGGTCAGGGTGACGTAGACGGCGCTGAACCCCAGCACGAACAGCAGAACGCCCAGCAGCAGTCGTCGCCGGTCCCGCCGCTGCCCGTCACCGGCGAAGCCGCTGACATAGCCGAGGTAGCCGGGCACGAGCGGCAGAATGCACGGCGAGGCGAACGACACCAGGCCCGCGGCGAGCGCGATGGGCAACGCGAGAGCCAAGTTGCCCCCGGCAACGATTTCGCCGATCGGATTCACTGGGCTTTGTTCTTTTCGGCCGGCACTGCCTTTTCGGCCGGCACTGCTTTCTCGGCCAGCACCGACTCGATAATGGTGTCGAGGATCGACGCCGACTGCAGCTGACCCAGGATGCGCGCGGCGACCCGGCCCTGCGTGTCCAGCACCAGCGTGGTCGGCAGGGCGCTCTGGGCTGTTTTCCCGGCGAAGGCGAGCCGCACACTCCCGGAGTCGGCATCCAGTGCCGAGGGGTAGGTCACCTGGTATTTGCGGGCGAAGGCGAGCGAAGTGTCGGCGGTGTCCGCGATGTTGACCCCGAGGAATTCGGCGGCCCCGTCGTCGTGTTTCTGGGACAGTTTCTCCAGGTTGGGCGCTTCGAAACGACACGGGTCGCAATAGGCTGCCCAGAAATTCACGACGAGGACCTTGCCCAGGTAGTCCTTGGCCGACACCGTCTTGCCGGCGTCGGTGGTGCTGGTGAACTCGATCGGAGCGTCACGGTTGGCCGCCGGGATTTCAAGCACCGTCCCGTCGCCGGCGATGTAGTTCTGGTTGCCGCCGCTGCGGTATTGCTCCGCCAATGGGTCGGTCGAACACCCGGACAGGGCGAGGACTGCGGCCAACGCCACGGCGCTGACCTTGATGGCTCGTCTCACACCGCTCCCCGGTCGAGGGCCTGGGCGGCCAGCGCCGCAGCCGGTTCGCGGTAGTCCACCTCGACGAAGTGGTCGTCTCGAAGAGCCAGCGTGGTGATGCTCGACAGGCTGCACCGGCGGTGGCGGGGATCGTGAAACAGATGACGACCATCGAGGCTGCGCTGCACCATGCAGATGGGGAGTTGGTGGCTGACGAGCACAACGTCACCCTCCTGGGTGCCGCCCCAGGCGTCCTCAATCGCTGCGAGCATCCGCTTCGCTATCGAGGCGTATGCCTCTCCCCAGCTGGGGAGGAACGGATTGAGCACCCATGGCCAGGTCGCCGGTCTGGTGAGCACCTGCGGGCCGAACTCGAATTTCTTGCCTTCGAATCGGTTGTGCGGCTCGATGAGCCGCTCATCGGTTTCGATTTTCAGGCCGAAGGCCTCCGCCCACGGTTCCGCCGACTCCTGGGCTCGCTGCAGCGGGGACGCGATAAGCCGAGTGATCGGTGCGCGATTCTTCATCGACTCCGCGGAGGCGGCGGCCATTCGGCGTCCCAATTCGGACAGGTGATAGCCCGCTATGCGTCCGTAAAGGATGCCGTCGGGATTGTGAACCTCGCCATGGCGGACGAGGTGGACCTGTGATGCAACCACGTCGTCAAGTGTACGTAACCGTGCCGAGAGATGCCGTTGCTGAGAATTCAGCGGCTGCGGCCCCCGGTAAACTCGCTCAGGTGACCACTCGCACTTTAGTCAAGAACCTTGCCGCGTCGAGCGACGGGTCCGTCTCGGTATCCGGATGGGTGGAGACGGTACGGGATCAGAAAAAGGTGCAGTTCGTCGTGCTGCGCGACGAATCCGGTGCCGTGCAGCTGGTGCATCCGCGTGCGGCGGCGGACGACCCCCTCGCCGACATGATTTCTGGCCTCACCCATGGCAGCTTCCTCACCGCGACCGGCGAGCTCAAGCACGATGAGCGCGTCAAGCTTGGCGGTATTGAGGTCAAACTCGATTTCCTCGATGTGGTCGGTCCCGCCATCGGGGAGACACCGATCGCCGAGGACTCTGGGCTGGACAAGCGGATGGACTGGCGCTTCCTCGACCTGCGCCGCCCAGAGAACAACCTCATCTTCCGCATCCAAACCACCCTCGAGCACGCGATGCGCACCTGGTGGGTGGAGCACGACTTCATCGAGCTGCACACACCGAAGCTGATGGCGAGCGCGAGCGAGTCCAAGGCGGAGTTGTTCGAGGTGAAGTACTTCGATGGCAAGGCATTTTTGGC
>JBDSDO010000038.1:0-7459 GCA_039920505.1 Terrimesophilobacter sp.
TTCAATCTCAGCGGGCATGTCAACCACAGCATCTTCTGGACCAACCTCTCACCGGACGGCGGAGACAAGCCGACCGGCGAACTAGCCGCCGCCATCGACGACAACTTCGGCTCCTTTGACAAGTTCGTTGCCCACTTCACCGCGGCGGCCGCGGGCATCCAGGGCTCCGGCTGGGGCGCGCTGGTCTGGGACTCCCTGGGGAGCAAGCTGCTCGTCCAGCAGTACTACGACCACCAGAACAACTTCGTCTCCGGATCGGTTCCACTGCTGCTCCTGGACATGTGGGAGCACGCGTTCTACCTGGACTACCTCAACGTCAAGACCGACTACATCAAGGCGTTCTGGAACATCGCGAACTGGGCGAACGTGCAGCAGCGTTTCGATGCGGCACGTGAAAAGACTCAGGGCCTTATCGTTTGACTCTCCCGCGTGCCCGGAGTCGGCGGTTTCCGGGCACGCCACATCCGCCAACCCCCGATAACACCACCGCGCCGGCCGGCGCACAACACTGAGGAGTCCTACGTGTCCGTCAGGATCGTAATCAACGGCTTCGGCCGAATTGGCCGCAACTATTTTCGCGCCGCTCTGGCAAAGGGCAGCGACCTGGAGATCGTCGCAGTCAATGACCTCACCGATAACAAAGCCCTCGCGCTGCTTCTCAAGTACGACTCCATCAAGGGCCGGCTGGACGCCAGCGTCGAATTGGACGGGGACAGCATCGTCGTGAACGGCAAGCCGATCAAGGTGCTCGCCGAGCGGGACCCCGCCAACCTGGGTTGGGGAGACCTCGGCGTAGACATCGCCGTCGAATCGACGGGCCGTTTCACCAACGCGGAGGATGCCAGGAAGCACCTGGCCGCCGGCGCCAAGAAGGTCATCATCTCCGCACCAGCCAAGGGCGAAGATGCGACCTTCGTGATGGGCGTCAACGAGCACACCTACGACCCTCAGGCGCACAACATCATCTCCAACGCCTCCTGCACGACGAACTGCCTCGCACCCTTGGCGAAGGTGTTCATCGACAACTTCGGTATCGAGCGCGGATTGATGACCACTGTGCACGCCTACACCGCGGACCAAAGCTTGCAGGACGGCCCCCACAAGGATCCGCGTCGCGCCCGTGCCGCCGCGATCAACATCATCCCCACCAGCACCGGTGCGGCCAAGGCCATCGGTCTCGTGCTTCCGGAGCTCGTCGGCAAGTTGGACGGCTACGCACTGCGTGTGCCGGTACCCACTGGTTCCATCACCGACCTGACTATCGAGACCCGCTCGGGACTCACCGTCTCCGACGTGAACGCTGCCTACCAGACCGCTGCGCGCGAAGGCTCCCTCGCCGGGTACCTCAGCTACACCGACGACCCGCTGGTTTCCTCGGACATTGTCGGCGACTCGCACTCGTGCATCTTCGATTCCGGCCTGACCAAGGTGATCGGCACCCAGGTGAAGGTCGCCGGCTGGTATGACAACGAGTGGGGCTACTCGAACCGCCTGGTGGATCTTACCGAGTACGTCGCTGCGCGCCTCTAGGTCGCGGAAGAGTCGCGACGCATGACGTTACGAACGATTGACTCGCTCGGGTCCCTGTCCGGCAAACGTGTCCTGGTCCGTTGCGACCTCAACGTTCCGCTGAATGACGGTGTGATCACCGACGACGGGCGCATCCGTGCGTCGATTCCCACGCTCAACGAGTTGATCCATGCTGGCGCCCGCGTGGTGGTGCTTTCGCACCTGGGGCGGCCCGGCGGCAGTCCGAACGCGAAGTATTCACTCGCGCCAGTTGCGCAGCGGTTGTCCGAACTGCTCGGCCAGCCCGTGACATTCGCGAGCGACACCGTCGGTGCGGCCGCCGCCGAAGCCACCGACACGCTCGGGAACGGCGACGTCGCCATGCTGGAGAACCTGCGGTTCAACGCGGGCGAGACCGCCAAAGACGAGAAGCAAAGGACGAAGTTCGCCCGCAAACTCGCCGCATTGGGCGACGTCCTCGTCTCCGACGGATTTGGCGTCGTGCACCGCAAACACGCCAGTGTTTTCGAGTTGGCCACCCTGCTGCCGAGCGCCGCGGGACGTCTCATCGCCACCGAGTTGGAGGTGCTCGATCGACTCACCGGGTCGCCAGTCACTCCGTACACGGTCGTCCTCGGCGGCTCGAAGGTGTCGGACAAACTCGGCGTGATCAACCATCTGCTGCCACGGGTGACGTCATTGCTCATCGGCGGTGGAATGTTGTTCACGTTCCTCGCCGCCCAGGGGTACGACGTCGGATCGAGTCTTCTCGAGGCCGACCAACTGGATGCGGTGCGCGGCTACCTCGCCGAGGCAGAACGTCTCGGCGTGAGGATCGTGCTGCCCAGCGACGTCGTCGTAGCATCGCGGTTCGCGGAAGACGCCGAGCACGTGGTCCGCCCGGCGACATCGATCGAAGCCACCGACTGGGGCGCGGCGGGCGTTGGCCTTGACATCGGACCAGACACGGCGGCCCGCTTCGCGGAAACCATCAGGTCGTCGGCGACGGTGTTCTGGAACGGGCCGATGGGCGTGTTCGAGTTCCCGGAGTTCGCTTCTGGCACGAAGAGCGTCGCTCAAGCCCTCACCGAGGTCTCGACGCATTCGGACGGTTCCGGCCTTTCGGTGGTCGGTGGCGGGGACTCGGCGGCCGCCGTGCATACCCTGGGATTCCACGACAATCAATTCGGCCACATATCGACCGGGGGAGGGGCCAGCCTGGAGTTCCTCGAAGGCAAGCGTCTCCCGGGTCTGGAGGTACTCGGATGGCAGTAATCACACCGGCGGGCGGACGCGTCCCGCTCATCGCCGGAAACTGGAAAATGAATCTTGACCATCTCCAGGCGATAGCGTTCGTCCAGAAGTTCGCCTGGAGTTTGAAGGACGCCCACCACGATTTCGCCGACGTCGAAGTAGCCGTCTTCCCGCCGTTCACAGACCTGAGATCGGTGCAAACCCTCGTCTCGGCGGACAAGCTCGAAATCGCGTATGGCGCCCAGGATGTCTCCGAGCATGAGTCCGGCGCGTTCACCGGTGAAATCTCCGCGTCGTTCCTGGCTGCGCTTCAGTGCCGCTTCGTCATCGTCGGCCACTCCGAACGTCGGGGCCTGCACGGGGAGAGCAACGAACAGGTGGCGACCAAGGTGTCCGCAGCGCTCGCACACGGCCTGATCCCGGTCATCTGTGTTGGCGAGACCGCCGAGGACCGTGACGCACACGGACCGAGCGCAGTGCCCGTCGCGCAGTTGCGCGCCGCTCTCGCGTCCGCCGCAGCCCGCTCAACAGTGGTGGTCGCCTACGAGCCGGTCTGGGCGATTGGCTCCGGCCAACCCGCTACACCGGATCAGGCGGAGCAGGTGGCCGCGGCACTGCGCACAGTGCTGGTGGAAGCCATCGGCAGTGAGGCAGCCGAGACCACCCGCATCCTCTACGGCGGTTCGGTCAAGTCCGGGAATATCGCCGGTTTCATGCGGATGCCCAACCTCGACGGGGCCCTGGTCGGCGGCGCGAGTCTCGACATCGCCGAGTTCTCCAGCATCGTGCAATACCGTAAGCACGTCGGGGTCTGATCGCGGCCACCCGCACGCCAAGTTATACTGGAGCGCGGTCCGTTGCAGTTGTGAAAGGTTGTTTGTGCAAATCCTCGAAGTAGTCCTTCAGGTCGTCCTCGGTTTGGTGAGTCTACTGTTGACACTGCTCATCTTGTTGCACAAGGGTCGAGGCGGTGGACTTTCCGACATGTTCGGCGGTGGGACAACCTCGAACCTCGGTGCCTCTGGAGTCGCGGAACGCAACCTCAACCGCTTCACTGTCATCCTCGGGTTGGTGTGGGTATCGTGCATTCTCGTGCTCGGTCTCATCACCAAGTTCAGCGCAGCAAGCTAGGAGACACACGATGGCTTCAGGCGGAAGCGCCATCCGCGGTTCGCGCGTTGGCGCGGGCCCGATGGGCGAGCAAGACCGCGGTTATCACGCGGAACGCGTTCAGATTTTCTACTGGTGCGCCAACGGTCACGAGCAGGCGCCGTACTTTCTCGCGTCGATCGACCCGGACGAGATTCCCGGTCAGCTGGACTGCCCGAACTGCGGCGCTCCGGCGGGACGAGACAAGGAGCATCCGCCGCTGGAGGCGAAGCTCGAGCCGTACAAGACGCATCTCGCGTACGTGAAGGAACGCCGCACAGAAGAAGAAGCTGCGACGTTGCTGGCCGAAGCCCTCGATCAGTTGCGGTCCAGGCGCGGGCGACTCACCGCACAGTAAGACCGTCACGCCATTGCGGCGACGGCTTGGTCATTCCTGGACGATGAGCCCCTCCGGCACACCGACGGCGGCGTCTTGATCGACGAAGAAGAGAGTCTCCAGGCGTCCCTCGGCGCCGGCGACGGGTACCTCGAGAGTGCTGGCGTTTCCCAGTGCCAGCCCGAGTGCGGATGCCTTGTCGGCTCCGGCGAGGCACAGCCAGATGCGATCGGACGCGTTGATCGCCGGCAAGGTCAGACTCAGACGCTCCGGCGGCGGTTTGGGTGAGTTCCGCACGGCGACGACGCCGCGGTCGGTAGCCCGGATGCCTTCCCGGCCGGGGAACAGCGACGCGACGTGCCCGTCAGGGCCCACCCCGAGGAACGTGACGTCGAACTTCACGGTAGCCTCACCGTCCCGCGAGGCGGCGGCGAGGTCCGCGGCATACTGCCGCGCAGCCGAGTCGAGATCGTCTGTTTCACCCGCGGCCGGGAACGGATGGACGTGTCGCGGGTCGAGGCCGACGTGGTCCAACAGCGCAGCGCGTGCGCCAGTATCGTTGCGTTCGCTGTCTTTGGCGGGGACGAAGCGCTCGTCGCCCCACCAGATCGAAACCTTCGACCAGTCGATGCTGTCCCGGCGCGGGGACGCGTTGATCGCGGCCAAAATGTCGGTTCCGAGTCCGCCTCCGGTCAACGCTACGTTCGCCTCGCCCTTGGCCGCCACGATGCCGCCGACTGTCGCGAGGACTCGGGTAGCAACGGCCAATGCCAACACCGTCCGGTCCAAGTGCACCAACACGCGTCTCTCGATCGTCATAGTAAGGTCCGCTCCCGTTCGACCGGCTCGTCCTCAAGCCGCCTGACCCCATCCTTTATCACGTCTCCGTAAAGATCGTCAGGATCAAGCCTGCGGAGTTCTTCGGCGAGGCAGTCGCGCAGGCTGCGCCTGGGCAACGAGATATCGTGTACAGGCTGGTTCGGCTGCTGCAAGGTTGCGATTCCGCCGGCCGGCCGGCTGAGATCGACCACGCCGCCAGCCCGCACCATGGTGACACCGTGGATGCCCGGACCGCCGACGTCTGCCGGTGCGAGCACGCACGTGGTTGGCACCTGCAGTTGGAGTTGGAGCCACGCCGCGAGCAGCGTCGTCGAGGGGGAGTCCGACGCGCCTCGCACCTCGACAGAGCTGATCTGCTCGTACGGCGGTTGATCCAGCACTGCCGCCAGTTGCGCCCGCCACAGCGTCAGCCTGGTCCAGGCGAAGTCCGAGTCGCCCGGCACATAGGTGTCGGCGAGATGGTTGAGGAACTCACGGGGATTGGCCTGCGTGGCGGCATCGGTGATCCGCCGCGCCGCCATGGCACCGAGCGCGGAACGGGAGGCGCTGTCCGGCGCTGCGCCCGGCCACCACGCCACGACGGGGGCATCCGGCAGCAGCAGCCCGGTGACCAGGCCCTCTTCCTCGGCGAGCATCGCGCCGTAAGCCTTGAGAACGATGACCTCGCTCGCTCCAGCGTCCCCGCCGACTCTGATTTGCGCATCCAGCCGCGCCTCGACTCGTTCTCGACTGACCCGTGCGGCACCGGAAAGAACGATGACGCGCATCGGATGTTCGCGCGAAGCGTCATTGGCCGCCTCGATGGCCTCTTCCTCGTGTCCTAGCTCCGTGGAGATGACGAGGGTCAGCACTCGGCCGAGGGCCACGGCGCCGCCTTCCTCGCGAATCCGCACCAGGGCCTTCGAAATCTTGCTGGTGGTGGTGTTCGGCAGTTCGACTATCACGGGCGTCTCCAAACTCGGCCGTCTCGTGCCATCAATGCGTCGGCGGAACTGGGGCCCCAGGTACCAGGGCTGTACTGGTCCGGTTGCCCTTGGGTCGCCCAGAACCGCTCAATCGGGTCGAGGATTTTCCAACTAGACTCCACCTCGGCGTGGCGGGGGAACAGTGGCGGGTCGCCGAGCAGCACATCGAGCAGCAATCGCTCGTAGGCTTCCGGACTCGCCTCGGTGAATGCGTGGCCGTAGCCGAAGTCCATGGTCACGTCGCGTACTTGCATGCCGGCGCCCGGCACCTTGGAACCGAACCGGATGGTGACGCCCTCGTCGGGCTGCACCCGGATCACGAGCGCATTCTGCCCCAGTGCCGACGTCTGGCTTTCCGCGAACAGGTACTGGGGAGCTCGTTTGAACACCACGGCGATTTCGGTAACCCGACGGCCGAGCCGTTTGCCCGCCCTCAGGTAGAACGGAACCGACGCCCACCGCCTCGTGCCGATGGTCAGTCGGATGGCAGCGTACGTCTCGGTGTGCGAGGCGGGATTCATGCCATCTTCTTCGAGGAAGCCGACCACCTTTTCCCCGCCTTGCCACCCGCTGGAGTACTGTCCGACGGCCGTGCCGGTGGCGAGGTCCGGCGGCAGCCGCACGGCGGAAAGGACCTTTTCCTTCTCAGCCCGCAAGTCGGCCGCGTCGAACGACACCGGTTCCTCCATCGCGGTAAGCGCCAGCAGTTGCAACAGATGGTTCTGGATCACGTCTCGCGCCGCGCCGATACCGTCGTAGTAACCGGCGCGCCCGCCGACGCCGATGTCCTCGGCCATGGTGATCTGCACGTGGTCGACGTACCGCTCGTTCCAGATCGGTTCGTAAAGCTGATTGGCAAAGCGCAGCGCCAGGATGTTCTGCACCGTCTCCTTGCCCAGGTAGTGGTCGATGCGGAACACCGAGTCCTGGGGGAACACGGACTCGACGACGTCGTTCAGTCGGCGTGCCGAGGCCAGGTCGCTGCCGAAGGGCTTCTCGATGACGACCCGGCGCCACTTTCCCTCTCGTTGTTCGGCCAGACCGGAGCGGCGCAATTGCTCGGTAACCTCGGGGAAGGATTTTGGCGGAATGGAAAGGTAGAACGCGTGATTTCCCATCGTGCCGCGGTCGCGGTCGAGTTCGACCAGCGTCTGTTTGAGCCTGTCGAACGCCGCGTCGTCGTCGAACTCGCCCTGCACGAACCGGATGCCGAGCGCCAGCTGTGCCCAGACGTTCTCGTCGAACTGCGTGCGGGCGTACTGCTTCACCGCATCGTGCACCACTGAAGCGAAATCCTGGTCCGCCCAGTCGCGGCGGGCGAACCCGACGAGGCCGAACCCGGGCGGCAACAGACCTCGATTGGCGAGGTCGTAGACGGCGGGCATGAGCTTCTTGCGCGAAAGGT
>JBDSDO010000039.1:0-8990 GCA_039920505.1 Terrimesophilobacter sp.
ATCCCCACCGGCATCCCGCTGGTCTACGAGCTTGACGAGAACTTCCGCCCGACCAAGCCGGGCGAGTACCTCGACCCGGAAGCCGCGGCGGCCGGTGCTGCCGCGGTAGCGTCGCAGGGCTCCCGCACGTAGTCTCGACCCTCCTCCGGTGGTCGAGCCGCGTCGAACACCCGCCGCGATTGACCCATTTCACGGAGTGTCTGTCACCGAGCCTCGCGAATGCCCGGGGCCGGGTGCCGGAAGTACAGAAACTCCGTGAAATGGGATATCGAAGCGGGGGGCGCCGGGCGCTACACCGAGAACAGCGGCTGCCCCAGGGCGGCGGCATCCACGGTGATGCCGAGCCCCGGCCGCGTCGGCGCGGAACCGCGGCCGCGCACGGAGCGGGGCTGATAGCCGGCCACATGACCGTCTGTCCAGTCGTTGAAGAACGACGTCATGAGCAGGCTCTCGGGGCGAGTGCTCGCCGCAATGTGACTCACCGCGGCGGTGATGATGTCGCCGCCCCACATGTCCTCGATCGACACCATCAGGTTCAGCTCCTGCATGAGGTCGCGCATCCGTGCCGCCCGGGTGAGGCCGCCGACTCGGCTGATCTTGATGTTGATCGACGCCGCATGCGCTTTATGCTTCGCAGTGAATACGTCAGTGGCGGTCACGATCGACTCGTCGAGCACGAGCGGCAGCCGGGACCCGCGCATCGCGATGATGCAATCGTCCGTGTCGCGGCAGGGTTGTTCGATGTAGACCGGGACGTCGTCGAGTTGCCGCAGCGCGATTTGCGCGTCGAGGATATTCCAGCCGCCGTTCGAGTCGGCGATGATGATGGTGTCGTCGCCAGCCACGGCCCGTGTGGCCTTGGTGCGCGCCACATCGTCCAGTGGGTTGTTGCCGACCTTGAGTTGAAACCGGGTGATCCCGGCCGCGCTACGCGCGGCAACAAATTCCGCCATCGCCTCTGGGGCGCCCAGCGGCACTGCCTCGTAGAGTGGGAAATCGTCGTTCAACACGCCGCCGAGCAGCACAGATACCGGCTTCCCGGTCGCCTTGCCCAAAAGATCCCAACAGGCGACGTCGATGGCGCTCTTCGCGAAGTTCTGACCCAGCAGCGCTGCATCCATTTGCCGGTAGATGCGCGATACGTTGGTCGGGTCCTGCCCGAGCACCGCGTGCGCCAAAACTTCAAGCGCGCTTCGGACGCCGGCGGCGAAGGTCGGCAGATAGGTGCCGCCGAGCGGAGTGATTTCGCCCCACCCGTCGACCCCTTCGTCGGTGCGCAGTCGCACCAGCGTGCCGAGTTCGTGAGTGGCGGCCCGGCCCTTCGACATGACGTATTCGCCGTGCGCGTAGTGGACGTCGTAGCCGAAGACGTCGACCGAGGTGATCTTCATGGGAGTCTCTCTGCTTCCTACCGCTTCTTAGCTGATGTGCCGGCGTCGTAGACGGCGCTGGCGATGACCAAGTCTTCCCAGGACATTCCCACGCTCTTGAAGACGCGCGGTCGGTGCCGGTCCACCGGGGTGCGGCCGGTGAGGATGCGGCGCAACGGCACCAGGGATGCCGGATCGATCACGCCTTCGTATACCGGGACGATGACGTCGCCGGCCTCTCGGAGTGCGCTGGATCGCTCCTCCACGACAAGCTGCGCGCGCGCCGCCAACACACTGTCGATCTCGCGGGCGTCGGGTTCGTGGGAACCGACGGCGATGGTGCACGAGTCCTCTGGCACAAGGCGTCCGTCGAAGAGCGGCTGGCGCGCCGTGGTCGCGCAGACGATGAGTTGCGCATCCCGAACGGCGTCAGCGGTTCCGGCCGATGCGTCGATGCCGGTCGTGGAAATGCGGGCCGCCAGAGCCGCCGCGCGCTCACGGCTCCGACCTACAATGCTCACCCTGCCGAGCGCCCGAATGCTCGCCAGAGCCTGGATGTGTCCCGAGGCCTGCGGTCCGGAACCAAACACGACCAGGTGGTCAACACGCTCCGGCGCGAGATGGTCCGCGGCCGCAGCCGAAAGCGCCGGGGTGCGCAGTGTGGTGAGCGCCGTCCCGTCGATGGTGGCGACCACGCCGAGCGTTTCGGCATCCATCAGCAGATAGACGGCCTGGATGCGCTCGAGGCCGAGCGCCGGGTTGCCCGGAGCGACGGTGGCCACTTTCACTCCGACGAACCGTGGCGACGCAGACGGCATGAGCAGCAACTGGCCGTGGTCCACGTCGAGCACGCTCCGCTCGAAGTCGGCGGCCGGGTCGAGGCCGGCGTCGAACGCGGCCTGCACGGCGCGCACCGCTTGGCCGAAACCGACGCGGGAGAACACCTCGTCGGCGGAAATATAGGGCGCAGTGGTCATCGCAGCAGAAACCCCGTCCCGATCGGATCGGCAGAATCCTGATAGAAGACGTGCTCGCCGGTTTTGTAGGCCATCCCTTCGATCTCGGGAACGACGCCGTCCGGATGTGGGAAGGCCCGGGCCGTGAACCGCGTTCCGATGATCGAATCGTGCGTGAAGACGTCATCCGCCCCGAGCCGCCCGGCAGCAGCGAGCAGCGCGACGCGCGCGCCGGTGCCCGAACCGCACGGCGACCGGTCCCCCTCACCGTCGGCGAAGACAGTGACATTGCGCTGGTGCGGGCCACCGGC
The DNA here is from genome assembly GCA_039920505.1 of Terrimesophilobacter sp. Lineage (GTDB taxonomy): Bacteria > Actinomycetota > Actinomycetes > Actinomycetales > Microbacteriaceae > Parafrigoribacterium. The sequence continues at coordinate 2,638 of JBDSDO010000039.1, forward strand.
GGTATCGCCGAGATCGTCGAACAGGATCGTGCCGTACACGCCGCTGAGCCGTGCGTCGGTCGGATGCTGCGCCCACTCGGACTCATTCAGCGCCCACTTGATTTCCCGGCCGATCGACATCAACTTCGCGTACTGCGCGGGTTCGACGGCGAGACCAACTGACCCCGCGAGCACCGACGCGTAGATCGCACCGCTGTAGCTGAGGTCCACCGAAACGGTGCCCCGGGAGGTGACCAGCGGCACCGCGGCGGCGATGACGTACGAGGGCACGTTGCGGAAGGTCACACTGGTGACGACTCCTCCGGCGCAGCGCACTCTGGCGACCACTCGGCCGGACGGGACGTCGATCGTGACGTCCGTGTCGCCATCGGCGTCCGACGCGACCCGCCCGGTTTGCACTGCCCACACACCGAGCGCGATTGTGCCGTGGCCGCACGCGGTCGAGTAGCCGTGGTTGTGCCAGAAGAGCACCCCGAAGTCGGCGCCATCGTCGTCGGGCGGAACCACGAAGCATCCGTACATGTCCGCGTGCCCGCGTGGTTCCCGGCAGAGCAGTTGACGCACACGCTCCAGCTGGTCGCGGCGCGGCGCGATGATGCGTCGCTGGGCCACGGTGGCAGCCTCCGGCACCTCGAACCCATCCGCTACGATGCGGAAAGGCTCGCCTGCGGTGTGGAAGTCCACAGAGCGGATTGGGTGCATAATATGGCACATATTATAATGCTAGCGAGCACACTGCTGATCGGCGACCGGGAAAGTGAGGAACTTGTGGCAGCGTCCGCCATCCGCGAGGTTGAACACCACGCCAGCCTTCGCGATCGCATCGGCAAGTCCTTGTCCGCCGCCATCATGTCCTGGGAACTGGAACCTGGTGCTCTGGTCACGGTGCCCACCCTCGCTCTGCAGTTCGCGGTGTCGGCAACCCCGGTTCGCGAAGCACTGCTTGATTTGAAGCAGCGCGGCTTCGTCTCCTCGGTGCGCAACAAGGGATTCCGGGTGACCGCGGTGAGCGCCGAGGACCTCGGCGAAATCGTCGAACTGCGACAGTGGCTGGAAGTGCCGGCGATGCGCGATCTTGCCACTGACTTCCCGATGTCGGCCATGCCGCACTGGCGCGGCGTGGCAGACGCGATCTCCGTGCACGCCAAGAACGCCGAGTTGACCGAGTTCATCGAGAGCGACCGAGAGTTTCACCTCGGTCTGCTCGCGCTGCGTGGCAACAAGCGGCTCGTGGAGCTCGTCGGCGAGTTGCGGTCCCAAACCCGCATGGTGAACCTGGTTCGGATGACGCACAGCCGGGAGCTTGCCGAGGTTGCACAAGAGCATCACCGCATGCTGGATTTACTGGCCAGCGGCGACGCCGCCGCGCTGGCGACACTGACGCGGAACCACCTCGCCCACGTCGTGGACTGGTGGGGCCGGGAGCGGGACCAGCCCGAGTCGTAGCATTGACGCCTTCGCTATACGGTGTCATATTGTACTGACGTGGATCGCGATCATTAGTCCGTTCCGCCGCACCAAGCGGTCATGGACGATCCGATTTGTCGACATCAATGGAGAGGCAGACAATGAAATTCGGAAAACGCAGCACAGCACTGCTCGGCATCGCCACAGCGGTGCTGCTCGTCACCTCCGGCTGCAGCGGCGGCTTGCTCGGCGGCGGCAGTGACAACGGCGGCAACAGCGGCGACAAGGGCCCGATCAAGCTCGGGATGGTCGCTCCGACCTCCGGCAGCAGCGCCCCGACCGGCGCTTACATGAAGAACGGCGCGCAACTCGCCGTCGACGAAATCAACAAGGCCGGCGGCGTCGACGGCCGGCAGCTCGAATTGCTCGTGGAGGACGGCGCGTGCGACGCCCAACAGGCGGTCGCCGCGGCCAACAAGCTGGTGTCCAGCGGAATCACGGTCTCGGTTGGCGGCTATTGCTCCGGCGCGACCCTGCCGACACTGCCGATCTTCCAAAAGGCCGATGTGCCCATGATCATCCCGGCAGCGAACTCGCAGGACCTGGTCAAGCAGGGCCTGAAGAATGTGTTCCTGATCAACGGCACCGGGAAGCAGCAGTCCACGGCGGCGCTTGAGTTCATCAAGAAGCAGAATTACGCCACCGTCGCGCTCGTCGATGACAACACGAGCTACTCAAAGGACATCACCACCGAGACCCAGTCACAAATCGAGGCGGATGGCGCCGCCAAGGTCGTGCTCAACACATCCGTGACCGCGGGCGAGAGTGACTACTCGGCCGTCGTGCACGACATCATGAGCAAGAACCCGGCTCTGGTCTACTGGACCGCGTACTACCAGGAGGGCGGGCTGGTCATCAACCAGCTCAAGCAACAGGGCTACACCGGCGCCATCATGGTCGCCGACGGTAGCGTCGACCCGTCCCTGCCGAGCATCGCCGGCGCCGGCTCCGAGGGCGTGTTCGCCACGATGACGCAGACTCCCGACACGCTCAAGGGAGCGGATGCACAGAAGTGGATCGCGAACTACAAGGCGAAGTTCAGTGCCGACCCAGGCCCGTACTCGACCCAGTCGTACGACGCCGTGCGCGTCGCCGCTGAGGCGATCAAGAAAGCCGGCAACACCAAGGGCGGCGACATCATCAAGGCGCTCGAGGGCATCGACGGCTTCAAGATGTTCTCCGGGCCGCTGAAGTTCACCCCGGAGCACACGCTCTCCAGCGGTGGCTTCGTCATCCTCGTCATCAAGGATGGCAAGTTCGTGCTGAAGGATGCCGTGTCCTGATCCATGACGGATGCCGCGGGACGCGTGCGATGAGCGCTCGCGGCATCCGTTCCCCTCTTTGGACGGAGCATTCCGCATGACACAGGTAATTTGGAACGGGCTGTTCGTCGGCTCGTTCTACGCACTGATCGCCCTCGGCTACAGCATGGTCTACGGCATCATCAAACTCTTAAACTTTGCACACGGCGACGTCTACATGCTCGGTGCGTTTGTAGGCTTCGCCGCACTCACCTCTGTGGGCGGCATTCCCGCCTCGATGTCCTTGTTCGCGCTGCTCATCGTGATGCTGCTCAGTATGCTGCTCACCGGAGTGGCGGGTGTCGCGATCGAGCGGCTCGCCTACCGGCCGTTGCGCAGCGCGCCGCGGCTGGCGGTATTGATCACGGCCGTCGGCGCATCCTTCTCACTGGAGTACGGCGTCAGCGCTATCGCCGGACCGAACCCGCGGTCATTTCCCGTACGCCTCGAGGGTGGCGTCTTCGGGGTGCTCGGGGCACGAATCTCCCTGCCGCAGATCATCCTGATGGTCATCGCGGCTCTCTTGATGTTCGGGCTGAACACCTACATCCAGAAGACCTCGACCGGCCGAGCCATGCGCTCCATCGCCCTAGATATGAAGGGATCGCTGCTGATGGGCGTCAATGTCGACGCGGTGATCACCCGCACCTTCTTCATCGGATCGGCCCTTGCTGGCGCCGCCGGGGTGATGGCCGGCGCCTACTACGGCAAGATCGACTTCCTCATGGGCTTCATCATCGGACTCAAGGCCTTCACAGCCGCCGTGATCGGCGGCATCGGCAACATCAAGGGCGCGATGCTCGGCGGACTGGTGCTCGGCCTGGTCGAGGCGTTCGGCTCGGACCTGTTCGGCGGCCAGTGGCGCGACGTGTTCGCATTCGGTGTCCTCATCCTGTTCCTCACCCTGCGCCCCACCGGCATCCTGGGTGAGCGGGTCACGGAGCGTGTCTGAATGAGCGACAATGTCGACACCACCCGAGCGCCACGCAAGGTCGGTCCACCCACCTCGCTGCTGTCGCGAATCCTCGAGAACAAACACCTCGGCTGGGTGGCGTTCGCAATCGCACTGCTGGCGCCGTTCGTCACGGCCACCCCGTATGCCTTGAACGTGATGACCACCGCAGCCATCTTCGTCATGCTCGCCTCCGGGCTCAACATCGTGGTCGGCTACTGCGGACTGCTCGACCTCGGCTACATCGCATTCATGGCGGTGGGCGCGTATACGGCGGGCATCGTCGCGAAGACGTTCCAGTTGCCGCTGATCTTCACCATCCCCGCAGTGCTCGTCATGACGGTGCTGGCCGGGCTCATCATCGGTGCGCCGACGCTACGGTTGCGCAGCGACTATCTGGCCATCGTCACGCTCGGCTTCGGCGAGATCACCCGCATCACCGCGAACAACCTCAGCGTCACCGGCGGACCGTCCGGCATCTTCGGAGTCCCCGGACTGCTGCAGATCGGCGATCTCGACCTGCAGCAACCCGCGATCTTCTACTACGTGACAATTTTCGTGGTCTCCGCGTTCGTGCTCGCCTCCGCCCGGCTGCGCGGATCCCGACTAGGTCGCGCCTGGCGGTTCGTGCGGGAAGACGAGGATGCCGACGAGGCGATGGGCATCCACACCTACAAGGTCAAACTGCTCGCCTACATCTTCGGCGCCGTCTGGGGTGGATTCGGCGGGGTGCTGTTCGCCTCACACCTGTCCGCCGTCTCGCCGCAGAGCTTCGTGTTCCTGCAGTCGGCTCTCGTCCTGATGGCGGTGGTCCTCGGCGGGATGGGGAACATGCGAGGGGTGGTCATCGGCGCCATCGTGATCAGCCTGCTGCCGGAACTGCTGCGCGAGGTATCGGTGTATCGGTACCTCGCTTTCGGCATCCTGCTGGTGGTGGTCATGGTGTTCCGGCCGCAGGGGCTGTGGCCGGCGCGCGGGTTCGAGCCTGAGCGTGTGGACGGCGCCAAGGTTGACCCGGTACTCAAACGAGCGTCGAAAAAGCGAGTTGTCGGCAAGGGCGGCACGCGATGACGTCCCCGATGCAGAGACCAACACAGGATGCTGTGCTCACGAGCCCTGTTCTCGAGGTGAAAGACCTGCAGATCGCCTTCGGTGGAGTGAAGGCCGTCGACGGGTTGAGTTTCACTGCCAACCGACAGGAGATCGTCGCGGTGATCGGCCCGAACGGCGCCGGCAAGACCTCGGCGTTCAACTGCATCACCGGGTTCTACAAGCCCACCTCGGGTTCGGTGCTCTTGAACGGCGCGGAGATCACCGGCCAGCGTCCGGCGACCATCGCCGCCGCCGGCGTTACCCGCACGTTCCAGAACCTGAGACTCTTCCCCGACCTCAGCGTGCTCGACAATGTGCGCGCCGGGATGCACCTCTACGGTGGGCAGAACGCCTTCGACGCGATCTTCCACACGCCCAGGTTCCGGCGCAGTGAATCCCACTACACCGACGAGGCACACCGCTGGCTCGATTTCGTCGGCTACACCGGGGCGCGCGGCGTCCCGGTGCGGAACCTCTCCTACGGGCAGCAGAAACTCGTCGAGCTGTCCCGGGCGCTCGCCCGCAACGCCGACCTGCTGCTGCTCGACGAGCCGGCGGCCGGGCTGAACCACTCCGAGAAAAACCAATTGCTGGAACTGTGCCGTCGCATCCGGGACCTCGGCACCGCGGTGGTGCTCATCGAGCACGACATGGGCCTGGTGATGGAACTCTCCGAGCGGATCGTGGTGATGAACTTCGGCAAGGAAATCGCCGAAGGCACCCCGGCGCAGGTGAAGGCGAACCCCGCTGTCATCGAGGCGTATCTCGGCAAGGAAGAGGAGGTGAGCTGATGGCCATGCTCGAGTTCGACAACGTCGAGGTGTTCTACGGGAAGATCCAGGCGCTGCGCGGCATCAGCCTCACCGTCGACGAGGGCGAGATCGTCGCGCTGCTGGGCAACAACGGGGCGGGCAAGACTACGACGCTGTCCACTGCCTCCGCACTGGTCAAAGCCCACACCGGCAAGGTCGCGTTCGACGGCAAGGACATCACCAAGGCGCATCCGTGGGACGTCGTCGGCGCTGGTCTCATCCACGTGCCGGAGGGGCGACGCATCTTCAGCACGCTGAGTGTGCTCGAAAACCTGCAGCTCGGCGGATACCTCGTGAAAGACCGCAGCGTCGTCGCGAAACGCATCGAGCGAGTGTACGAACTGCTGCCGCTGCTCGCGGAGCGCCGGACTCAGCAGGGCGGCACGCTCTCCGGCGGCGAGCAGCAGATGCTCGCCATCGGCCGCGGTCTCGTCGCGGGACCGAAGATGCTCATGCTCGACGAGCCGTCGATGGGGCTGGCGCCGCTCATCGTCGCCCAGGTGATGCAGGTGATTAGCGAGATCCGCGCCTCGGGGACCACGGTGCTGCTGGTCGAGCAGAACGCCAGGGCCGCCCTGAAGGTGACCGATCGCGCCTACGTCATCGACAACGGCGTGACGACGATTCAGGGCAACGCGTCTGACCTCATCGCCGACCCGCGGATCATCGACGCCTACCTCGGCGCCTGACTGCGCAGCGTCGACCTCTACCTATAGTATGTAACATAGT
>JBDSDO010000040.1:0-4213 GCA_039920505.1 Terrimesophilobacter sp.
CACCAGGTCGAGGGCCTAGCCATCGACAAGGGTCTCACCATGGCGCACCTGCGTGGCACCCTGGAACACTTCGCCAGGCTCATGTTCGGCGCTGAGGCGAAAATCAGACTCCGCCCCAACTACTTCCCCTTCACCGAGCCGAGCGCCGAGATGGACGTCTGGCAGCCGAACGCGAAGGGCGGCGCGCGCTGGGTGGAATGGGGCGGCTGCGGCATGGTGAATCGCAACGTTCTGCGCGCCACGGGCATCGACCCCGACGAGTACCAAGGTTTCGCGTTCGGCATGGGGATCGAACGCACACTTCAGTTCAGGAACGACCTGAACGACATGCGGGACATGGTGGAGGGCGACATCCGCTTCAGCCAGCAGTTCGGAATGGTGGTCTGATGCGGGTCCCGATTTCATGGCTACGCGACTTCGTCGACGTCCCCGAGGGTGCGACCCCGGCCGACGTGCACGCGGTTCTCGTCAAGGTGGGCTTCGAGGAAGAGGACGTCCACACCTTCGACCTCAGCGGACCGATCGTGGTCGGCCAGGTGCTGTCCGTGGTGCCCGAGCCGCAGACGAACGGGAAGACCATCAACTGGTGTCAGGTGCTGGTTTCAAGTGACCCCGAGGTAGTGCACGGCATCGTCTGCGGTGCGCACAACTTCGCCGCCGGTGACAAGGTCGTCGTGACGCTGCCCGGCGCGGTGCTGCCGGGCCCGTTCCCGATCGCTGCCCGCAAAACCTACGGCCACGTCTCCGACGGCATGATCGCCTCGGTGAAGGAGCTGGGCCTCGGCGAGGAGCACGACGGTATCCTGCGCCTGGCGTCGCTCGGGCTCGACCCCGAGGTCGGAACGGATGCCATCACTCTGCTCGGCCTCGACGACTCTGCCGTGGAGATCAACGTCACACCTGACCGCGGTTACGCGTTGTCCATTCGCGGCGTGGCGCGCGAGTACTCCAATTCCACCGGCGTCGCCTTCCGCGACCCGGCGCTGGCCGTACCCGCCATTCCGACCACCACCACTTTCCCCGTCACCATCGACGACGCGGGCCCGATCCGCGGACACGTCGGGGCGTCGGTGTTCGTGACCCGCGTCGTGCGTGGAATCGACCCCGGCCGGCCGACGCCGGCGTGGATGTCTGCGCGCCTGAAACTTGCCGGCATCCGCTCGATCTCGCTTGTCGTCGATATCACGAACTACGTGATGGTCGAGCTCGGCCAACCCATCCACGGCTACGACCTGGCCAAGCTTGCCGGCGGCATCACCGTGCGCCGTGCCCGGTCGGGGGAGAACCTGGTCACCCTCGATGACCAGAAGCGGAAACTGCACGAGCAGGACCTGCTCATCACGGACGACTCCGGCCCCATCGGCCTGGCCGGCGTCATGGGCGGCGCCTCCACTCACATCAGCACCACCACGACCGACGTGCTGATCGAGGCCGCGAACTTCGACCCGATCTCGATCGCCCGCACCGCGCGTCGCCACAAGCTGCCCAGCGAAGCGTCCCGGCGCTTCGAACGCGGCGTCGACCCGGCCATCGCCGCCCCCGCGGCAGCCCGTGTCGCGCAACTGCTCGTCGAACTGGCGGGCGGCACGCCGGATACGCTCGGCTCCAATTACGACACCAGCGCCGCCCCCGAGACATTCCTGCTCCAGCGCGGTTACGCCGCCTCCATCGTCGGTGTCGACTACACCGACGACGAGGTGCTCGACGCGCTGCACGCCATCGGTGCGCGGGTCGAGTCGGCGACGGACGGACTGCTCGTCACCCCGCCCAGCTGGCGGAGCGACCTGCGCGACCAGGCCGACCTCGCTGAAGAGGTCGCCAGGATCGTCGGTTACGATCGCATCCCGTCGGTGCTCCCCATCGCGCCGCCCGGGCGGGGGCTGACCCGATCGCAGCGACTGCGTCGATCCGTCAGCCACTCACTCGCCGCCAGCGGCCTCACCGAAGTGCTCGCGTACCCGTTCGTCGCGCAGTCGAGCAACGACGTATTCGGCGCCGTGTCGGGTGCTGCCGCTGCGATCACCCTGGCCAACCCGCTGGACGCGACCGCCCCGCAGTTGCGGGCGTCGCTGATCCCAGGCCTGATCGACATCGCCAGGCGCAACCTCTCACGCGGACTGACCGATGTCGCCATCTTCGAGCAGGGCAGCGTGTTCCGCCCCGAGCCGGGCAGGCATTACGGCAGCGGGCCACTGCCCTCCGGAACCAGCCGTCCCGACCAGAGCACTCTCGCTGAGCTTCAGAGCAGCATCCCGCCGCAGCCGCTGCACGCCGCCGCCCTGTTCGCCGGCAACATCGTGGGGAAGCAACCGGGCCAGAACGCCATCGAGGCGTCAATGACGGATGCGCTCCAGGCGGTCCGCCAAATCGAATCCGTCCTCGGCGTGAGTATCGAGGTCACCCACGGGCAGCATCAGGCCCTCCACCCCGGTCGCACCGCGCAGTTGAGCGTCGGCGAGGATGTTGTGGGCTTCGCCGGTGAACTACTGCCCGAGCTCGCGCACGAACTCGACCTGCCCAGGCGCGTCGTGGTCGTCGAGGTCAACCTCGAACTGCTCATCGACCTCGCCCCGCGCGATGTCATCCCCACGCCCATTGCGAGTCTGCCAGCGGCCACCCAGGACCTGTCACTGGTGGTCGCCGCCGGCGTGCCGGCCGCCGATGTTCTGGATGCAGTCGTGAGCGGAGCAGGCGGACTGCTCGAAAATGCCAGGCTAGTCGACGACTACCGCGGCTCCGGCGTGCCGGCCGGCACCAAGTCGCTCACCTTCGCCCTGCGGTTCCGCGCGACCGATCGGACGTTGACAGCAGCCGAGGCGAGCGGTGCCAAACTCGCGGGTGCCGAACTGGCCGGATCGCGCTTCGGTGCGACGGTGCGCGAATAAATTGCGCGGCCCCGCGCGGCGGAAGTCACGCGATTGGGCAGGCAGCTTCGGCACGGTAGGCTTAAATCATGTCCCTTTCCGTTGCCATAGCCGGCGCAAGTGGCTATGCCGGCGGCGAATTATTGCGTCTGCTCACGCAGCATCCTGACCTCGAGGTGAAGACGGTGACGGCGTTCGGGAACGCCGGGCAGGAGCTGGTCTCGGTGCACCCGCATCTGCGCTCCTACAGCAGCCTCGTGCTCGAGGACACCACGCCCGAGGTGCTCGCCGGGCACGATGTCGTGTTTCTGGCGTTGCCGCACGGCAAATCCGGGGAACTCGCGCAGGCACTGTCCTCCGACACGATCGTCGTGGACTGCGGCGCCGATCACCGCCTCACCAGCGATGTCGACTGGGACGCCTTTTACGGCGGCCACTATTACCGCGCCTGGGCCTATGGGCTGCCGGAGCTGGTGCTCGCCGATGGTTCGAAGCAGCGCAGCAAACTCGTCGGCGCGAAACGGATTGCTGTGCCCGGCTGTAACGTCACGGCGATGACCTTGGGCCTGGCTCCGGGAATAGCCGCGGGCGTGGCCAGCGCACAGGACGTTGTCGCAGTACTGGCGGTTGGCGCCTCCGGCGCCGGCAAGAAAGCGACCACCGAACTTCTTGCCAGCGAACTCCACGGCTCGGCCCGTGCGTATGCGGTCGGCGGCATTCATCGGCATTCGCCCGAGGTGCGCCAAAACCTGCGTGCGGCCGGCGGCACGGACGTCAGCCTGTCCTTCACTCCGATCCTCGTGCCGATGTCCCGCGGCATCCTCGCCACGACGACGGCGAAGCTCGCCCCGGGAGTCGATGCCGCCGACGTGCGCGCGGCCTGGAATGACGCCTACGCGGACGAACCGTTCGTCCAGTTGCTCCCGGACGGCAGGTTCCCGGCCAGCGGGGACACTCTCGGAGCCAACACCGCACTGATCGGCGTGACGGTCGACGAATCCGCCGGGCGCGTCATCGCGGTGTCGGCGATCGACAATCTCACGAAGGGCACCGCCGGCGCCGCCATCCAATGCCTCAACATCGCCCTCGGCTTCGACGAAACCCTCGGCCTCAGCGTGAACGGAGTCGCGCCGTGAGCGTGAGCACACCCCAAGGTTTTGCTGCGGCGGGAGTGGCCTGCGGGCTGAAGGCCAGCGGCGGCAAAGATCTCGCGATCGTCGTGAACCGGGGGCCACGGCACGCTGCCGCGGCGGTATTCACCAGCAACCGGGCCAAAGCGAACCCGGTGCTGTGGTCCCAGCAGGTCATCGGTGACGGCGTCGTTTCCGCCATCGTGCTCAACTCCGGCG
>JBDSDO010000041.1:0-11367 GCA_039920505.1 Terrimesophilobacter sp.
CGGAGACCTGCGTCGGACGTCTGCGTTACCTCGGGCTCATGCTCTACGACGCCGACAGAGTGCTCGAGGCCGCCAGCATCGAGGATGAGCATGAGCTGCTGGATGCACAGCGGTCGGTCCTGCTGGATCCGTTCGACCCCGAGGTGATCGCCGCGGCCAAGGCCGAAGGGATGGCGGATGACTGGATCGAGGCCGCCCAGAACAGCCCTATCTACAAGCTCATCAGCGAATACAAGGTCGCGCTGCCACTGCATCCGGAATATCGCACCATGCCGATGGTCTGGTACATCCCGCCGCTGTCCCCGGTGGTCGACGTCATCTCCAACAGCGGCAACGACGGCGAAGACGTGCGCAACATGTTCGCGGCGATCGACAAGTTGCGCATCCCCCTCGAATACCTGGCCGGCCTGTTCACCGCTGGAGACGTGACCCCGATCGAGCTGTCCCTCAAGAAGCTCGCGGCCATGCGCTCATACATGCGCGACATCAACCTCGGTGAAGAACCGAATGAGAACATCGCGCACGTCGTGGGCATGACCGGCGAGGAAATGCAGGCGATGTACCGGTTGCTGGCCATCGCCAAGTATGAAGACCGTTACGTGATCCCCAAGGCGCACGTGGAGTCCGCGCGCGACCTCGAACAGCTCGCATGCTCTCTCGACACCGACGGCGGACCCGGAATGGGCGGACCCACTGCGAGCGAGCCGCTGAGCGGACTTGGCCCGGTGCGCAAGACCGGCAAACGCAACCTGGAGGATCCCAGCACACCGTCCACCGATGGTCGAGTCAACCTGCTGAACTGGGATGGCGACAAACACGTTTCGGGCCTGTTCCCACCGCCTGCAGACACCGGGAGTCCCGCATGAGTGCCAGGACGGCTCCCACAGCGACTGCACCGGTAGCGCTGTCCACAGACCAGCGGACCATTGCGCACATGGCCGCCTCGATCCTGCTCGACTACCCGACTTCGGAACGTCGGGAGCGGTTTGCCGCGGTCGCGGTTTCGGTGGTGGCCCTACCCTCCCCGCTCAAAGACGTGTTCGGCGCGTTTCTTGAGGCCGCCGCTGCCATGAGCCAGCAGCAGCTCGAGGAGCATTACACCGCCACATTCGACCTCAAACGCAAATGCTGTCCGTACCTCACCTACTACGCCGCTGGTGACACTCGCAAACGCGGCATGGCGTTGGTCCGCTTCGTGGAGGCGTACCGCGCGGTCGGTTGGGAGGCGGCACCAGACGAGTTGCCGGACTACCTGCCGATGGTGCTCGAGTTCTCCGCTCGCAGCGACTCGCCGATCGCCGGCGAGTTGCTCGCGTCCCACCGTGACGGCATTGAAGTATTGCGAACGGCACTGGAATCGTTTCAGAGCCCCTACGCTCGGGTCGTCGAAGCGGTCTGCATGTCACTGCCGGAGCTCGACGACGAAACGCGGCAGCGCTACCTCACCCTGGTGAACGAGGGCCCGCCGACCGAGTTGGTTGGCCTGAGTTTCCTCGGCGCCCTCGCACCGTTCGCACCGTCCGGGCAGACAAGTCAAGGAGTGCGGGTATGAACTTCCTCGATGTGTTGTTGTGGGTGGTGTTGCCATACGTCGCCGGCGCGAGCTTCATCGGCGGCCATATCCTGCGGTTCCATTACGACCAGTACGGCTGGACGTCGAGATCGAGCCAGACCTACGAGAGCAGGCTGCTGCGGTGGGGATCCCCGCTGTTCCACTTCGGCATCCTCGCCGTGTTCGCGGGACACGTCGTCGGGTTGCTGATCCCGAGACAGTGGCTGGAGTTCTTCGGGGTGTCTGAACATCTGTACCACCTGGGCGCAACTTGGATCGGCGCCCTGGCGGCCGTGGTGACGGTAGTGGGGATGATCATTCTGCTCTTCCGTCGGGGCGCCATTCGCAGGGTCGCCAGGGTGACGACCTGGATGGATGTGGTGATGTATGTCTTGCTGGCCGGCTCGATCATCACCGGCACGATTGCGGTCATCCAGTTCCAGGTGCTCGGCGCGGGCTACGACTACCGCGGCTCGGTGTCGCCGTGGACCAGGAGTCTGCTCCTGTTCCAACCAGATGCGTCGCTCATGACCGGTGTGCCGTTTATGTTCCAATTGCACGTGCTCATTTCCAGCGTGCTCTTTTTCGTCTGGCCGTACACCCGACTTGTGCACGTTCTCTCCGCCCCGTTCGGCTATCTGTTCCGCCCGTACGTCGTGTACCGGTCGCGGGACGGACGCCTGGGAGCACGGCAGGTCCGTCGCGGTTGGCAGAAAAGTGAGCGCCCGGTACGTCGCGAACGTGTCCGTCAGGACCGTTAGAGTCGGCACATCGACCACATGCACAGCGACCACATCGAGGAGTGCGACCTGATGACCAAGGACCCGCACGAGGCACTGGTCGGCAGCGCTCCCGCAGTGCGCACGTCGAGTGGGCTCGAGCCGGTGCCGGCCGGTCGTGTCGGGTCGTGGCTGGCCACACTGGACGCCGGATATTTCGCGGCCGTCATGGCCACCGGCATCGTGTCGATCGGGGCAGGACTGCTTGGGCAAACCCTGCTGGCCCTCGTGCTCCTGTGGGTCACTGCTGTGGCGTTTGTCATCTTGCTGGCGGCGTATCTCACTCGAGCGGTGCGCTTTCCGCGCCGCTTCGCACAGTCGCTGCGCGAGCCCGGTACCGCGGTGTCTTATTTCACCGTCGTCGCCGGCACCAACGTCTTGGCGACAGGGCTGGTCAACCACGGGCTGTGGGCTCTCGCGCTCGGAATGGGCATCGCCGCGTTCGCGCTCTGGCTCGGTCTCACCTACGGTCTGTTCTGTTCGATCGTTCTAGCCGGCAACCGGCCACTGCTCCGCGAGATCACCGGGGTTTGGCTGGTGTGGGTGGTCGGTACCCAATCGGTGGCGGTGTTGGCCGCCTCACTCGCCCCACACCTTGACTGGCTACCGGGCAGGAATGCTGCCGGCAGCCTCGCTGTCGTCTTCTGGGGTGTCGGCGTGGTGCTCTATCTGATTCTTGTCGTGATCATCTTTCTGCGCCTGTTTCTCATCGAGACGACGCCGAAAGAAATGGGCCCGGCCTACTGGATCCTGATGGGAGCCACCGCGATCAGCGTCCGAGCGGCCGCCGGCATCCTCTCCCTCTCGCAGACCGCCCCGGACCCCCTCATCACCGGAATGCACCCGTTCATCCTTGGCCTTGCCGTCGTGCTCTGGTCGTTCGGCAGTTGGTTCATCCCCATGCTCGTCCTGTTCGGGCTGTGGCGATACTTCGTCCGCGGCTACTCGTGGGGCTACGAGCCGAAGCTGTGGAGCGTCGTATTTCCGCTCGGGATGTACACGGTCGCCTCGCAGACGCTCGGCAAGGCTGCAGACATCGGGTTCATGACGTCGCTGGCCGGGACCTGGGTGTGGGTGGGCATTGCGGCCTGGTTGGCCGTTACCCTGCTGCTGCTCGTTGCCTTTGTCGGCTCCCTGCGCACACGCGAAGCGGCCCGTTCCGAGCGTTAGTCCACGACCTGCGCACGAATTTGAGTGCCGCGAGTCTTCGGCAGAAGATGCCGTCGGGACTTTTGGCCCTACCGCCCAAACGCTCTGCAACCACAACATGTACTGACTCAATAATCCAGCGACCACAAGATGTAGCGGGCCGAGAGTTAGGTGGGTAGGGATCGTGATTCCAAGCAAAGCTAAGCGCGGTGCACTCGTGGCCGTTACGCGGGTCGCAGTAATCCTGGTTGCTGGCACACTTTCGGTGGTTGGAGCACCGGGCGCGTCCGCGACCGGGGTGGACGGTGCCTGTGTTGACGGAAACGGCGTGACCGTCGTGGTCGACTTCACCGAATTCGGTGGGAGCGTTCAGGCGGGGTGCGCGCCGTCGGATGCCGCCACCGGCCGCGCTGCTCTGCTCTCGGCGGGCTTCGTCGCCACAAATTCTGGGCAGGGCCTGATCTGTGCGATCGACGTCAAACCCGACCGTTGTCCGGTGACCTTTGAAGGATCGTTCTGGTCGTATTGGCACAGCTCCAGGCGCGGCAGTTGGATCAGCTATCAGGTGGGGGCCGATGCAAGTCATCCGGTATCGGGTGAACTGGAAGGCTGGCGATACAACGACGGTGCGACGGGGCCGGGGATGGCGCCATCGGAAGTGACTGCCGCGACGCAGCCCGCGGCCACCTCTCCCACCCGCTCAGCCGACACGGCGGAGGCCACGAATGGCGGTCCACTGTTCATCACCCTCGGTGCTGCCGCAGTCCTCATCCTCGTCATCCTGCTGGTGGCCCGTTCCCGGCGCCGGCGGGCAGCGGCCGGCGACTGAGCCGATGCCAGCATCACGTATCCGCAACGTGCACCCACTCGCCTGGTGGGCCTGGGCGCTCGGAATCGCCGTCGCGACGACGCGCTCTCCGGGTGTCACATCCACCGTCCTACTGATCGGCGCTGTCGTGCTCGTCGTTGCGCTGTGCCACGACGGCTCCTCATTTGCCCGTGCCTTCCCCGCCTACTTGGCCCTCGCCGCGGCCATCGTGGTGATCCGGGTATTCTTCTACGTCCTGGTCGGGGTCAAGAGCGGCGGTCAGACTGTGTTGGAACTTCCGGCGATCCCGCTGCCCCAGTGGGCCGGTGGCATCGAGTTGCTCGGCCCGGTGGGGGCCACGGGGCTGGTCGCCGCGACATCCACCGGCCTTGCCCTGGCCGCGCTGCTGTTGTGCTTCGGCGCGGCGATCGCGTTGACAAACCCCCAGCGCACCCTGCGCAGTTTGCCGGCGTCCCTGCACCTGCTGGGGACCGCCACCGTGATCGCGATGACTCTCGCCCCTCAGCTGGTGGAGTCGTGGTACCGGGTGCGGCGGGCGCAGAGCCTGCGCGGCCGTCCCCTGCGGCGCAGCCGGGCCGCTGTGGCGACGACGGTCCCCGTGCTCGAGGATGCCTTAGACCGCTCGTTGACGATCGCGGCGGCGATGGACTCCCGCGGCTACGCCAGGGTGCACCGCGGAAGCAGCGCGCTGGTCTCCGCCCTGATGCTCAGCGCGCTGCTGGGGGCCGCGATCGGCGCCTACGCTTTGCTGGATGGCACTTCGCCGCGCTGGCTGGCCGTGCCACTGCTAGCCGTGGCAGCCGCGACGGCGGTGCTGGGATCGATGATCGCCTCGCGGCGGATTCTCACCACGAGGTACCGTCCGGACCGTTGGCGAGTGCGAGAGTCACTCATCGCGGCCAGCGGGGTCGCGATCGCGGGCCTGGCCGGCTTCTTTGCGGGCGAGTCCGGCACAGCGGGCTGGTCGGCCACATTCCTCCTCTGCGCCATTTTGGTCCTGTCGCCAATCCCGGTGGTGATGGCACGATGATCCACTTCAACCGGGTTGGTTTCAGCTACCCCGACTCGGCACTGCCAGTGCTGCAGGACGTCACCTTCACGATCCCGGAGGGGGAGCTGTGTCTTGTGATCGGTCCGACCGGCTCCGGCAAGTCCACTCTTTTGCAGTTGGTGAACGGCCTCGCCCCCCACTTCACCGGCGGGCGGCTCACCGGCACGGTCACTGTCGCCGGTCGGGACACGCGCACGCAACCGCCGCGCGAGTTCGCCGACCTTGTGGGCGTCGTCGGCCAGGACCCGATCGCCGGGTTCATCACCGACCGGGTCGACGATGAGCTTGCCTATGGCATGGAACAGCTCGGGGTGCCGGATCCCACGATGCGCAAGCGGGTGGAGGAGATCGTTGACCTGCTCGGCCTGGTGCCGCTTCGGTATCGCCCACTGACGGCGCTGTCGGCGGGGGAGCAGCAGCGGGTCGCCATCGGATCTGCGCTGACCAGTCACCCTCGCGTGCTGGTGCTGGACGAGCCGACATCGGCACTCGATCCGACCGCGGCGGAGGGGGTGCTCGCCGCCATCCTGCGCCTGGTGCACGATCTCGGCGTCACGGTGCTGATGGCCGAACACCGGCTCGAGCGTGTCATCCAGTATGCGGATTCGGTGATGCAGCTCACCAGTGACGGCACCGCGGTGCTCGGGGCGCCCGCGACGATTCTCGCGACCAGCCCGGTGGCGCCACCGGTGATCGAACTGGGTCGGCTCGCCGGATGGGACCCGCTGCCGCTCTCCATCCGCGACGCGCGCCGGCTCGCACGGCCGTTACGTGAGCGGATGCAGCGCGGGATGCGGCCGGTGACAACTCCGGCCCCTCTCACGGTCAGCCGTTCCGCCACGGTAGCGCTGCGGACGGAGGGACTGCGCGTACAGTACGGCCAGGTCTGTGCGCTTGCCGGTCTCGACCTCGACCTCCGGGTGGGCGAGGTGACGGCCGTCATGGGACGCAACGGCTCGGGCAAGTCTTCCCTACTCTGGGCGCTTCAGGGCAGCGGTGTGCGCTCGGGCGGCACTGTGCGCATCTATGACTCCACGTCGGGCGCCGATGCCCACGAACAGCGGTCCGGGATCGACCCGAAGTCCCTGCGAGCGAATGAGGCGATCCGGCGAATCGCGCTGGTACCCCAGAACCCTGCCGACTTGCTGTATCTGGACTCGGTGTTCGCGGAGTGCCGGGAGGCCGACCGGGTGGTCGACGCGGCACCGGGCACGACGGCAGCGTTACTTGATCGCCTCGCTCCCGGTCTCGCGGGCACCCGGCACCCCCGCGATCTTTCCGAGGGTCAACGACTCGCGTTGGTCCTCGCCATCCAACTGGCGGGGAAGCCGGATGTCGTTCTGCTGGACGAACCGACGCGCGGCCTCGACTACCTGGCGAAACGGCTTCTCTCCGAGGTCCTCGGCGAGCAGGCCTCCGCTGGAGCGGCGGTGTTGCTCTCGAGTCACGACGTTGAATTCGTCGCGCGCACGGCGAGCCGTGTCGTCGTGTTGGCCGACGGCGAGTTCATTGCGGATGGACCGGTGCTTGACGTGCTGACGGCGAGTCCAAGCTTCGCACCACAGATCGCCAGGATCTTCTGGCCTCTGCCGATCCTCACCATCGACGCGGCGCGGGGTGCCATGGCGGTGCAATCGTGAGCGCCCGACCTTGGCGGTCATCCGCCAGTGCCGTGCCGCTCGGAGGGCACACAGTGCTTGCCCTTTTGCTGGCGTCGGGGATGGGAGTGACCGCGTTCACCTGGCCGTTGCTGGCTGGCGCCGGATCGATTCTGGAACACAACGCCGCCGCGCCCGTGCTGCTCGGGGCCGTGCTGCTCGGGGTGATGCTCGTCGTGCTGATCGCTCTCGGTGATGGCGGCATCGATGCCAAGGCGATCGCGATGCTCGGCCTGCTCGCGGCGGTCGGAGCAGTGTTGCGTCCGCTGTCGGCGGGAAGCGCCGGCATCGAGTTCGTATTCCTGTTCATCGTGTTTGGTGGGCGAGTGTTCGGCGCTGGGTTCGGGTTCGCGCTTGGATCGATCACGCTGTTCACCTCGGCGCTGCTGACCGGCGGCATCGGGCCGTGGCTGCCATTCCAGATGCTGGCGGCGTCCTGGATCGGCATGGGCGCAGGACTGTTGCCGAGGCGGATGCGAGGCGCACTCGAGGTGACTGTGCTCTCCGCGTATGCAGCGGTCTGCGGATTTCTGTACGGGCAGGTCATGAACCTGTCGTTCTGGCCATTCACGATTGGAGCAGGAACGGCGCTGAGCTTCCAGGCGGGTGCACCGGTGACGGAGAACCTGCACCGGTTCCTGTTGTTCAGCATCGCCACCTCGCTCGGCTGGGACCTGATACGCGCGCTCGTGCTGGGGGTGGGCATCGCCATACTCGGCCATCCGGTGTTGTCGGCGCTGCGCAGGGCGGCCAGGTTAGCCGCGTTTTCGACACGGCGACAAGACTCGACAACCACAACATCTAGTGATTCAATCACCTGACCACCGCAAGATATGGTAACCACACGAAGCAGGGAGAGTGGTGTTCATGGGCACACAGCAGCAGGTCGATCACAGGGCCGCTGATAACGTGAGGGGGCATGGCATCACGATAAAGCGGCGCTTCAGCAGCGCCGGCGTGCACCCATACGACGAGATCGCCTGGGAGCGTCGGGACATCGAGCAGACCAACTGGAAAACCGGTGAGACCATCTTCGCGCAGGTCGGTGTCGAGTTTCCCGCCGCCTGGTCGCTCAACGCCTCCACCATCGTCACCACCAAGTATTTCCGTGGGGCGCTCGGCTCCACGACCCGGGAGTCCAGTCTGCGGCAGCTCATCGACCGAGTGGTCGCACGCTACGTGGCGGCGGGGATCGAGCACGGCTATTTCGCGGCACCGGAGGTTGCGGCAGTCTTCGGTGACGAGTTGACCTGGCTGCTGCTGCACCAGGCGTTCTCCTTCAACTCTCCAGTCTGGTTCAATGTGGGCACGGATTCGCCCCAGCAGGTGAGCGCGTGCTTCATCCTCTCCGTTGACGACACTATGGGCTCGATCCTGAATTGGTACCGGGAGGAGGGCATGATCTTCAAGGGCGGGTCCGGCTCCGGAGTGAACCTCTCTCGCATCCGCTCCTCTGCCGAGTTGTTGTCCTCCGGCGGGACCGCGAGCGGCCCGGTGTCGTTCATGCGCGGCGCGGATGCCAGCGCGGGCACGATCAAGTCGGGGGGCGCCACCCGGCGCGCGGCGAAGATGGTCGTGCTGGATGTCGACCACCCCGACATCCGGGAGTTCATCGACACCAAGGTGCGGGAGGAGCAGAAAATCCGAGTGCTGCGCGACGCCGGGTTCGATATGGACCTCGGCGGGCAGGACGTCACCTCGGTGCAGTATCAAAATGCGAACAACTCGGTGCGAGTGAGCGACGCTTTCATGCGCACCGTCGAGCAGGACGGCATGTTCGGTTTGACTGCTCGCTCGAATGGACGCACGGTCGAGACGGTGCGGGCCAAGGAGCTTTTCCGGCAGATCGCCGAGGCTGCCTGGGCGTGCGCAGACCCCGGCATTCAGTACGACGACACCATCAATGACTGGCACACCAACCCGGAATCCGGGCGGATCACTGCCTCGAACCCCTGCTCCGAGTACATGTCCCTCGACAACTCGTCCTGCAACCTCGCGTCGCTTAACCTGCTCAGCTTCCTTCGAGACGATGACACCTTCGACATCGACGCTTTCACGGCGGCCGTGGAACTGGTCACCACCGCCATGGACATCTCGATCTGCTTCGCCGACTTCCCGACGGAAGCGATCGCGAAGACCACGCGGCGCTACCGCCAGATCGGCATCGGCTACGCGAATCTCGGCGCACTGCTGATGGCCACCGGTCACGGCTACGACTCGGATGGCGGTCGGGCGCTGGCAGCGGCCATCACGTCGCTGATGAGCGCGGTGGCGTACCGCAGGTCAGCGGAGCTGGCCGGCGTGGTCGGCGCTTACGCAGGCTACGCGCGCAACGCGGACGCGCACACGCGGGTGATGCGCAAGCACGCTGCGGCGAACTCCTCGCTGCACAACCTCGGGAGCATGGACGGCACGATCGGCGACAGCGCGGAGCGCGAGTGGAAGCGCGCACTGGAGCTTGGCGCCGTCGACGGATGGCGCAATGCGCAGGCGAGCTTGCTCGCGCCGACCGGGACCATCGGTTTCATGATGGACTGTGACACCACCGGCATCGAACCCGATTTCTCGCTGGTGAAGTTTAAGAAACTCATCGGTGGCAGCTCGATGCGGATCGTCAATCAGGCAGTCCCGCGCTCCCTGCGGCGCCTGGGCTATTCGGAGGAGACCGCCCTGGCCATCGTCGATTACATCGCGCAGAACGGCCACGTCGTCGACGCGCCCGGCCTGCGGCTCGAGCACTATGAAATCTTCGACTGCGCAATGGGCCAGCGCTCCATCGCCCCGATGGGTCACGTTCGGATGATGGCCGCAGTGCAGCCGTTCCTCTCGGGTGCCATCTCCAAGACGGTGAACCTGCCGGAGGACGCCAAAGTCGAGGAGGTAGAAGACGTTTACTTCCAGGGTTGGAAGTTCGGGCTCAAGGCGCTCGCCATTTACCGGGACAACTGCAAGGTTGGCCAGCCATTGTCCGATGGTGTGAAGGCGAAGACAACCGCCGCGGATCCCGGTGACTGGACCCCGGTCGCGCCGCTGAGGCGGCGACTGCCGAAGACCCGCCCGTCCTTGACCACCTCGTTCACTGTGGCCGGCGCTCAGGGCTACCTGACGGCCGGGTCCTACCCGGACAACGGGCTCGGCGAGATCTTCCTACGGCTGGGCAAGCAAGGCTCCACCCTGGCCGGTGTGATGGATGCCTTCTCGATTGCGGTCTCCGTCGGGCTGCAGTACGGCGTGCCGCTGACCACATACGTGGAGAAGTTCACCAACCTGCGCTTCGAGCCAGCCGGTATGACCGATGACCCGGACATCCGGATCGCTCAGTCGATGATGGATTACATCTTCCGGCGCCTGGCGCTGGACCATCTGCCGTATGAGACGCGGGCGTCGCTCGGGATCTTCACGACGACAGAACGAGCCGCGCAATTGGACGCCGGGTCAGTGGAGCGAACCGAAACCCCCACCACCATGGAGCAGCCGGTGCGACCGGTGTCGAGTACACCGCACTCAAGCGCCGCACTCGTCGAGGTGCAACAGGGCCTGGTCGCCGACGCGCCACTGTGTCTCTCGTGCGGGGTGAAGATGCGCCCATCCGGCTCGTGCCACGTGTGCGAAAACTGTGGCAGTACGAGTGGCTGCAGTTGACGCGTCGCCCGCGAGCCGGCCTAGCGGACCAGCTGCGCGAGCACGTCCAGCTGCCACTGCGCGAGCACCGCGACGACTACGTAGCTCAGCAGCGTGATGAGCGGGATCCAGGCATAGGTCGCTGCAGCGGCACGACGCAGAGGTGCAGGGGCCGGGATCGCACCGCTCCGGAGCGCGTGCAGCATGACTACCAGGAACAACGGAATGGTTACCGCCCACGTAACCATGCACCACGGGCAGAGCACGCGCAGTACGAAGACACTTTGGCCGATGAACCAGACGACCAGGGTCAGGGACGCCGTGGTACCGAAACCGAACAGAATCCAGAACCAGTCGGCGAGCCGCGCGCCGGCCAGCAGCGCGACACCGACCGCCAGCACCGCCGGCCAGAACATCAGCCCAAGCAGTGGGTTCGGAAAGCCGAACACAGCTCCCTGAGTTGAGTTGAGATTGGTGCTGCAGCCGACCAGCACGCTGAAGTTGCAGGTCAGCTGGGCATCCGGCTTCTCCAGCAGAGTGATCTTGTCCAGGGTGAGCGCTAGGGAGTCGACCAGGCCGAGCGCACCGGAAACCAGCAGTGCGATCGCCATCCCCAGCGGGCGGCGAATTTCGGATGGCGGCACACTCGTGAAATACCGGTGCGGAGTCCACGAGATCCGACAGGTCAACGTCCTGTTCCACTTGCGAGCCTCGCATGATCACCTGCC
>JBDSDO010000042.1:0-19540 GCA_039920505.1 Terrimesophilobacter sp.
GGCAGTTCCCGCACCAGTTCTCCGGCGGGATGCGGCAGCGCGTGCTGATCGGCATGGCGTTGTCGTCCCGTCCGAAGCTGCTTATCGCCGACGAGCCGACGTCGGCGCTGGACGTGACGGTGCAGCGGGTGATCCTCGACCACCTCGAGAGCATGACGCGCGACCTCGGCACGGCACTGTTGTTCATCACTCACGACCTCGGCCTCGCCGCCGAGCGCGCGGAACAGCTCGTCGTCATGTACCGCGGCAAGGTGGTCGAGTCGGGGCCGTCCAGGGAGATTCTGGAGAACCCCCAGCATCCGTATTCGCAGCGCCTGGTCGCGGCGGCACCCAGTCTTGCTTCGCGGCGGATCCAGTCCTCCGGGAAAAAGGCCATCGCCGAACTCGACTACGCTGCTTCCTCGGCACCGGTGGACGTCGACCTGGTTCACGCGGCCGAAGAACGCGCAGCGAAGCAAGCCGCCACCGGGGTGCACGACAAGGCGATCGTGGTGGAATCCCTGACGAAGGTGTTCAAGATCCGCGGTGCCAAAGGAGACGCGCGGGAGTTCAAGGCCGTCGACGACGTGTCGTTCGCCATCGAGCGTGGTACGACCATGGCACTGGTCGGCGAGTCCGGTTCCGGCAAGTCCACCGTGGCCAAGCTGCTGCTACGACTGGAGGACGCCACCAGCGGACGGATCACCATCGACGACGTCGACACGGCGCCGCTGAAGGGCCGCAAGCTATTGGCGCTGCGCCGTAAGATGCAGCCGGTATTCCAGGACCCGTACGGTTCACTCGACCCGCTGCGCAACATCGGCAACACCATCGCCGAGCCGCTCATCGTGCACAACGTCGGCAACACCGCGTCGCGGAGAGCGCGGGTCAGCGAACTCCTCGATCAGGTGGCGCTGCCGCCGAGCTTGGCGACGCGGTACCCCGGCGAGCTGTCCGGCGGACAACGCCAGCGTGTCGCGGTGGCCAGGGCGCTCGCGCTCAAACCCGAGATCGTCATCCTCGACGAGGCGGTCTCCGCACTCGACGTGCTGGTGCAGGGGCAGATCCTCGCACTGTTGGCCGAGCTGCAGTCGGAGCTGGGGCTGACCTACCTGTTCATCACCCACGACCTCGCGGTGGTGCGGATGATCGCCGATCACGTCTGCGTCATGCAGCACGGGCGCATTGTGGAAGCCTCGACGGTCGACGACGTCTTCGATAGCCCGCAACAGGATTACACCAGGGACTTGCTCAACGCGATTCCCGGCGCTGGACTTGCGCTCGGCGTCTGACCTGGGCCGGACGCCGCCAGTCTGGGCCGCCGCCCGGACGGTTCTGACGCTCGCGTTCGTGCTGGTGCCCGTGCTCGCGGTCTCCGCGTGCACGGGCCAGTGGGCGGGCACCAACACCGTCGCACGGAACAGCACGGTGACCATCGCCACGAGCACGCCGTTCTTCTCCTACAACGACGCGACCTCGTACGGGGACTCACCAGGCAACACCGCCATCGTGGAAGCGACCAAATCCTCGTTCAACTCCTACGACGAGCACGGCAAGCTCGTACCGGACACCTCGTTCGGAAGCTACGAGGTGGTCTCCACGCATCCATTCACCGTCCGCTACACCATCCGTGACGGTGTGAAATGGTCCGACGGCACAAAGGTGGATGCCGCCGATCTGCTGCTGGCCTGGGCCGCAAATTCCGGCGTGCTCAACACCCCCGGCTTCGACGCCGGAAACTACGTCGACGCCGGTACCGGGCGGTTCAGCCCTGACTTCCCACACGATGTGGTGTACTTCGACGGCGCGACCAGCACCGGCCTGAGCCACGCCAGCGCCACCCCCGAGGTCAGCACCGACTCGCGCTCGCTCACCCTCACCTACGACAACTACGTGCCGGACTGGAAGCTCGTGCTCGAGGTCGGACTTCCGGCGCACGTCGTGGTGAAGCACGCGATCGGGGTCACCGACCCCACCAAGGCGAAGTCGGCTCTGATCGCGGCGGTGCAGCACCACATCACCAGGGAGCTTGCGCCGATCTCCCGGTTCTGGAATTCAGGATTCAATCTGCCTCCGCTGCCTGCCGTACCGGCCAACTCCGATCTGCTGGTAAGCACGGGGCCGTACACGATTACCGATTTCGTCGCCGACGACCAGGTCACCCTCACCGCCAACCCGAACTACGACGGGGACCATCAAGCTCACATCGAAACGGTCACGGTACGGTTCATCACCGACCCGCTCAGCCAGGCGCAGGCGCTACGCGAGGGCACGGTGGAGGTGGTGGCGGCGGCGGGAAGCGCGGATCTCGCCGCGGCATTGCGCGCCATCCCCGGCGCCAAGGTGGTCGCTGGTTTCGCGGGAGACTACGAGCACCTCGATCTGCAGTTTTCCCGGAGCAGAAGCGGCAGCTTCGAGAGCCCATTGGTTCGCGACGCGTTCCTCAAGGTCGTGCCACGGCGCCAAATTCTCGACGCACTGGTGGCACCCGTGCAGCCGCGCGCACCGCTGCGCTCCTCCTGGCTGTTCCTTCCCGGTTCTGCGCAGTACCCGTCCACCGTGGCGGCCAACGGATCGGCCGACTTCGAGAACGTGGACGTCGCCGCCGCGCAGCGACTTCTCGCGGAGGCAGGAGTGGAGCATCCGTCGGTCTGTGTCTTGTTCGACAGTGGCAATCCGCGGCGCAAACAGGAATTCACGCTGCTTCAGACCAGCGCGACACGGGCCGGATTTGTCGTCAGCGACTGCTCCAGCCCGGACTGGGCGAACTTGCTGGGCACACCCGGTGCCTACGACGCCGCGCTGTTCGCGTGGAGTGAGTCGAACTCGTCGACCAGCGCCGTGGCGGCGGTTTTCGGCACGCAGGGTTCGCGCAATTACAACTTCTACTCGAGCCAGAAGACGGATGCGCTGCTGGCCGAACTTCAGACAACCGTCGATCCGGCACGGCAAGATCAGCTACGGCAGCGCATCGACGAGCAATTGTTCCGCGACGCTTACGGAGTGCCGCTCTATCAGTTCCCGCAGCTGATCGCCACCACCGGGGACATCACCGGCGTGGCTCCCTCCCCGCGCGCCGCCGGCATCCTCTGGAACGTGTGGAAGTGGACGAGTGCAAATTCACGGTAGAATATCCCTTCGGGGCAACTAGAGCCACACATGCTGCTCGCCTCCAACCACACCATCACACCAGCGTTTGACCGCTGCCGCCCTGCCGAGCCCCACTGGCAGCGAGTCCGGCGGGTGCAGCGCCCAGCAGTCAAGGAACCTATTCGTATGGCTATTGCCAGCCGCAACGATTTGCGCAATGTGGCGATCGTCGCCCACGTCGACCACGGAAAGACGACCCTCGTCGACGCCATGCTCCGGCAGACCAATTCGTTCGCCGAGCACGCCCACCTCGAAGACCGCGCGATGGATTCCAACGACCTCGAGCGCGAAAAGGGCATCACGATCCTCGCCAAGAACACGGCGATCACCTACCGCGGCATCCACGCCACCGACGGACCGATCACCATCAACGTGATCGACACCCCCGGCCACGCCGACTTCGGCGGCGAGGTCGAGCGCGGCCTGTCCATGGTCGACGGCGTCGTGCTGCTGGTCGATGCGAGCGAGGGTCCGCTGCCGCAGACCCGGTTCGTGCTGCGGAAGGCGCTGGAAGCTAAACTTCCCGTCATCCTGCTCGTGAACAAGACCGACCGTCCGGATGCGCGCATCGATGACGTGGTGACCGAGTCTCAGGACCTGTTGCTCGGTCTAGCCGGCGACCTGGCCGACGATGTGCCCGACCTCGACCTGGACAAGATCCTCGACGTGCCGATCGTCTACGCGTCCGGCCGTAACGGTGCCGCGAGCCTCAATAAGCCCGAGAACGGTACCCTCCCGGACAATGCCGACCTCGAGCCGCTGTTCGAGTCGATCCTCACACACATCCCGGCACCGCGCTACGACGACGAACTCCCGTTGCAGGCGCACGTCACCAACCTCGACGCGTCGCCGTTCCTCGGCCGCCTCGCGCTGCTAAGAGTCTTCAACGGCACGATCCACAAGGGCGAGACTGTCGCGTGGGTACGGCACGACGGCACCGTGACCAACGTGAAGATCACCGAACTCCTGAAGACCCGGGCACTGGACCGGTATCCGACCGACTCCGCCGGGCCCGGCGACATCGTCGCCGTCGCCGGCATCGACGAGATCACGATCGGGGAGACCCTGTGCGACCCCGACGATGTTCGGCCGCTGCCGATCATCAAGGTCGATGACCCGGCCATCTCGATGACGGTTGGCACGAACACCTCGCCGCTGATCGGCAAGACCAAGGGCCACAAACTCACGGCACGCATGGTCAAGGACCGCTTGGACCGCGAACTCGTCGGCAACGTCTCGATTAAGCTCGTCGACATCGGGCGTCCGGACGCGTGGGAGATTCAGGGCCGTGGCGAACTCGCGCTGGCCATTCTGGTCGAACAGATGCGGCGGGAGGGCTATGAACTCACCGTGGGCAAACCCCAGGTAGTCACCAAGGAAGTGAACGGTAAGACCCACGAGCCGTACGAGCGGCTCACGGTGGACGTTCCGGAAGAATACCTCGGCGCGGTTACGCAGCTGCTGGCGGCGCGCAAGGGCCGCATGGACGGCATGTCGAACCACGGCACCGGTTGGGTGCGCATGGAGTTCATCGTCCCGGCACGCGGTCTGATCGGGTTCCGCACCGAGTTCCTCACCATCACCCGCGGCACCGGAATCGCCAATGCGATCTCCCACGGTTACGACGTCTGGGCGGGAGCCATCGTCACCCGCAATAACGGGTCGATCGTCGCCGACCGCGCCGGAGTGGTCACGCCGTTCGCGATCGTCGCCCTGCAGGAGCGCATGACCTTCTTCGTCGAGCCGACACAGGAGGTGTACGAAGGCATGGTCATCGGTGAGAACGCGCGAACCGAGGACATGGATGTCAACATCACCAAGGAAAAGCAGCTCACCAACATGCGCCAGTCGACTTCTGACGTGTTCGAGCGGATGACCCCGTCCCGGCAGCTCACGCTGGAGGAATGCCTCGAATTCGCCCGCGAGGACGAGTGTGTGGAAGTGACGCCGGAACGCATCCGGATCCGCAAGGTGGAGCTGGACGCCAGCTCCCGCGCACGCTCCACGTCCCGCGTCAAGAAGCAGAACGCGTAGCGAACAGGCCCGCTAGCCTTATATTCAGATCTTTGTTGATCGCCACCTAGTCTGTCCAGTGTGCAGGAACAACTTTCCCAGCGAATGCAGCGAGTGCTGTTCGTCCACGCGCATCCGGATGACGAGACGATCTCGACCGGCGGCACCATCGCCAAGCTTGTCGACCTGGGCGCGGCGGTCACAGTGCTCACGTGCACCCGCGGCGAGCTAGGCGAGGTGATTCCCGACGAGTTCAAGCATCTTGAAGGCACCGGCGCGGCACTGGCGCAGTTCCGGACCGAGGAGCTGCACCGTGCGATGCGTATCCTCGGCGTCACCGACCATCGTTTCCTCGGCGAGGAGTCGGCCCGATTGGTCGGGCGTGACCCGCGCCGGTATCTGGACTCCGGGATGCGGTGGGGCGAGCACGGCGCCATCGCTCTGGAAAGCATCGGCGATGGCTCCCTCTGCGCCGCCGATGTGGACGAGGTCGTGTCCGACGTCGCCGCGGTGATCGCCGACGCCATGATCGATGTCGTCGTGAGTTATGACTCCACCGGCGGCTACGGGCACCCGGATCACATCCGGGCCCACCAGGTCGCGCGTCGGGCGGCTGAAGCGATGGCGATCCCGTTTTACGCGATCGAACCGACGGATGCACACCACTCGGGCGGGTTCGCCATCGATGTCTTAGCGCAGTGGGAGCGCAAAACGGCGGCACTGCGCGCCTACCCCAGCCAGGTGAGTGTGCACGGCGACCGATACGCCCTGTCCAGCGGTCCAAGTGTCCCAATTGCGTCACAGGAGCGCTACCTGCGCCTTCCCGCGGAGGCGACAGAGGTCAGCGCCTGGGATGAACAGGGACTCGGCGGGAAAATTGCCGGCTGTCTGCTCGCGCTCCTGACCGGCGTCGCGGTTGGATCGCTCGCCACGGTGAATCACCAGGCGGCGCTCTCGCTGTGGGGGGCGCAGGTCCCGGTCGGCGTCGTGGCGTCGCTGGTTCTCGTGATGGCGTTACTCACCGGGCTGAGGCTCGTGTTCGACACGAGGACGCTTGCCGGACTGGCGACGGTCGGTGTGCTGAGCGCGGTGGGCCTGTTCTCGCTGATGTCGGCCGGCGGTTCCGTGCTGGTGCCGGGAAATCCGGCGGGCTGGAGCTGGACCTTCGGCGCGCCCATCATCGCGCTCGTTGTGCTCGGGTGGCCGCGGACCTCCGGGCCACGTGGCCGGAAGTTCACTGCGACTGCGCGAGCGTCCGACGGTAGTGTGGGGACTGCAGCAGCATCCGAAGGGAATTCTCCACCGTGACCTATGTCATCGCGCTTCCGTGTGTCGATGTGAAAGACCGAGCCTGTGTCGACGAGTGCCCGGTGGATTGCATTTATGAGGGCGACCGGATGCTATACATCCACCCCGACGAATGCGTGGACTGCGGCGCCTGCGAGCCGGTATGCCCTGTTGAGGCGATCTATTACGAAGACGACCTCCCGTCCCAGTGGGCCGACTACTACAAGGCCAACGTCGAGTTCTTCGACGACCTCGGATCGCCCGGGGGAGCGTCGAAGCTGGGTGTCATCAACAAAGACCATCCGATCGTGGCGGCACTGCCACCGCAACCTGCGGGAGTCTGACGCTGTCGGCGCGCGCTGGCTTGGTCCTGCCGAACTTCCCCTGGGATTCGCTGTCGCCGTTCGCGGTGCGCGCGAGGGCGCATCCGGGTGGAATTGTCGACTTGTCCGTCGGTTCACCGATCGATTCGACGCCCGCGGTCGTCCGTGAGGCGCTGGCTGCAGCATCGGATGCTCATGCGTACCCGCAAACCGCCGGCAGCGAGCCGCTGTGCGCAGCGATCGCCGGATGGTTCGAGCGCCGCCGCGATGTTTCGGGGCTTACCGCGCACGAAGTCATGCCCACGATCGGATCCAAGGAACTGATCGCGGGGCTCGCGCTCTGGCTGGGGCTCGGTCCTGCGGATGTCGTGGTGCAACCGCGGTTGGCCTATCCGACCTATGCGGTCGGCGCCGCGCTCGCCGGTTCTACGGTGCATACCGGCGACGACCCGGCGAGCTGGCCGGCGGCCACCAGGTTGATTTGGCTTAACAGTCCAGGCAACCCCGACGGCCGCGTGCTGGGAATCGACGAGCTCCGTCGTGCCGTGGAGCGTGCACGCCAACTCGGCGCAGTGATCGTCAGTGACGAGTGCTACGCCGAGCTCGCCTGGGAGTCGGAATCGACCGCGTCGATTCTCGACGACCGCGTCACCGACGGGGATCGCCGGGGTGTGCTGGCGGTCTACTCCCTGAGCAAGCAGTCGAACCTTGCCGGCTACCGGGCGGGCCTGATCGCCGGCGGAGCCGAGTTGGTGGGCGAGATTCTCGCCGTGCGCCGAAACCTCGGTCTGATCCCATCCACTCCGGTCCAGGCCGCGATGTTGGCGGCGTTGTCCGATGACCGGCACGTTGCCGTTCAGAAGGAGGTCTACCGGCGGCGGCGGGCACAGTTGGCGCCGGCGCTTCAGGCCGCTGGATTCCGCATCGACAGCAGCGAGGCGGGCCTCTACCTGTGGGCGAGTCGAGGGGAGGACGCGTGGGCGACCGTGGCTGCACTGGCCGAATTGGGTATCCTCGTTGTCCCCGGGACGTTTTACGGTGAGGAGAATTCGCGCCACGTGCGCGTCGCGCTCACGGCATCCGACGAGCGGATCGAGGTTGCGGTCGCGAGGTTGGTGACTCTCTCCAACAAAACAAGCGATGTTTTGGCGGATGTCACTGTCGACCCGCGGGCCAATTAGGCTGTAGGCGTGAACGATGCTGCCAACGACGACGCCCACAAGGCGACTCTGCTCTATCCCGGTGGAAGCACCGAGTTGCCGATCGAAGAAAGTGTGGATGGTGCCTCGGGCATCAATATCTCGTCGCTGAGGCAGTCGACCGGCTACACGTCGCTGGACTACGGGTTCGTCAACACCGCGGCCACCCGCAGCGCGATCACCTTTATTGACGGCGACGCCGGTATCCTGCGCTATCGCGGCTACGCGATCGAAGACCTCGCGGCGAAGTCCACCTATCTTGAGGTGGCGTGGTTGCTCATCTATGGCGAGCTGCCCACCGCGGCCGAGCTCGGGAACTTCGAGGAGCGGGTGCGGCGGCACACGCTGTTGCACGAGGACCTGCGCCGGTTTTTCGACGCGTTGCCGAGCAACGCGCATCCGATGCCGATTCTCTCCAGTGCTGTTTCGGCGTTGTCGACCTTCTACGAAGACTCGCTCAGCGTGCACGACCCAGAGCAGATCGAGCTGTCCACTATCCGGCTGCTGGCCAAGCTGCCGATCATCGCGGCGTACGCCCACAAGAAGAGCCTCGGGCAGGCATTCTTGTATCCCGACAATAGCTTGAGCTTCGTTGACAACTTTCTGAAACTGAACTTCGGCACGATGGCCGAGCCGTACGAGGTGAACCCGGTGCTGAGCCGGGCGCTGGAGCGGCTGCTCATCCTGCACGAAGACCACGAGCAGAACGCCTCCACCTCCACGGTGCGGCTGGTCGGCTCGACCGAGGCGAACATGTTCGCCTCGATCTCGGCTGGCATTAATGCCCTTTACGGCCCGCTCCACGGTGGGGCGAACGAGGCCGTGCTGAAGATGCTCAGCGAGATCAAGGAGTCCGGCCAGAGTGTCGCAAAGTATGTGGAGCGGGTGAAAAACAAAGAGCAGGGCGTGCGGCTCATGGGATTCGGGCACCGTGTGTACAAGAACTTCGATCCACGCGCCCGGCTGGTGAAGGAGAGCGCAGACGAAGTGCTTGAGGCCCTCGGCGTGCACGACGATCTGCTGGAGATCGCGAAGGAGCTCGAATCCGTCGCCTTGGCTGACGACTATTTCATCGAGCGCAAGCTGTATCCGAACGTAGACTTTTACACCGGCGTCATCTACAAGGCGATGGGATTCCCGACTCGGATGTTCACCGTGCTGTTCGCGATCGGCCGCCTACCCGGGTGGATCGCGCACTGGCGTGAGATGAACGCGGATCCGGCGATGAAGATCGGTCGCCCGCAGCAGTTGTACACCGGATCCCCTGAGCGCGCCTTCCCGCGCTAGCCTTCCCGCCGCCGCCGAGCGATAGTTCTTCAGACCAGAGAGGCTGCCGCGGCGGCCACACTCGTCCGGACCCGTATCGGTCGGCGGGTCAGACGTGCAGTGCGGTGTTCAACTGGATGCCGGAGCCCGAGCGGGGGAGCACCTCGACCGCTCCCGAGAGCGAATTACGCCGAAACAACAGGTTGGGCAGGCCTGACAGTTCGGCGGCCTTGACCACACGGGCCGCCCCGGAGGCCGCGTCCGGATCGACCAGCACCACCTTGGTGCCCGCAGTAACGTAGAGTCCCGCTTCCACCACGGTGTCGTCGCCGATCGAGATGCCGATGCCAGAATTCGCCCCGAGCAGCGCGCGTTTCCCCACGGCGATCCGCTGCGTTCCCCCACCACTGAGAGTGCCCATGATGGATGCGCCGCCGCCGATGTCTGTGCCGTCGCCCACTTCGACTCCCTGGGAAATTCGACCCTCCACCATGGACGCACCGAGAGTCCCGGCGTTGAAGTTCACGAACCCCTCGTGCATCACCGTGGTCCCGGGGGCGAGATGCGCGCCCAACCGCACTCGTGCGGCATCAGCGATGCGCACTCCCGCCGGCGTCACGTAGTCGAGCAGCCGAGGGAACTTGTCCATCCCGTATGCCGCGATTGCCTGCTGCTGCAGCGGTCGACGCAAGCCGGCGAAGTCTTCCGGATGCACCGGACCGGCGTTCGTCCACACCACGTTGGGCAGGAGGCCGAAGATGCCGTCCAGGGTCAGGCTGTTCGGGCGCGCCAGGAGGTGGCTGAGCAGGTGCAAGCGGAAATAAACGTCCGAGGTCGAGGCGGGTGCCGCGTCCGTGTCAATTTCCACAGTGACGAAGCGGACGGTCACGTTGCGACGCGGATCGTCGCCGAGCAGAGCCTCGAGTTCGGACGGAACAATGTTCCTGTCGCGTCCGGGCGGAATCGCACCCAGCGTCGGGGACGGGAACCAGGTGTCCAAAACGGTGCCGTTGCCCGCCACCGTTGCCAGCCCGTAACCCCACGCGTTCGTCATGCGTCCAGGTTATCGGCCGATAGGCTGACCGGATGAGCGTCCTCGACCTGTCCGCATCCTCGATCGAGATCACGAAGACACTGTGCGACATCGAATCCGTCTCTGGCAACGAGACCACTCTGGCGGATGCCATTCATGCCTCACTGGAACACGTCGGCCACTTGGAAGTCGTGCGCGACGGCGACGCGATAGTCGCCCGCACGACGCTCGGTCGGCCGCATCGTGTCGTCATTGCCGGCCATATTGACACCGTTCCGGTGAACGACAACCTGCCGACCCGCTACGAATCGGTTGACGGTCGCGAATACCTCTGGGGACGCGGCACCGTCGATATGAAGGCCGGCGTCGCGGTGCAGCTCAAACTCGCCTCCGAACTGGCCCATCCAGAAATGGATGTGACCTGGATCTGGTACGACCATGAAGAGGTCGCGTCTGGCCTCAACGGACTCGGGCGTCTCGCGGCGACCCGACCAGACTTGCTCGCTGGCGACTTCGCCATCCTCGGCGAGCCGACCAATGCGGGCGTCGAGGGCGGATGCAACGGCACCCTCCGGGTGGATGTGCGTACCCACGGCGTGCGGGCACACTCCGCTCGCGCCTGGGTGGGGCGCAACGCGATCCATGAGGCCGCCGGCATCCTCACCGCGCTGGCGAACTATGAACCCCGAGAGGTCGAGGTGGACGGTCTGGTGTTCAGGGAGGGCCTCAACGCCGTTCGGATCGCCGGCGGCGTCGCCGGGAACGTCATCCCGGACGAATGCGTCGTCCACGTCAACTACCGTTTCGCCCCCAGCCGCCCGGCGGCCGAGGCCATCGCCCACGTGCGCGAGGTGTTCGCCGGGTTCGAGACGACGCTCGTCGATGTAGCCGAGGGCGCGCGGCCGGGGCTGAATGCGCAACTCGCCAAGAATTTTCTGGCAGCGGTGGGCGGCTCTGCGAACCCGAAGTTCGGTTGGACGGATGTCGCCCGATTCGCCGCGCTCGGCATCCCCGCGGTGAACTACGGGCCTGGAGATCCGCTCAAGGCGCATGCCGACGACGAGCGCGTCGAGGTCGAGCAGGTCACCCGATGCGAAACCGCGCTCAGGGCGTGGCTCGGCGCCTGATCCTGCCCCACGGATGCTGCTGGAGCGCTTAATTGTGGTGCTTTTTACTGCCCCCTGGGCGGTGTCGTCCATCACCGGAAATCGGGGCACGGGCTACGGTCAGCGACGTGTGCGAGGCACTTCATTGGTGTTACCTGAAATGACACCGAACGGTCGGTATTCTCGACAGCGGAAAAAATGCGGGATAATAGATGAAGGACAACGAAAGGGGACTACTCATGGCAGCCATGAAACCGAGGACCGGTGACGGCCCAATGGAGGCTGTCAAGGAGGGTCGCCTGATCATCGTTCGCGTGCCGCTGGAAGGTGGCGGTCGTCTGGTCGTGTCAGTGAATGACGCCGAGGCGAAGGAACTTCACGACGCTCTCGCGGGAGTCGTCGCGGCGGCAGCGTCGAAATAAGGCGTCCCGCTCCGTTCAGAAACCGAACGTGAGAATCGGCGGTACGAGCCCGTCTCGAAGCAGCTCGAACACCACCAGTTCATGAGGAACGACCGGATTCGGCAGCGCGTCGAGGTCAAACCAGGTTAGCGCCGCCGATTTCCGCGATTCCATGAGCCGTGGCTCGCCGTTCCAGAGCGCGCACTGGAAGAAGAAGTCAACGCGTTCGTCGATCGGCTGATGGTTGCCGTGGGTTCGGTGCATAGTCGTCAGCGGTGTCAGCTTGTCGGGTGCGACGACGACTCCCAATTCCTCTGCGGCCTCACGGCACGCGGCGGCCAGAACCGACTCGTCCGCCTCGACATGACCTGCGGCTCCGGT
Source organism: Terrimesophilobacter sp. (assembly GCA_039920505.1). Lineage (GTDB taxonomy): Bacteria > Actinomycetota > Actinomycetes > Actinomycetales > Microbacteriaceae > Parafrigoribacterium. The sequence continues at coordinate 12,139 of JBDSDO010000042.1, forward strand.
CGCCCAGTGCCCGTCTCGGTATCCGGTGTTCTTACGCAGTTGCAAGAGCACCTGGCGCCCACGCCGGAAGATCACGTAGGCGGCGGGCACAACCTGGAAGCGGTCGATCACTCTGCAACTCTGGTAATTTGAAGCAGCCCGTCGCCCACCGGGGACAGCGCGCAGATCACAGCGTCGGAGTCGGCGATCTCGCCCAGAAGCGTTCTGAACACCGCCACCGTGTCGTCACGGTGTGCCGGGTCGGCTACCCGCCCACGCCAGAGCGCGTGAGCAACCAGCACAGTGCCGCCGGGGCGGACCAGCCGGATGCCGTGCTCGACATATTCCAGCACCGACCCGGGATCGGCATCCACGAGTACGAGGTCGTACGATTGCTCGTTCATCCTGGGGAGGACATCCCGCGCGCGACCGGCAATCAGCCGGACCCGGTTCGCTGGGACGCCCGCGGCGAGAAACGCCCGGCGGGCGCTTGTTTGATAGTCGGTCTCCGTGTCAATGGAGGTGAGCATGGCGTGCGGAGCACCGGTGAACAGCCACAACCCGCTCACTCCGAGTCCGGTGCCGATCTCGATGATGTTCGACGCACCAGTTGCTGCCGCGAGCACAGCGACCTGTGCCCCCATGGCCGGCGAGATCGCTTCCACGCCGAGTTCGAGCGCGTGCTGCCGAACGCCCGCGATGTCGGGCCGCTCGGCGACGAACTCTTCCGCGAACTTCCAGTTCAATTGCTTATATGTCACGCGCACTCCTCGTCTACAGCGTAAGCGAGATGCCTGGGTTGGGCGGCCGTGGCGCGCTGCAAACGGTTAGTCTGAACTGATGTTCGGGTTGACCTTCGACAAGCTCCTCGTGATCGCTGTGATCGCGGTATTCCTGCTTGGCCCGGAGCGCCTTCCGCACTATGCCGCACAATTCGCGCGGCTGGTGAAGTCGCTGCGCCGCATGGCCGAGGATGCCAAGGGTCGGATGCGCGAAGAGATGGGCCCGGATTTCGACGAGGTCGATTGGAAGAAGCTCGACCCGCGTCAGTATGACCCGCGACGCATCATCCGCGAGGCGTTGCTGGACGACGACGACGATGATGATGGACCGGCGTTTCCCCAAGCCGTGGCGCCGGTGGTTTCGGTGTCGTCTGTGGCGCAGGAGACGGCGTCGACGGAACTGCGCACGCTTCGCGAAGCAGGACAGAGCGCTCCGTTCGACAGCGAGGCGACCTAAGCGAGCGTCCTTCACCCCTGGCCGCGTGAGGCGGGTTACACTTCCGGCATGGCCCCAGTGAAGGCAGCGCAGTGAAGGCAGCGCAGTGACGGCAGTGCTGAGTCGAAAAACCATCGTGGGTTACGGGGTCGGCTCGCTCGGCACCGGCGGGTTCGCCACGCTTCCTGGCTTGGTGCTGGTCTACTATCTCACCGACACACTGGGAGTCGCCGCCCTCGTCGCCGGACTGCTGGTCACGCTCGCCAAGATCTGGGATGTGGTCATCGATCCCTACATCGGCGCGATCAGCGACAGGAGCCTGGCGCGCACCGGGTCTCGGCGTCGGTTCATGATCCTCGGCGGCAGCCTGGTCCCGGTGTTCTTCATCCTCACGTTCGCCGTACCGGCCGGCGTCGACCCCGTGGTCGCGGTGCTGTGGGTGCTGGCCGCGTTCCTCCTCACCGCGACGGCGTTCAGCATGTTCCAGGTGCCCTACATCGCCCTCCCGGCCGAATTGGTCGAGGCCTACGACGGTCGCACCAGGCTCATCACCTGGCGTGTGGTCTTCCTCACCGTGGCCATCCTGCTGTTCGGTGCCGGCGGTCCGGCGCTTCGCGGTCTCGGTGGCGGCTGGAACCTCGGCTATCTGCTGATGGCCGTCGTGGCAGGTCAGGTCATCGGGGCCGGGATGTTGTTCTCCAGTACGATCGCCCCTCGGGGTGCCGGCAGCGGGCACTCCGGCAAATCGACGCCGATCGCGGAGCACTATGCCGCGGGCATCAGGGCGCTGAGGCGAAGTCAGCCATTCCGTGCCCTGTTACTCACCTTCGTGTTGCAGGGTCTGGCCACCGGCATCATGCTGGCCGGCGCGCAGTATGTTGCCACCTGGGTGCTGCACAGCGAGGACGCGGTTACTCTGCTTTTCCTCGCGCTCATCGCACCGGCGCTGCTCTTCGCGCCGGTCTGGGGCAGAATCGCCCGGCGCATCGGCAAGGAACGGACCTTCGCCTACGCGAGCGTGCTGTACGGCGTCGCCGCGCTGTCGCTGGCCGGGCTCCTGGCCGCTCCGGGCGTGTGGGTCTACCTTCCGGTCGCGGCAGCAGGTGCCGCGTATGCCGGAATGCAATCATTGCCGCTGGCCATGCTGCCCGACGTGATCTCGCACGATGCCAACCGCCACGGCACAGGGCCGACGAGCACAGGGCCGACGAGCACAGGGCAGGCCGGTGTGTTCAGTGGGATGTGGACCGCGGGGGAGACCACGGGGATGGCCCTCGGCGCCACCGTGCTCACGGTCGTGCTCGCGGCGACCGGATACGTGCAGTCCACCGCCGGCGCCGCAGTGACCCAGCCACCCGAGGCGGTCGTTGGCATTGTGCTGAGCTTCAGCCTCGTGCCCGCGGTGATCATGGGGCTCAGCCTGATCGCCCTGCGGCGCTACCGGCTGCGCAAGGCGGATATCGACGTGGCGGTGGAGGTGGCGCCGTGATCCGGTTCGCGCAGGAGCCCGAGGACATCCTGGCTCGCCTCGAGGAACTACGCCGCATGGATGCCCCCACCCACGGCGGGCATGTGCTCTCGTACGTGTACGACTCGGGGTTGGCGGAACTCGACGAACTGGCCGCCGCCGCCATCCGCCTGGTGCAGCCCGTGAACGGACTCGACCCGACCACCTTTCCGTCGGTGGCCGTCATGGAACGCGAGGTGGTCGGGTTCGCCGCCGGCATGCTGGGCGGATCCGGTGCCACGATCGTGGGCACGGTCACCACCGGCGGCACCGAAAGCTGCCTGCTCGCCGTGAAGACCGCCAGAGACAATTGGATTGCCGCTGGAGGAGTCGGCACGCCGTATCTGCTCGCTCCGGTCACCGCGCATGCCGCGTTCCGTAAGGCCGCCCACTACTTCGGTCTGACGATGCGGTCGGTGGCGGTGGACGCGACCACCGGCGCCGTGCGGGCGGACGACCTGGTGCGCCAACTCGGACCGGATGTCGCCCTGACGGTGGTCTCGGCGCCCTGCTACCCGTACGCGGCGCTTGACCCGGTCGCCGAGGTGGCGGCGGCATGCCTGGCGCGAGGCATTGACTTTCACGTGGATGCCTGTATCGGCGGTTGGGTGCTGCCGTGGTGGGGCGGGGTCGCCGACTGGGACTTCCGCCTCGAGGGAGTGACCAGCATCAGCGCCGACATGCACAAGTTCGGATACGCCCCGAAGGGGGCGTCGGTGTTGCTGCAGCGCGGGCGCGACCGCCAGCGCTCCCAATACTTCGCGACGACGGCGTGGCCCGGCTACCCCGTGGTCAATCCGACGATGCTCGGCTCAAAGTCCGCCGGCGCGCTCGCCGCGGCGTGGGCCATCATCCGCGCGCTCGGCGTCGACGGCTTCGCATCGCTCGCCGCATCCTGCCGCCGCTCGACGGCGGCGCTCATCCGCGCCGTGCAGGACATCGAGGGGCTCCTGGTGGTTGGGACGCCGGTGGGGCCGCTGCTCGCCGTGGCGGCTGACGAGTCGGTGCCAGCGCAGCGCCGGGTCGATCCGCACCACTGGGCGGACCAGGTGCGCGAGCACGGCTGGCTGTTGCAGCTGCAGCCGGGCCTCGGGCCACTGCCGCACACCGCGCACCTCACCGTGACCCCGGTCACCGAGGGGGTGCTCGACGAGTTGACGCAGGCGCTCGTTTTCGCCGCCGACGAGGTGCGAGGCGTCCCGGCGGTGTCGGGCGCCGAGGTGCTCGCGGCGCTTCCCGCCGACGCGCTCGACCAGTTTCAGGATGCTGCACCCCTGACCTCGGATGCCGCCTACCGGCTGCTGATTGCCGTTGGTCTCATCGCTCCCGGAGCCTCCGATGTCGCGCTACCGGAGCGGATGGCGCCGTTTTTGGCGCTGGTCGAGGCGCTGCCGTCGCCGATCACTCAGCGGCTGCTCATCGAGCTGTTGGCTCGGCTCGTCGAACCGGCCTGACGCCGATCAGCCGGAGCGGAAACGGTGTGCCGTTGCGCGATCAGCGTCGCCTCGGTTCGCAGCGCTGCGAGCACCGCGCGCACCGATGGGCGCTCGGCGCGGTCGGGGCGCACGAGCGCGACAATGTCCCGCACCGCCCGCACGCCCACCAGCGGACGGAGCTCGAGCACATTCTCGCCGACCCCGTGGGCGGTGTACCGCGGGACCAGGGCGATACCGTGACCGGATGCGACCAGCGCTTCGGTGACGCGGGTGTCGCTGAACCGTTGAATGACGTTTGCCGGCCGCCCAGTCAGGCTCTCGATCTCCAGCATGACGCGGTCGAACGGGAATCCCACCGGAACGCCGATCCATTCCTCATCGACCACGTCCGCAGCGCTGAGTGTCGCCTTGCCGGCCAAGCGGTGGTGCGGCGACAGCGCGATGTCCAGTGGCTCGGTCATGAGCGGGACAGCCGTGAGTATTCGCTTACTCCAACTACGGGGACCTTCCAGTGTGTAAGCGAGCACCACATCGAAATCGGAGGTGAGGTCGGCGAACTCCAGCATGTCCGGATCCCGATCGGAACACACCAGGGTGAGCCCCGGGACCGCCGCTACCGCCGTGAGTAGCCCGGGCAGGAACATCTGTCCGCCGGTGGGGAAGGTTGCCAGTGTGACCTCGCCGCTCGGCGCCTGAGTGAACTCCGTCCACACCGCCGAGGCGCGCTCCAACGCGACCGCCACATCCGTTGCCGTCTGCGCGAGCATCCGGCCCGCGACGGTGAGCACGACACCGCGCCCGGACCGCTCGGTGAGGGGGGTGCCGGACTCGCGTTCGAGAAGTTTGAGCTGTTGCGACACCGCGGATGCTGTGCGGGAGGTCGCGTGAGCGACGGCAGTAATGCTGCCGCGTTCTGCGAGCTCTCGGAGCAGTTCCAGTCGTCTGACGTCCATGTAGCTAGGCTACACAGTTGATGTAGAAAGATTCGATTGTGCTTATTGTTCTCGCACGGTGCAATAGATGCAGACCACAACAAGGAGCACACATCATGGCACTCGGACTTTTCGTCATTCTTCTCGCGGGATCGTCCGTCATCGGGACCGTTTCGGTCGCCTCCCGCGACGGCTACCGTCGCGTTCCCACGCGCCGCTAGCGCGTCGCGAGCAGGTCTGCCAGAGCACGGATCGCCACTGACGCCGGGTCGTCTGGGTGGGTCAGCACGACCGGCGCGCCGGCGTCTCCGCCTACCCGCAGGGCCACGCTGAGCGGCACGGATGCGAGGACGGGGACACCGAGCCGCTGCGCCGCTGCGGTACCGCCCCCCGAGCCGAACAGGTCGAGTACGCTACCGTCCGCCTGCACCAGGCCGGCCATGTTCTCCACGACACCGAGCACACTCTGACCGGTTTGCCGGGCGACGATCCCGCTGCGTTCGGCGACATCCGCTGCTGCCGGCTGCGGGGTGGTCACGACGATCACTTTGGCGTGCGGCAACAACTGCCCCACCGAGATCGCTATGTCGCCGGTGCCCGGGGGCAGGTCGAGCAACAGGATGTCCAGTTCGCCGAAGTAGACGTCGGTGAGGAACTGCGAGATGGTGCGGTGCAACATGGGCCCGCGCCACGCGACGGCGGACCCGGTCGAAGGACCGAGGAACATGCCGATCGAGATCACCTTGACCTCGTAGTTGATCGGCGGCAGGATCATGTCGCCGACCCGCGTCGGCTTGGTGACGACACCGTCGTGCACGAGTCCCAGGATGCCCGGAATGGAGAAGCCGAACACGTCAGCGTCGAGGATCCCGACCGCCAGCCCTTTCTGAGCCAGGGCGACGGCCAGGTTCGCGGTGAGTGTGGATTTGCCGACTCCGCCTTTCCCACTGGTGATGGCGTACACGGTGGTGGGGGAGTCGGTTGTGAACTGGATGCCGCGCTTTGTCCCGTGCAGCTTCTGAGTCAGTGCGGTGCGTTCCGCACGCGACATCACCGCAATGTCGACAGTGACCTCGGTGATGCCGGGTACGGCAGTCACGGCGGCCGTGACGTCGCTTTCGATTGTGCGGGAGGCCGGGCATCCGACGATAGTCAGTTTGACGCCGACCGTGGCTGCGCCGGTCTTCGTCACGGTGATCTCGTTGATCATGTCGAGGCCGGTGATCGGCTTGCGGATTTCCGGGTCGACGACCTGGCTAAGGGCACGCCAGACGTCTGCTTCGAGTCCCTCCAGGCCCGGCGGGATGACATCCTGCGGAGGGTTCATTGACGCGGGCGGAACGGAATCACTCGGTTACCGAGTTTTCATCCGAGTCGAGTTCCTCAAGGAGCGCCCTCAGCTCCGCTCGGATGAAGTCGCGGCTGGCGAGCTCCCGCACGGCGACGCGGAGGGCGACCACCTCGCGGGCGAGGAACTCGGTATCTGCGAGATTGCGTTCGGAGCGCTGCCGGTCTTGCTCGATCTGTACCCGGTCACGGTCATCCTGCCGATTCTGGGCCAGCAGAATGAGCGGTGCCGCGTAGGACGCCTGCAGCGACAGCATGAGCGTGAGAGCGGTGAACCCGTTGGCGGCAGAGTCGAATCGCCACGGGGCGGGGGCGAGCACGTTGTACGTGAGCCAGAGCGCGCAGAACACGGTGAGGACGACGAGGAACAAGGGGGTGCCCATGGCACGGGCGACACCCTCGGTGAAGCGTCCGAACCGGTCGCTGGGTTCTCCGAAGCGGGGAACGAAAGAGGTGCGCAAACCCTTGGGAGAGTCGAGCCTGATTTCAGTACGACGGGCCATTGACGTTCCTCCTTCCTGTTGCTTCGGCTATGGTCAGCGGACTGGTATCGGCTCGAGCCACTGTGGCCGGCTCGTCTTCGTCGTGACTTCGCCAGTCGTCAGGCAACAGATAGTCGAGGACATCGTCAATTGTCACCACCCCGACTAGTCGGTGGTTGGTGTCGACCACGGGAACGGACACCAGGTCGTACGCCGCGAGGATGCGCGCAACCTCGGCAGCGGAGGCGCTGGCCTGCACAGGTTCGAGTTTCTGGTCGATCAGGGTGCCGAGCCGCTCCATGGGCGGGTAGCGCAGCATCCGCTGGAAGTGCGCCATGCCGAGAAACCGTCCGGTGGGCGGCTCGTAGGGCGGCAGGGTCACGCAGACGGCAGCACCGAGCGCCGGAGCGAGATCGTAACGCCGGATCAGCGCGAGCCCCTCGGCCACTGTCGCATCGGCCGACACGATGATCGGATCGGTGGTCATCAGACCGCCTGCGG
>JBDSDO010000043.1:0-13050 GCA_039920505.1 Terrimesophilobacter sp.
GAGGTTGAGCAGTCCGACTAGACCAGGGAAGTCGCCCGCCCAGTTCGCCACGACCAGAATCGGCCCTTGATGGGTGCGCAGTCCTGCCAACACGTGGTGACTGTACTGCCACACGGCGGTGACGACCACCAGCGGCGCTGTCGTGGGGATGCCCTTGAACACGTCGAAGCCGGCGCGCTGGCTGTCGATGAAGCCGTGTCCGGTGCGCGGGTTCACGCCGTGCGCTCGCTGCACCCTCCAGCCAAGTCGGTCCACCGCGGCGGCAAAATCGGCCTCGAGTTGCTGCTGGGTGGGCCAGCATCTGACGTTCGCGGCCAGTCGGAGGTCGCCACTGGCCACCGTGTAGACGGTGTCGTCCGCGGCGGCGGGCCGCTGGGCGATGTCCGGAAGCGTGTAAAGACTCATGGCGTTTGCCCTTCGTTAGGAGTCGTGTCCGCAATCATGGAATCGCTTTCAACTATCGGATGCCGAGAGGTGATCGCGCAAGGCGGCGGCCGGATCACCGGCGGTCAGATCCTCTCGATTTCGTTGGTGAGGCCTATGGTTCGTGCCGATTGCTTGTCATCGGTCGACGCGAGGGCTGCGGACGGAAGGTCGCTGTAGCGCAGGTAGTCGTCCGGATCGGGATCACGAGGGCGTCGTAAATCGTGCTCATCGATGCCGCAACTGTTCCCGTACCCGCTGATTGTTCCCGTTGCGCTGGGCACACTTAGCCGCAACGGGAATAATGAGCGTCGTCTTCTGGTCCGAGCGCCTATTGGTACAGTACGGCCGCGATCTTCGGGTCGGTGATGTTCGTCTTGTCGTACCAGTAGTAGCCGGTGTCGATGGTCTTCGGCTGGCTCTCGCCCTTGATGGCCTTCATCGCTGCGGCCACGACTTGCTCGCCGATGCCGACCGGATTCTGGGTGATCGCGCCGGCCATCGTGCCGTTGTTTATCGCGTCGATCTGAGCCTTGCCGGAGTCGAAGCCGATCACGGTGATGCCCTTCTTGCCACTCTCCTCGACGCCCTTTACAACGCCGATCGCCGAACCTTCGTTGGAGCCGTAGATGCCCGCGATGTCGGAGTTGGCCTGGATGATCGACTTGGTGATGTCCGCAGACTTCGCCTGGTCGCCGCCACCGTACTGCGGCTCGAGCAGGGTGATTCCGGGGGCGTTCTTCTTCATCCATTCGACGAAGCCGTCGCGCCGATCGATGCCCGACCTGCTGGTCTGGTCGTGGATGACCATGGCGACCTTGCCCTTGTTGCCGAGAAGCTCGGCCATGTGCTTGGCTGCCTCGGCGGCCGCCGCCTTGTTGTCGGTCGACGCGGTCGTCACCGGGATGTCGCTGTCGACGCCGGAGTCGAATGCGATCACCGGAATCTTGGAACTCTGCGCCTGCTTCAGCAACGGCTCGGCCGCCTTGCTATCCAGGGCGGCGAAGCCGATCGCATCCGGCTTCTTGGCAAGCGCGTTGGTGAGCATGGTGATCTGCGCCTCAACGTCGGCCTCGGTGGCGGGGCCGTCGAAGGTGATCGTGGCGCCCTCCTTGGCCGCCTCCGCCTCCGCACCCTTCTTCACGGCTTGCCAGAACTGGTGCTGGAAGCCCTTGGAGACGATGGCGATGTATGGCTTGGAGCTGCTGCCCGCGCCGTTGTCGGTGCCGCCGGTGCTCGGGGTGCTGCACGCGGCTAGTGTCATGGCGAAGATGGCGGCCGAGGCGACGGCAGCGATCCTCTTCTTAGTGATTCGCTTCTTTTCCATGGTGATCGAATGTCCTTGTCTGCTGTTTCTTATCTGTGAATGGGAGTGTTGGCGGATGAGCTGTGGAGCGGTGGGTGCCGGGCTAACCTTCCTTTCGCCGGATGTTGTCGGCGTAGACAGCGAGCAGGATGACACCGCCGAGAATGACGTTCTGCCATTCCTGCGGGACGGAAACGATCTGCAATCCGTTGTTGAGCACGGACATGATGAGCGCTCCGATCACCGTGCCGACGATGGTGCCCTTGCCGCCGAACAGCGAGGTGCCTCCGATGACGACCGCCGCGATGGCCTGCAGCTCATAACCCATGCCGGTGGCCGGTTGTGCGGAACCGAGCCTGGCCGAGATCATGACGCCGGCTAGGCCGATGAACAGCCCGGCGAGGCTGTAGATGATGATGAGCCACTTTTTCGTATTGATGCCCGAGAGCGCGGTGGCCTCCACGTTGCTGCCGATCGAGTACGTGTACCGCCCGAGGACGGTCTTGTTGAGCACCACCGCGGCGACGACTGCGACGACGGTGAGGATGATGACGGCGTTGGGGAAGTTCACTCCAGGGATCAGATTCCCGGTGGAGATCTCGGAGTAGCCGGGCACATCGGTGAAATAGATTGGCGCGCTATTGGAGATCACGAGCGCAAGCCCCTGGGCCACCAGCATCATCGCCAGGGTCGCGATGAATGGCGGAATCTTCAGGATCGCGACGTTGAAACCGTTCACGAAACCGATGAGACCGCCGAAGAGGATGGCTCCAGCGACGCCGATGGGCAGCGGCAGATGCCAGTTCACGAGGAATACCCCCGACATCACGGCGCACAGCGCCATGCCGGTGCCGATCGACAGATCGATGCCGGCTGTGACGATGACGAACGTCGTGCCGATGGCGAGCGTGCCGATCACCACTGTGGAGAACAGGATGCCCGTGATATTCGAGAACGTCATGAAGTTGGGGCTCGCGAACGCGAAGAATACGAAGATCGCGATGAGGCTGCCGAATGCGAGGAACTGCTGCAACCGGTTTCTCAGCGTTACGGGCAGCCGACTCCGCGTGGTGAGGTCAGCTTCTGCTGTCGGTCTGGTCATTTCTCTCCTGCTTCCGTGGTGGGAGTCGCGTCGACCGCTACGGGTACACCGAGTTCGATCGCGTCGGCGACGCTCGTGTCGGGCCGCAGCGTGGCGTAGTGCATCACCGACTCCTGCGTCGCCTCTGCAGCGGTAAGCACGGCGGTGAGCCGGCCCTCGCTCATCACAGCGACGCGGTGCGACATCCGAAGCACCTCGGGCAGCTCCGACGAGATCATGATGATGGACTTGCCCTGCGCGGCGAGCTGATTGAGCAATACGTAAATTTCTTCCTTGGCTCCGACGTCGATGCCGCGGGTCGGTTCGTCGAAGATCAGGATGTCGCAGTCCTTGACCAGCCATTTCGCCACGACGACCTTCTGCTGGTTGCCGCCAGAGAGATTCTTCGTCGTCTGACTCACCGAGGGCGTCTTGATCCGCAGCGAGTCGACCAGTTCCCTGGATCTGGTGCGCATCGCCCGGTCCCTGGCGAAGCCGAAGCGAGAGAACAGCTCCCTCAGCGAGCTGAGCACGATGTTGGACTTGACGTCCTGGTCGAGCAGCAGTCCGAAGCGCTTCCGGTCTTCGGAGAGGTAGCCGATTCGGTACCTGGCGGCATCCGACGGGTCGCGGATGTCGATTTTCTCGCCGCGCAGGGTGATCGTCCCGGCGCTGATCTTGTCCGCGCCGACGACGGCCCTGGCCACCTCGGTGCGACCTGCTCCCATGAGGCCGGCGAAGCCGAGGATTTCGTCGCGCTGCAGCGTGAAGCTGACGTTCTTGAGGAGGGTCTTGGTGCTGAGTCCTTCCACTTCGAGGAGCACCTCGCGGTCATCGCGCACGCCCTCGGGTCCCGCGTCGCTCGCAAGTCCGCGGCCGACCATAAGGGAAATCACTTCCTTCATCGACGTGGCCTGGGTGTCTAGCGTGTCCACATACTGACCGTCTCGGATCACGGTCACCCGGTCGGAGATCGCCTTCAGCTCCCCCATCCGATGGGAAATGTAGATGACGCCGGTGTCTGCCCGGATGAAGCGGCGGATGAGGTCGTGCAGCGTCGCGACTTCGGCGTCATTGAGCGCCGCGGTCGGCTCGTCCATGATGAGCACCTTCGCGTCGTAGGACAGCGCCTTGGCGATCTCCACCATCTGCTGTTTGGCGACGGTCAGCGATTCGACGATCTGGCGCGGATCGAGCGGCAACTGCAGCCGGTCGATGAGTTCGCGCGCCTTCGCGTTGAGGTCCCGGTCACTGAGGAATCCCCCGGCGCGACGCGGTTCCCGGCCGATGAAGATGTTCTGAGCGACGGTGAGATCGGGCATCAGGTTGAACTCCTGGTGGATGATGCTGATGCCCAGCTCCTGCGCGTGCTTGGGACCGGTAACCACGAGCGGTTCGCCATTGAGGTAGAACGCGCCCTCGTCGGCGGTGTAGATGCCGGACAGCAGTTTCATGAGGGTGGATTTGCCTGCGCCGTTCTCGCCGACCAGGGCGAGCACCTCGCCGTGGTGCAATTCCAGGTGCACGTCGGAAAGGGCCTTCACGCCGGGGAAGCTCTTGCTCACGCCCTCTATCTTGAGCAGCAGGGTGTCTTCCATCACGAACCACCCATCCCGACAACACCTTTGCGCAGGAGCGCGTTGCCGTAGGTGCGGGTTTCCCCGGTGCGCACCACGAGGAAGGCGTCGGCTGCGACGTCGTAGAACTCGTGTCTGCCAAGGAACTGCACGTCGCGGTCCGCCGCCCCAGCCGCATCGATCAGCTCGTCCTGGACTGGGAGCCGGATGCCGTCTGCGGAGGTCATGAGGTCAAGGGAGGGAGCGTCGTCGAGCGGGATGACACTGCGGATGGCCCGCAGTACGTCGGGCGTGGTGAGTCCTGGCAGAACCAGCAGCCGGCGCGCCAGGCGCTCGGCGGGGAAATGCGCATCGGCGACGACAACCGCGTCGGAGTGCCCCATCGCATCCAGCTGCGCGAGCAGCTGACCCGTGAGTATCGGGTCAATCCCACTCAGCATCTGCTCCCCCTTCCTCGAGAAATCGATTTCAGGTCATGGTCGAAGACGAAAATTCGCATGGTCAACCGCCGGGTGTTACGGGACGGTCACGCTCAGCGGTCTGATCTTTGGGCAAATGGTAGGCCGATCGCGCGGTGCCGGCAAGCACCGCGGTCTGCTCGTGTGGCGAGAGCTCGCCAATGAGTTCCGCGAGCACCTGCCAGGTGGGTTCGTAACCGCCGTCTGGCACGGACATCGGCCAATCGCCGCCGTACATGAGCCTGGAGGGGCCGAACAGTTCGAGTGCGGTGTCCCACGTGGGCCGCAGCGCAGACACCGAATAGTCAGTTTCGGGCATCCGCAATCCGGAGAGTTTCGCCACGGTGTTGTCGTGAGCGGCAGCCCGCGCGAGCGCCTCGCGCCACTGCGGATAGCCCGCTTGCCCCCGGGGCGGCTTGCCGAGGTGGTCCACCACGACAGTGAGCTCTGGGAGGCCGCCGGCGAGGGCCGCGACGGCGTCGAGGTGGCGCGGCCACGCATCCGGGACGTCGAAGGCGAGTCCTCGCTGCGCGACCAGTGCGAGGCAGCGTCGCACCGCGGGCAGGGCGAGGAATCCGTCGCGTGGATCGTTGTGCACCAGATGGCGTATCCCGCACAGTACTGAGTTCTCGCTCCAGAGGTCGAGCTGGCGTTCGGCGGCAGCCGGGTCATCCAGCGGCACCCAACCCACAACGCCGGTGACCCACGGATGCCGCGCGGCCGTGTGCAGCAGAAATTCGGTGTCGCGCGTGGAGTCCTCTGCCTGAACGAGCACGGCGGAGTCGAAGCCTGCGTGGGCCAGTTCGGCGTGCGCCGCCTCGGCGGTGAACGTGGCGAACAGCGTGCCGTGCTGGGGACCCAGCCAGGCGTAGTCACCGAGTTCAAGGTCCCAGAGGTGCAGGTGCGCGTCAATGCGCCCGGCAGCGGTGGCAGTCGATGTGGCGATCATGCTGGGATCAGCCGCTGAGCTGCAAGAGTCTCCCACAGGGCATCCGGCAGGATCTCGTGCATCCGCTGCGCGTTCTGCCGGAGCTGTTCGGGAGTGCTCCCACCGACGACGACCGAAAACACCGACTGTTCACGGAGTGTGTACTGCAGGGCAGCGGTCGGCAGATCCACGTGGAAGTCCGCGCACACCGCAGCGATGGCGGTCACCCTGGCGAGCACGTCGGCGGGCACCGCGCCGTAGTCGTAGCGGGCGTTCGAGTCCGGCGGCGTGGCCAAAAGGCCCGAGTTGAAGACGGCCGCCGTGACGATCCCGATGCCGCGACGTCGACACTCGGGGATCACAGAGGCAAGCGCTGATTGGTCGGCGAGAGTGAAGCGCCCCGCGACCATCAGCAGGTCAACGGTGTTACCCGAGTCAGCGTCACCGAATGTAGCGCCGGCGAGTAGCGCCTCCGTCGACATCGAGCCGAGGCCGACGGCCGAGACGAGCCCCTCGTCCCGCAAACGCGTCAGCGCGGGGATACCGCTCGTCAGCGCCGCATCGAGGTCGTACCGTTCCGGATCGTGCAGGTAGAGGATGTCGACGCGATCCAGGCCGAGTCGCTGAAGTGACTCGTCGAGGCTGCGCCGGATGCCGTCTGCGCTGAAATCCCATACTCGGGTGAGGTCGGCCGGTACGGCGAAGTCGTTGGCGTCGTCGAGCATTCCGCCACCGTTCGGGTTCGGTCGCAACAGACGTCCGACCTTTGTAGAGAGAGTGAACTCCTGGCGAGGCTTGGTGGCGAGGAACGCGCCGAGGCGCCGTTCGGACAGACCAAGCCCATAGTGCGGTGCGGTGTCGAAGTAGCGGATGCCCGCATCCCACGCTGCGTCGAGCACGGCGTCGGCCTGGTCATCGGTCAGCGCGCGGTAGAGGTTGCCAACGTTGGCGGCACCGTAGGCCAGTGGCGTGAACCGGGGCATGATCATGGGGCGAAAGAATAGCGGGCGATGGACGCATCGAGCATCTCGGTTCCGGCGCCAGGGGCGGTTGGCGGCCAGTAGCGGCCGTCGTGCACCTCGACCGGAGCGACGAAATGTTCGTGCAGGTGGTCGACGTACTCGATCATCCGGATGGGGTTCGCGCCGGAGACGGCGACGAAGTCGAACATGGCGAGGTGCTGCACGGCTTCGCACAGTCCGACGCCGCCGGCGTGCGGGCAGACCGGCACGCCAAACTTGGCGGCGAGGAGCAGGATGGCAACGTTCTCGTTAACGCCCGCGACGCGTGCGGCGTCGATCTGAAGGATCTGCAGGGCGTCCGCCTGCAGGAATTGCTTGAACATGACCCGGTTGGCGGCGTGCTCTCCGGTGGCGACGGAGATCGGGGCGACGCCGCGGGCGATTGCCGCGTGGCCGAGCACGTCGTCGGGGCTGGTTGGCTCTTCCACCCAGGCGACATCGAACGGTGCGAGCGCGTTCGTCCACTCGATGGCGACATCGACGTCCCAGCGCTGGTTGGCGTCGATGGCGATGCGCATTTGCGGTCCGCAGACCTGACGGGCGATGCCCATCCGGCGGATGTCGTCATCCAGGTTGTCACCGACCTTCAGCTTGATCTGGGCGAATCCCAGGTCGATCGCCTCCCGGCACAATCGCGCGAGCTTGTCATCGGAGTAGCCGAGCCAGCCAGGAGTGGTCGTATACGCGGGAATTCCCCCAGCGGAGAGCTCCGCACGGCGGTTCGCTCGACCCGGTGCCGCCCGGCGGAGGATCTCGAGCGCCTCGTCGCGAGTCAGCGCATCGGTGAGGTAGCGGAAATCGACGAGGTCAACGAGCGCTTCCGGAGAAAGCTCCGACAACAGCAACCAGAGCGGCTTGCCCTCGCGCTTGGCCTTGAGGTCCCACAGCGCATTGATCGCCGCACCGATGGCCATGTGCATGACACCTTTTTCGGGGCCGAGCCAGCGCAGTTGGGAGTCGTAGACCAACTCGCGCCAGAGGCCTCCGAGGTCTGCGAGCAGCGCCTCAACATTGCGCCCCATCAGATGTCCGGCTAGGGCGTTGATCGCGGCGACCTCGACGTCGTTGCCCCGGCCGATGGTGAAGACGAAGCCGTGGCCCTCGTGGCCGTCCCCGCCGTCAGTCCGAATGACAAGGTAGGCGGCGGAATAGTCAGGGTCGCGGTTCATCGCATCCGAGCCGTCCAGCATCGAGGACGTCGGAAACCGTACGTCGGTCGTAACGAGTTCGATGATGCGGCTCACGCGTGGCCCTTCCGGAATCGGTAATCTACCCTAGACATCCGATGTCTAATCTGTCAATAGCCGCGAATAAGCCCGACGAGCACTAATATGCGTAAGAATGGCGTTCATAGCTCAGACGTTCTGATGCTTCCAAAATGTCCATGAGAGGAACAGATGAAACTGGCACGTCTGGGAAACCTCGGCGCCGAGCGCCCGGTGATCATTGTGGGCGACACGGCGTACGACCTCAGCGGTATGACCTCGGAGATCGCTGGCCCGTTCCTCGAAGGCGGCGGGCTGGATGCCGCGCGCGCGGCTCTCGACGCCGGCGCCCTGCCGGTGCTGCCCGACGCGGGGAGTCGGCGCATCGGTGCCGCCGTCGCGAGGCCCTCCGCCGTGATCTGTGTCGGGCAGAACTACGCCGCGCATGCCGTCGAGTCCGGTTCCGAGCCGCCGACGACTCCGATCATCTTCCTCAAGACCCCCAACACGGTCGTGGGCCCGAACGACACCGCAGTCATCCCACGGACCAGCGTCAAGACGGACTGGGAGGTCGAGCTGGGCGTCGTCATCGGGCGCCGCGCCTCGTACCTGGACTCACCGGCAGACAGTCTCGGACACATCGCCGGATTCGTGACGGCCAATGACCTGTCGGAGCGCGACTTTCAGCTGAGCGTCTCCGGCGGGCAGTGGAGCAAGGGCAAATCCGCCCCCGGGTTCAGTCCGATCGGGCCGTGGCTGGTGACTCCCGACGAGGTGGACTACCACAATCTGCGGCTGCGCAGTTGGGTGAACGGCGAGCCTCGCCAGGATTCCTCCACGGCCGACATGATCTTCGACGTCGACTTCTTGGTCTGGCATCTCAGCCAATACCTCACCCTGGAACCGGGCGATCTGATCCTTACCGGCACCCCGCAGGGCGTCGCTCTCTCCGGCCGGTTCCCGTATCTGAAGGCTGGCGACGTCGTGGAGATCGAGATCGATGGTCTCGGGCGGCAGCGCCAGGAATTCGTTCAGGCATAGGAGACGCAGATGGGACAGGAATTCGACTCGCTCGTGGCCATCGTCACCGGTGGGGCATCCGGCCTCGGCGCGGCGACCGCACAGCGGCTGAGCGAGGCGGGTGCCCAGGTGGCCGTGCTCGATCTGCACCCTGACGACGCCGCGGAGGGGCTGTTCGCGGTGCGGGCGGATGTCGCGGACGACGCCTCGGTTCGCTCGGCCGTCGACGCGGTCGTGGCCCATTTCGGCCGTCTGGACATCGTGGTCAACAACGCCGGCATCGGTGCGCAGGGCACCGTCGCGGACAACGACGACGCCGAGTGGCTGCGCGTATTGAACATCAACCTGCTCGGTATGGTGCGCGTCAGCCGAGCTGCGCTGCCGCACTTGCGACGCTCGCCGTCCGCGGCGATCGTCAATACCGGGTCGATCGCAGCCACCGCGGGACTACCGGAGCGCGCGCTGTACAGCGCGACCAAGGGCGCGGTGCACGCGCTCACCCGCGCGATGGCCGCCGATCACCTGCGCGAGGGCATCCGGGTCAACTGCGTAAGCCCGGGCACCGCCGACACCCCGTGGATCGGCCGGCTACTGGAGAAGTCGGCGGACCCTGCCGCGGAACGGGCCGCACTCAACGCTCGCCAGCCGCACGGCCGAATGGTCTCCCCCGCGGAGGTCGCCGACGCAATCGCCTACCTGGCCAGTCCGGCGTCCGGCTCCACCACCGGAGTCGCGCTCGCGGTAGACGGAGGAATGCAAAACCTCAGACTGCGGCCGGCCTGATCAGACGAGGAGTGACGCGCCAGCTGTTACGCGCGGAGGTCCTGTAGTACGCCGTCGAGTTGCTCGATGGCGAAGTCGAGTTCATCGGCGGTGATCACCAGCGGTGGGGCCAGGCGGATGGTGGAACCGTGCGTGTCTTTGGCCAGCACACCGCGCGCCATCAGCAATTCGCACACCCTGCGGCCGGTGGCCAGGCTCGGGTCGATGTCGATGCCGGCCCACAGGCCCGCGCCGCGCACCCGCAGCACACCGCGGCCGACCAGGGCGCTCAGGCCCGCATGCAGCCGGGCTCCCAGCTCCCGGGCACGCCTCTGATAATCACCGGTCTCCAACAGTTGCACCACGGCCAGACCGACCGCCGCCCCCAACGGGTTACCGCCGAAGGTGGAACCATGCTCACCCGGCTGCAACACACCGAGAACATCAGCATTGCCCACCACCGCAGACACCGGCACGATGCCACCACCCAGCGCCTTGCCCAACAAATACAAATCCGGCACGATACGCTCACAGCCATCAAGAGTTCCTGGGGCTCACGGCGCGTTCGCCCTATATCCCGAGTGGAACGACCGTCCGCCGGCCGCTCACACTGACGGGCGTCGGGTTATCCTCTGGGCGAGAAGTTCGGCCAGACTCACCCCTGACACTCCAGCCAATTGGTCGGCTTGAGTGCGACAGGAGAAGCCATCGGCGAGGAAAATCGTGGCCTCCGGAGCCGCGCGCAAGGCGGGCATCAGTGCGTTCTCCGCCACCTTGACCGACGTTTCGTAATGTCCCTTCTCCATGCCGAAGTTACCGGCCAGCCCGCAGCAGCCGACCAACGTGCTGAGGCTGGCCCCAGCCGACGTCATCAGAGCGATGTCGGTCTCAAATCCCATCACGGAGTGGTGGTGGCAGTGAGGCTGCACCACGGCGTTCACGTCGCTCAAATCGGGCATTTTCCAGCCGCGGGACCCGGCCACCGTGAGAATTTCCGCAAGAGTCTTCGTCGCGGTGCTGACGGCGTGAGCGCGCGGGTCGTTCGGGAAGAGGTCCTCCAGGTCCGATCGCAGCACCGCCGTGCACGATGGCTCGAGCCCAACGATGGGGATTTCCTCCTCAGCAAACGGACCGAGCACGCCGAGCAGTTTTTCGAGGCGCCGTTTTGCTCCATCCAGCTGACCTGTGCTGATCCACGTGAGCGCGCAGCACGCCGACTTGTCGGGAATGATCACCTGATAGCCGGCGTTCTGAAGCACCCGAATAGCGGCGCCAGGAATCCCGGGAGAGAACGCATCGCTGAACGAGTCGACCCACAACACCACCCGCGGCTTGTCTGTCTGGACCGCGTTGAGACGCGCTCTCCGGTACCCGCGAAGGAAGGGCTTCTCGGCAAATTTGGGAATGCGACGCCGTGAGTCCATGCCACCGAGAGGCAGCAGCCTCGGCACGAACGGCAGCTGGGTAATAGCGTTCACGAGGCGCGGTGCAAATCCGGCGAGCCCCGCCCAGCGCGGCAACCAACCAAGGACGTAGTGGCTTACCGGCCGGATGCGACGCCGGAACCGACGGAACAGCACCTCCGATTTGTACTGAGCCATGTCCACTCCGGCCGGACAATCGCGGGAACAGGCTTTGCAACTGAGGCACAGGTCGAGCGCGTCGTGCACCTCGGGAGACTGCCAGCCCTTGGTGATTAGTGACCCGTTTATCATCTCCTGCAGCACCCGAGCCCGGCCGCGCGTCACGTCGTTCTCATCGCGAGTCGCTTGAAAAGACGGACACATGAAGCCACCGGAGTCCGGGCCGACCGCGCGGCACTTGCCGATTCCGACGCAGCGGTGCACCGCCTTGGTGAAGTCGCCGCCGTCCCTGCTGAAGGAGAACCCTTGCCTGCTGACCAACGGAAGCGCCTGTGGCCGCCGCAGGTCCTGGTCGAGCTTTGCAGGGGCGACGATGATTCCGGGATTGAGCAGATCCCTGGGGTCGAACAGGTGCTTGAAGGCCCTGAAGACACCGATCATCTTTGGCGTGTACATGAGGCCGAGCAGTTCGCTTCGAGCCCGGCCGTCACCGTGCTCCCCTGATAGCGATCCACCGTGAGCGACAACGAGCTTGGCCGATTCCGTGACGAAAGAACGCAGCACAGCCCCGTCTTCCTCCAGCGGAATGTCGATGCGTACGTGCACGCAACCATCTCCGAAGTGGCCGTACGGCAATCCCTGAACGCCGTAGTTCGCCATCAGCGCCTCAAATTCCCGCAGGTACGCACCGAGCCGAGCCGGCGGCACGGCGGCATCCTCCCATCCGGGCCAGGCCTGATTGCCGGCGGCGGTTCTCCCCGCCAACCCGGCGCCGTCTTCGCGGATTCGCCACAATGCAGTTGCCGCCGGCCCTGCCGCATAGACTCGCACGGCAGTCGTGCCGGAACTCTTGGCGAGCTGCCGCGCACGAGACTCCGCCTCAGCCGCGTTCTCTCCGCCAACTTCCACGAGCAACCAACCCCGCCCGGCCGGGAGTTCCGGGACTGCACCGGCTCCGCCATGACGCCTCAGCACGTCAACCAGGCGCGCGTCGATTCCTTCAATAGCGAGCGGCCGATGTGCCAGCAGAGCGGGAACCGCATCCGCTGCAGTTGCCATGTCGGGGTATCCGAGCACCACCAGGGCAGGCGCAGGAGAAACGGAGACGAGCTTCAACGTCGCCTCTAGGACCACGGCGACAGTGCCCTCGGTGCCGACCAATGCCCTGGCGAGATGTCGCCCGTTCTCAGGGAGCAGGTGCTCCAGTGAATACCCGCTCACCTGGCGGCCGAAGCGCCCCAGCTCGGTGCGCAGCAGCCCGAGGTTCGAATCGATCAGATCCTGCAGACCGGGAATCGAATCCAGCCCCTTCTCAGCTCGGAATCGACGACCATGTCCGTCGAGCGAGTCGAGAGACACGACGTTGTCTGCCGTGCGGCCGTAGGCGACAGCGCGCGGGCCGCAGGCATTGTTGCCGATCATTCCGCCGATTACCGCCCGCGACTGGGTCGACGGGTCGGGACCGAAGCGAAGGCCGTGCGGGGACAGTGCTTTCTGAAGCGCGGTGAGCACGACGCCAGGTTGCACCGTCACTGTGCCTGCCGCCGGGTCGACGTCGAGGATACGATTCATCCGTCGTGAGGTGTCGACAACGATTCCGGTGCCGATCGAGTTCCCGGCGACGGAAGTCCCCCCACCACGCATGGTGAGCGAAACGCCTCGATCGCGCGACACCTGCGCGATAG
>JBDSDO010000044.1:0-5217 GCA_039920505.1 Terrimesophilobacter sp.
CGCCGGCGTGTAAAACGCCGGCACTCCGGCGCCGCCAGCGCGCATCCGTTCCGCCAACGTGCCCTGAGGCGTCAGTTCCACTTCGAGCTCCCCGGCGAGAAACTGCCGCGCGAACTCCTTGTTCTCCCCCACATACGAACTGATCGTGCGACGGATGCGGTGGTCCGACAGCAGGATACCGAGGCCCCAGTCGTCGACGCCGCAGTTGTTACTGATCGTCTCGAGCTCGTCAGTGCCCTGAACGTGCACGGCGTCGATGAGGGCCACTGGGATACCGCAAAGACCAAATCCGCCGACCGCAACAGATGCCCCTGGCGGGATATCTGCCACTGCCTCAGCGGCGCTCGCCACCACTTTGTTGATCATCCTCGATCTCCTTCTCGTTCTTTTCCCATCAGCTGACCAAACCCAACTCGCGGGCAATGATCATGAGTTGCACCTCGGTAGTGCCTTCCCCAATTTCCAGGATCTTCGCATCGCGATAGTGGCGGCCAACGGCGTTCTCGTTCATGAACCCGTAGCCGCCCCAGATCTGGGCAGCGTCGCGGGCGTTGGCCATGGCCGCATCGCTTCCGATCATCTTCGCCAGCGAGGCCTCCATCGTGAATGGCGAGCCGTTCACCAGCTTCTGCGCCGCGTCGTAGTACGCCAGCCTGGCCGAGTGCACCCTGGCCTGCATTTTCGCGATCGTGAACGCAATGTGCTGGTGTGACCCGATGGGTTTGCCGAACACGTTACGGGTCTTAGCGTAGCCGATCGCCTGTTCCAGGCAGCCCTGCGCGGCTCCGGTGCACAGCGCCGCGAAAACCACGCGACCCTCGTCCAGGGCCTGCATGCAGTTCGCGAAACCACGCCCGCGTTCACCGAGCAGGTTCGACCCGGGTACGCGGACGTTATCGAAGGTGAGCGGATGCGTGTCCGAGGTGTGCCAGCCGACCTTGTCGTAGGACGGTCCGACGGTGAACCCCGGCGTTCCGGACGGGACGATGATCGCCGAGAGCTCCGTTTTAACCGTCCCGTCCGCACGCACCGATTCCCCGGTGACCGCGGTGACCGTGACGACGCTGGTGATCGCGGTGCCCGAGTTGGTGATGAACTGTTTGCTGCCATTGATCACCCACTCGCCGCCATCCAGCTCCGCGGTGGTCTGGGTTGCCGCGGCATCCGATCCCGCGTCAGCTTCCGTGAGACCGAATCCGGCGAGTGCCTTGCCACTGACGAGGTCGGGCAGCCACTGCTGCCGTTGGGCCGGAGTGCCGTAACGGTAAATCGGCATGACACCGAGTCCGACCCCGGCCTCAAGTGTCACTCCGATACTCTGGTCGACCCGGCTGACGGCTTCGACGGCGAGGCACAACGACAGGTAGTCCTTGCCCTGCCCACCGAACTCGCGCGGGAACGGCAGTCCGAACAGGCCCATCTCACCCATCTGGGCGATGATCTCCAACGGCAATCGGCGCTGGGTGTCGTACTCGTAGGCGGCGGGGGCGATGACCTGGTCGGCGAAATCCCGAACCTTGTCCTGCAGTTTCTGCTCCTCGTCGGTCAGTTCGAAGTTCACGCGGGAGCTCCCACTTCGGCCGGTTGCTCGTGCGGGGCGATCGTGGCGACGATCTGATCGAGCTTGACCACATCCCCCGGTGTGACGGTGACGCTGACAACGCCGGACACGCTCGCGGTGAGCTGGTGCTCCATCTTCATCGCCTCGACGATAAGCAGGGTCTGCCCCTCCTGAACCTCGTCGCCGGTGGCGACGTTGACGGCGATGACCGTTCCGGGCATCGGAGAGCGGATGTCCGGAGCCACCGGGCCGTTCTCCCGCGTGATGCTGGCGAGTTGATCGGCGAGCTGGTCGGCGCGACTGCGCTGCACGAGTTCGACGGCGTATCCGTTCGCCCCCACCCACAGGCTCGTACCCTGTCGCGCCACCCGCAACGTGTCGACTCGCCCATCGATCTCCACACTGAAGTGCCCGAAGCCCGCGTCGATGAGACCGGCGGCCATCGGCGCGACGCCGTCGAAGGCGCCAGCACCATCGACGGTGACAGTGGCCCGATCGGCAGTCCCGGTGACCAACACGTCGACGACCTCGGTGGCACTCACCGCGAGGCTGTATCGGCTGGGGACGACGGTGCCTCCGATGCGCCATCCACTCGGCTGCTGCCACACCCCGTCGGCGGTCGCGGTGCGTTCCGTGTGCAGCACCAGGGCGGCAGCCGTGAGCAGTCGCGCATCCGGTGCCTGGAACGACAGTCCGGGCAGCACCCGCTCGATGAGCGAGGTGTCGAGATTGCCGGCGTGGACATCCGGGTCCGCGAGCAGCCCGCGCAGGAATTCGATGTTGGTGGAGACGCCCAGCACGACGGTGTCGGCTAAGGCCGCATCCAACCGGGCGAGCGCCTCCTCGCGAGTGCGTGCCCACGCAATGACTTTCGCGAGCATCGGATCGTAGTTGCCGGCGATCTCCAGGCCTTGAACGAGGGAGCTGTCGACGCGGATGCCCGTGCCGCTCGGCTCTGACAGCGCGAGAATCGTGCCGGTCGACGGCAGGAATCCGCGCGCCGGATTCTCCGCATAGACGCGGGCTTCGACGGCGTGCCCCTTGGTGTGCACCTGGTCCTGGGAGATAGTGAGTACCTCGCCGGCGGCGATCCGCACCTGCCACTCGACCAGGTCCATCCCGGTGACCATCTCCGTGACCGGGTGCTCGACCTGAAGCCGGGTGTTCATCTCCATGAAGAAGAAGTCGTCCGGTGCGTCGGCGGAGACCAGGAACTCGACGGTACCCGCACCGCTGTAATCGACGCTGCGTGCCGCCTGGCAGGCCGCCTCACCGATCCTGGCGCGAGTGGCCGCATCCAGCAGCGGCGATGGAGCCTCTTCAATCACCTTCTGGTGCCGGCGCTGAAGGGAGCACTCGCGCTCGCCCAGGTAGATGACGTTGCCGTGATTGTCGGCAAGCACCTGCACCTCGATGTGGCGCGGGTTGTGCACGAGCCGCTCCAGGAACAGCGTGTCGTCGCCGAACGCGGATGCCGCCACGCGGCGGGCGGTCGTGAGAGCGGCCTGCAGCCGGTCGGGTCCAGTGACTTCCTGCATGCCCTTACCGCCGCCACCGGCCGACGGTTTGATCAGGATCGGGTAGCCGATGTTCTCTGCCGCAGCGATGAGCTGCCCGTCGGTGAGGTCCGGCTCGGCGATGCCGGGGATGACCGGCACCGCGTGGGAGCTGACGTGGTTCTTGGCGCGGATTTTGTCGCCCATCACATCCAGGGCGTGCACGCCCGGTCCGATGAAAACCAGTCCGGCGTCCGCACAGGCCTGGGCGAGCGCAACGCTTTCGGAGAGGAATCCGTAGCCGGGGTGGATTGCCTGGGCGCCGCTCGATTGCGCCGCAGCGATGATCGCCTCGACGTTGAGATAGCTGGCCAGGGGCGCAGCGGGACCGATGCGCACCGCGACATCCGCCTGAAGCACGTGTTTGGCACCGCGGTCGGCGTCGCTGTACACAGCGATCGAGCGGATGCCCATGGCCGCCAGAGTCTGGATCACGCGGCAGGCGATCTCGCCGCGGTTGGCGACGAGTACCGTGTCGAACAGCGTGCGGTCGGTGGTGGGGTCAGTCGAGGTCATGCCGCTCACATCCGGAACAGGCCGAAGGAGGTCTCCGGCAGAGGGGTTCTCGAGCAGACGTCGAGGGCGAGGCCGAGCACCGTACGGGTGTCGGCGGGGTCGATGATGCCGTCATCCCACAAGCGGGCCGTCGAGTAGTACGGGCTGCCCTGGGTTTCGTACTGCTGCGCAATTGGCGCCTTGAATTCGGCCTCGCCTTCGGCGGACCAGTCCTCGCCGCGGCGTTCGTGTTGCTCCCGTTTGACGGTGGCGAGCACGGAGGATGCCTGCGCGCCGCCCATGACCGAGATCCGGCTGGCCGGCCAGGTCCACAGGAATCGGGGCGAGTACGCCCGGCCGCACATCGAGTAGTTGCCGGCGCCGAACGAGCCGCCGATGATGACGGTGAGCTTCGGCACCCGGGCGGTGGCGACGGCGGTGACCATCTTGGCGCCATCCTTGGCGATGCCGCCCGCTTCCGCATCGCGGCCGACCATGAAGCCGGAGATGTTCTGCAGGAAGATCAGCGGGATGCCGCGCTGGTCGCACAGTTCGATGAAGTGGGCGCCCTTGAGCGCCGACTCGCGGAACAGAATGCCGTTGTTGGCCACGATGCCTACCGGATGCCCGTGCAGCCGGGCAAAGCCGGTGACGAGGGTGATGCCGTATTCCTTCTTGAACTCCTGGAACTCAGAGGCGTCCACGAGCCGCGCGATCACTTCGTGCACGTCGTAGCTGCCCTGCACGTCGGCGGGAACCGCCCCGTACAAGTCACCAATGTCAACGAGCGGTTCGCGGCTGCCGATGACGTCCCAGGCCGGGGCATCCGGCGCCGGCAGGGTCGCGACAATGTCGCGGACGATCTGCAGCGCGTGTGTATCGTTTTCCGCCAGGTGGTCGGTGACGCCGGACACTCGCGAGTGCAGGTCTCCCCCGCCGAGTTCCTCGGCCGTGACGATCTCGCCGATCGCCGCTTTCACCAGCGGCGGTCCACCGAGGAAGATCGTGCCCTGGTTCCTCACGATGACGCTCTCATCACTCATCGCAGGCACGTAGGCGCCGCCTGCGGTGCAGGACCCCATCACCGAGGCGATTTGCGGAACCTTCGCCGCGGACATCCGCGCCTGGTTGTAGAAGATGCGCCCGAAGTGCTCTTTGTCGGGGAACACCTCGTCTTGCTTGGGCAGGAACGCACCGCCGGAGTCGACGAGGTAGATGCACGGCAGGTGGTTCTCCAGGGCGATTTCCTGGGCGCGGAGGTGTTTCTTCACCGTCATCGGGTAGTAGGTGCCGCCCTTGACGGTCGCGTCGTTGGCGACGATCGCGACCTCGCGGCCGGACACGCGCCCGATCCCCGTGATGATCCCGGCGCCGGGGGCGGCGCCGTCGTAGAGCCCGTGGGCGGCCAGCGGCGACAGCTCGAGGAACGGCGATCCCCGGTCCAGCAGGCGCTCGACGCGCTCGCGCGCGAGCAGCTTGCCGCGGGCGATGTGGCGCTCGGCGGCCTGCGCACCGCCACCCGCCTGCGCGAGCGCAAGCTGCCTACGCAGCTCGACGAGCAGCTCGCGATGCGCGGCGGCGTTGGTCGCGAACGCTTCGCTGTCG
>JBDSDO010000045.1:0-3138 GCA_039920505.1 Terrimesophilobacter sp.
TGGCAACCGCGTCGAGGTAGGCGCGCACCGCCTCGGCTCCTGCGCTCGTCTGCGCCATGTCGACTCCGTTCCCCGCCAGTGATCGTGCCCCGGGATTGATGTCAAGAGTAGTGAATGTGCCGGACCAATTCAGCCCTCGTCGTTCCTGGTGCTGGGCAGTGAGATCCTCGTTCTGCGCGCCGGGTATCCAGTGCAGATCGATCCGTCGGTCCGCGCGCATGTCACATCCGCCGGCCCCGCGACGTCTATCAAGTAGGAAATACTTGTCGCTATTGGAGGGTCAGACCAGAATGTACAACCGTCACGCCATCGCCGCCACGGTGATCGGCGAGCTCACCGTCGTTGCCGCCGATGACGCGCTGATCGGCATCTACTACCCGCAGCACTGGGTCAAACCCGAACGCGCCACGTTGGGCGACGAGGTTGATCTGGAAAGCGATCCGCTGCTTGTGGAGGTCGTGCGGCAACTCGAGGAGTATTTCGCCGGCGCGCGCACGGTGTTCGAGATCCGCGCTGTCGCTCACGGCGACGCCTTTCAGGAACGGGTCTGGGCGCTGCTGCGGCAGATCCCGTTCGGAGAAACCACTACCTACGGGGAGCTCGCGGAGACCCTCGGCGACAAGTCATTGGCGCGGATGGTTGGACGGGCGGTGGGCCACAACCCGCTGTCCATCATCGTGCCTTGCCATCGGGTGGTCGGCAAGAACGGCACGCTGACCGGGTACGCCGGTGGTTTGGAGCGCAAGCGATTCCTGCTCGACCTCGAGGAGCCCGCCGCGGTGAAAGCCGCAAAGCTCTTCTGAGCGCAGACCGCTTCAGCGCATCACCGCTGTGCCGGTGATCAGGTCGTATGGCGTGCGCCCGGAGCCGACGAACAGCGTGATGACATAGGCGATCGGCAGGGCGTAGGCGGCCGCCGTGAGGAGCCACACCTGCAGCGGAACGGTGCCTCGGCTGCCGGTAGAGACAATGCCGAAGACGGCGGCGTGGCCGATCGTCCACGGCACCGCTACCTTCATCGCGTTGCGGGCCAGGGCGCGCCACCACGACACCGGAGCGCCCGTGCCGAAGCGCACGACGCGCAAACGGAGCGCTCGCTTGCCCAGCGACGCCTCGCGGCGGCTTGATTCCAGGCACGCCAACCCCAGGGTCACCGGCACCACGAGGATGACCGCGGCAATCACGTTCAGCACCGCGAAGGACAGCCCCGTCGTGACCCCGGAACGAAAGAGCGGAATGCCGACAGCCGAGGTGATCGCGACCCAAGCCAGAATGCAGAGCCAGTCGATGCCCCAGGCGAGCAGGCGATTCCACGGATGCCGATTCACGGCACCCACCCTAGAGGATCGTGAGGGTGCGCAGTAAACGACGGTGCCAGCCCGTTCGACCACGATAATGAGTTCGTGGGGTTCACGAGGGCGCAACTGGAATCGTTCCGGAACGCCGAGGTGCCCGACCTCGTCGGCCCCGACCTGCGGTTGTTGTTCGTCGGGATCAACCCCGGGCTGTGGACGGCCGCCACTCAGACCCCGTTCGCGCATCCGGGCAACCGCTTCTATCCTGCCCTCGCCAAGGCGGGCATCATCCCGCGACTGCCATCCTTCGCCGCAGGGCTCAGCGATGCGGACCGCCAGGCGTTTCTGGATGCCGGCATCGGCATCTCGAACCTCGTAAAACGCGCCACTGTGCGCGCAGACGAACTCACCCGAGAGGAGTTGCGGGCCGGCGCGACGCGACTCGCTGCTGATGTTGCGCGTTGGAAGCCTGCGGTAGTGGCGATTGTCGGACTCACCGCCTATCGGCAGGGCTTCGGCCGATCGAAGGCGCGCGCCGGAAGACAACCGGAAAACCTGGCAGATTCCCAGTTGTGGGTGGTGCCGAACCCCAGTGGACTCAACGCCCACGACACGATCTCCTCGCTCGCGACGGCGTACGCCGAGCCGGCCCGCGCTGCGGGGATCGTGATTTCCTGAAAACCCTTGCGCTGCCGTCCATCGACCACTAACGTACAACCAAATGGTTACAGATACGCAGTTGGCCACTCATCCTCAAACACTGGGGTTCGACCTCAGTGACGCCGAGGTGGATCGGCTCTTCCATGCCCTTGCTGACACCACTCGTCGTGACATCGTCACGAGGGTCGTCGAGCGGG
This sequence comes from Terrimesophilobacter sp., assembly GCA_039920505.1. GTDB lineage: Bacteria > Actinomycetota > Actinomycetes > Actinomycetales > Microbacteriaceae > Parafrigoribacterium. The sequence continues at coordinate 2,153 of JBDSDO010000045.1, forward strand.
AGCAGTCGGTGTCCGAACTGGCACAGAAGTACTCGATGAGCTTCGCCGCCGTGCAAAAGCACGTGGCGCTACTGGAGCGGTGCGCACTGGTCAGCAAGGAACGGCGGGGCCGCGAGCAGATCGTGCGCGGCAATCTCGAAACCGTGCGGCACGCCATCCGTCTGCTCGATGCCTACGAGGAAATCTGGCGGCACCGTGCCGAGCGTATCGACGACCTTCTCGCAGAAGACACACACAAGGAGTGATGAACATGCCAGTACTCAGCAGCTACAAGGACCCGGATGCCCTGACCCTCACTGTCGTCGCCGAGTTCGACGCGAGTGTCGAACGGGTCTGGCAGGTCTGGGAAGACCCGCGCCAATTGGAGCGGTGGTGGGGCCCGCCGACCTGGCCGGCGACCTTCGAGAAGCACGAATTCGTCGTGGGCGGGCAGTCCCACTACTACATGACCGGACCGGACGGTGAGAAGGCCCGCGGCTGGTGGACCATCACCGCGATCGACGCCCCGCGCCGGTTCGAATACGACGACGGATTTTCGAACGACGATGGCACCCCCGATCCGTCCCTGCCGGCCATGCACGGCGTGATGACTCTCGACGTCGCCGACGGCAAGACCCGGATGACCACGGTGACCGAATTCGTCAACACCGAGCAGCTCGAACAGGTGCTCGCGATGGGCATGGAAGAAGGAATGGTCGGCGCCATGGGCCAGATCGACGATGTGCTCACCGACCGGGCGCGGCAGGGGATGAACGCATGAGCGAGAACGTCGCCGTGACGGCATCCGACACCGTGCAATCCGCGGACGGCACCACCATCGCGTACGAGAAGGTCGGCACCGGCCCGGCCCTCGTGCTCGTCGACGGTGCGCTCTACTCCCGAGATTTCGGCCCGTGCCGCAGCCTGGCGAACCACCTCGCCGACAAGTTCACGGTGTATTTCTACGATCGGCGCGGTCGAGGGGGCAGCGGCGACATCCCGCCGTA
>JBDSDO010000046.1:0-32341 GCA_039920505.1 Terrimesophilobacter sp.
CGGCGCGAACGTGGCTAGGGCTGCGGGATTCATGCTGTTCGCCCAGATCGAGCCCGGCCATGCCTGCCCGATCTCGATGACGCACTCCGCAGTGCCGACCTTGCGGGTGCAGCCGGAGCTCGCCGAGGCCTGGCTTCCGCGGCTGTATTCCCGCGACTACGACGGCGAGCTGGGTGCGCACAATCCCTGGGCATTGATCGGCATGGCGATGACAGAGAAGCAGGGCGGCTCGGATGTGCGCGCCAATACCACCCGCGCGGTGCACCGATCGGGCAGCGACTACCTGCTCACCGGGCACAAGTGGTTCTGCTCCGCACCGATGTCCGACGCATTTCTGGTGCTGGCGCAAGTGGCGACATCCGGGAACGAGAACGCGCTGTCCTGTTTTCTCGTACCGCGCGTGCTGGCAGACGACACCCGCAACGTGTTCCGCATCGAACGCCTCAAGAACAAGCTCGGCAACCGCTCTAATGCTTCCTGCGAGGTGGAGTTCGACCAGACCGTTGGGCAGCTCATCGGCGACGTCGGGGCAGGGGTTCGCACCATCATCGAGATGGTCTCCCGCACCCGGCTCGACTGCGTTTACGGCTCTGCGGCCGGCATGCGGCAGGGTGTCGCCGAAGCGCTCTGGCACGCGCGCCACCGCAGCGCATTCGGAGCACGACTGGTCGACCAACCCGCGATGACCGCTGTGCTTGCCGATCTCGCCCTCGAATCGGAAGCCGCCACAGCAACAGCGATGCGCCTGGCCCGTGCCCACGACGACGACGCGGAGCCGGACGAGAAAAGCTTCCGGCGCCTCGCCACTGCGGTGGCCAAATACTGGATCTGCAAGCGCGGTCCGCACCACGCCTACGAGTCGATGGAATGCCTGGGCGGCAACGGCTTCATCGAAGAGTTCCCGCTGGCCCGCCGCTACCGGGAGCAGCCGGTGATGGCGATCTGGGAGGGCTCCGGTAACGTGATCGCGCTGGATGTACTGCGAGCGATGCGCCGGGAGCCCGACAGCGTGCAGGCGTTCTTCCACGAGGTCTCGCTAGCCGTCGGCGTGCATCCGCTGCTCGACGCGCACGTTGCCGCGACGTCGAAACTCGCGAGCGACATCGGCGGAACGGATGCCTCGGCCGCCCAGTCGCAAGCGCGGCGGCTCGTAGAGTCCATGGCGCTGGCGCTTCAGGCATCTTTACTGGTGCGGCACGCCCCGACAGCGGTGTCAGAGACCTTCATTGCCGCCCGGCTGGGCGAGGATCGCTGCCAGGAGTACGGGTCGCTTCCCGCGGGTACCGATCTGAACGCCATCCTCTCCCGCCAGTAGTGCGGCACCACGCGCGACTGTGCACATTTCCCCGGGTCCGCGTCGGATTGCCACTACCCTGAACTGACAATCGTTCAGGGAGCGCAGTTAGGCCGGCGGAGTGCAGTTGGATGGGTGATCTGGAACAAAGGGCACCAGGCGATGTCGACTTCGGCCAACACGCGAACCTGGTGGTCTTCCCTCGCGATGTCGCCGAGCTGACCGACACAACACTGTGTCCTGCGTGCTTCACACCGCTGCGCGGAACCGTGTGCGCGACCTGCGGTCTCGACCTGAGCCATCCGGCCGCATTCCAGCTGCTACGGCACTCGCAGGATGCTGCGCAACTGCTTCGCGCTCGCGTCGCCACCATCGGCCGGATGCGCTATGAAACGGCGCAGCAGGAGGCGCGTCGCGAGACCACTTCTGAGGTGATCCGGGAACCGGTGCCGCCGGCGCACTGGTTCCCTGAGACGCCTTCGGCGTCTGCGACGCCCGGCACAGCGCGGGAGGCCGGTGGCCGGCCGCCCAAGCGCGCCTCGGCCAGCCCGGCGTCATCCGGTCCGCGGCGATCCAGCATCCAGGTGCTGCTCCTGCTCGTCGGGGTGTCGCTGCTGTCGATCGCCACCATCTTCTTCCTCGTCTACGCGTTCATCACGTTCGGCCTACTCACTCGGTCGATCATTATCGGCGCCATCACCATCGCGACGTTCGTCGTCACCGGGCTGTTGCGCCGTCGTGGACTGGCCGCGACGGCGGAGGGAATCGGCACGTTCGCGCTCGTGCTCGTCTACCTGGATGCATTCGCGGTGCGCGCCAACGACCTGCTGGCGCTGGGATCCGTCCCGGCGACGACGTACTGGGGAATCATGTTCGTCGCTTCGGCAGTCGCGTTCATCGCCTGGCGTCAACGCACCGGACCGCGATCAGCGAGTATCGCCGGGTTTGCCACCTTTGCGCCGGGCTTTGGCCTCGTCGTCGCCGGCGCGACCGATCACCTCGAGGGTACTACCAGCGTGTTCCTCTCCTTTGCCGCCGTGGCTGCCGCCGGCGTCATCCATCTGGCGACCCGGACGGGGGCCGGCGGTGCGGTCGAGCGCCTCATCGTGCTGTCGACGACGTCGCTGACGTTCCTGTTCGCCTTCCTCGCTGCACTCGTGATGGATCATGATTCGGATTGGGCGCCTGCGTTCGCTCTCGGGCTGGTTGCGGCGATTGCCTTTGCCCACGCCGGAATCCTTGCCGGGGCTCGATCGGCCAGCCGCACCGGCGCCGACCCAACCCACGCTCCCGGCGATGGCCGGACCAGCCGCATCTTCGGCACCGCGTTCGCCGGATTCGCCGGCGCCGCATCCGCTCTCGCACTCGTCGCCGTAGCGATACGGCTCGGGGACGTGTCGTTCGGCAGCGTTGCCCCGCCGGTGGTTGGCGCGCTGCTGGCCCTGCTCTTCGAGTTCGGCTCGCGCACACCCCTCGGGCCGCGGATGCGCACCAACACCCTCGCCGCCGCTCGCGCTGCCGGGGTGGTTGCCGTGATTGCGCTGCTCCTTCCGGCGTTCCTGGCCGTGCAGAACACGGTGGAGGTGTTGGCGGCGAGCGTGTTTAGGCCGTGGAGCCTGATGCCGGCCGAAACGGTCAGTGTCGGAATCGCCGGAGTCGGCTGGGCCGTTGCCGCCCTCGCCGTAGTCGCTGCACTCACCCATACGTTCTGGCGAGGTGCGTCGCAAGCCACACGGCAGCGGCTCGTCCGCTGGCTCGAGGTGGGCACGATCCTCGTCGCTGTGCCACTGCTCGAGGTGCTCTGGCTGGTGCTGCTGGGCTACCTCGTGCTTGCCGCCCTGGCGCTCGCCGTCCTGCTGCGCCGGATGCCGACGGGCGCGTACCGCAGCCAGCTGATCGGGATGCTCTGGGGAGCGGCGGCGCTCGGGTATCTGACCAGCTGGTCCAGCCAGTGGACCTGGCTGGCCGGAAGCCTCGCGGCGATCGTCGTGCTGCTCGTGAGCCGGATCCTCGGTCGCACAGCCTTCGACCGCGCATCGCTTCTCGGCTCGGCAGTGTTAGTCGCACTCATTGCTGTCGCTGCGACCGCACATCAGCTGGCGCCAGCGGCTGCCGGAGGGACGGCAACGGTCAACGAGGCCCGCTTTGTCGGCATCCTCGCGATCGTGTTGCTCGCCGGGGCGACCGGGGCCGGCTCACCGGCGGCATCCGGACACACCGGAATCTCGATTGCGGACCGGCGCGTGGCGTTCTGGCTTTCAGCGACGGCAGCCGGAGCATCCGCCGTGATCGCGCACCAGACGCTTAACGACCTGACGGAAAACCAGCGGGCGACACTGCTGCTGCCCGAGTTCGGCACAAGCCTGGCGGTGGGCGCGGCGCTGGTCGCAGTGCTCGCACTGTGGGTGCTGAACTCCGCGGCTCAGGTGCCGTCCGCAGCCGGAAGCCCATTCCGGATCGAACGCATCGTCGCGGGCCTGACACTGGCACCGGCGCTATACCTGTTCGTCGACGCGCTAGCCCTCGCGTTGGACCTCGAACCGGCCGCACGGTCGGCGGCTCCCATTACGGCGGCGCTGCTGGCCGCCGCCGGGGTCCTCACCATCACACTGCGGCGTCCGTCGGTCTCGCCGCGCTGGGCGCGGGAGGCCGGCATCGCGGTAGTCGGGATTCCGGCGGTCGCCGCGGCGATTGTCGAGCCGACCTCGGCCGGCTGGCTCGTGCTCATGCTGGGCGGCCTCACCACGCTGATCCTCGCGATCGATGCAGACGGGCTGTTCTCCTCCCTATCGGCGCGCAAACACCTCGGCTGGCTCGCGCTGGGGCTGGCGACCGCGGGCTTCTGGCGCCGACTCGACGGCGACAACGTGCGCAACCTCGAGGCATACGTGCTCCCGCTGGCCGGAGCGCTGGTGATCGTCGCCGTGCTCATCGCCGTCTCGTCCCGGCGCCGCGGAACCGCCGATCCGATGGCCGCGCCGCTGCTCGTGCTCGCCGGATTGCTGGTGGCGATTCTCCCACTCTCAGTGGACTCGGCATCCGGAGCGCCGACGCGGGCGCTGACCATCGGCGCCGCGTGTGCTGCGCTGTTGCTGGTCGGCAGTTTCCTGGCCCGCCCCGCTCGCGCCTACCTCGATTCCGCTTCGCTGTCCGGGGCGATTGGTGTTCTGGTCCTCGCTTCCGGACGTGCGGCGTTCCTATTGCGTTCCGGGACGACCGGACCGATGCCGGATGCGTGGCTCGGCGCATCCTTACTACTGCTGCTCATCGCGGCGTTCGGCCTGGCGCGATTGCCGGTCGATGGATGGCATCGGCAACGCACGTTGGCCAGCGAGGCACTCGGCGTGATCGCGATGGCGGCGGTGCTGGCCGTGATGCTCACACTGGCCTTTGACGAAGGACCGGCCGGGCGACTCGGCCAGGTGCGAATCTTCACCCTTGCCCTGGTGTTCTCGGCGCTTCACGTGGTTGCTCTCACGCTGCAGACCGCTCCGTTCACCCGCCGGTTGGGTTTCGTCGCGATCGGCTTCGCTGGCGTGGCGGTGCTCGGCGGTATGCGCGTCTTGGATCCGGTCGAGTGGGGTACAACGCCGATCGCGCTCGCGTTGCTTGCCACCGGATTCACGCACCTCCAGAACACACCGACGGCTCGGAGTTGGCCGTGGATCGGGCCAGGGTTCGCCGTGTTGCTGCTTCCGTCGTTGGTCGCCTCGATTGACGACCGCCCACTGTGGCGGCTTGTGGCGCTCGGAGTGATCAGCGTCGCCGTCATAGTCATCGGTGCGGTGAGAGGGCTTCAAGCGCCCTTCCTCATCGGAACTGCGGTCGTGCTGATCCACGGAATAGCGACGTTCGCGCCGCAGTTCCGGGCGGTCTACGAGCTCGCGAGTTGGTGGGTGTGGGCGGGCATCGGCGGCGTGCTGCTGATCGTCCTGGCGGCTCAATACGAGAAGCGGATCCAGAATTTCAAGAGCGTGGCGATGAAGATCGGAGCCCTTCGATGAACACTCCGGAATTGTCCCCCTTTTGTGGTGCAAATGTACCCCGTTTCATGCTGTTTAGTCCCCCTAATGGCTGACTAAAATGGCACTACCGCACCCCGAAGTGCCCTGGCGGTAGGGCCGCAGCAATCTCAGGAGTCACTCATGTCATCCGAAGTGAATTACGATCTTGCCCCTGCAGGTTGGTACCCGGATCCGCTTGGAATGGACCAAGTGCGATGGTGGAACGGTTTCGGCTGGAGCAACAACATCGAGCAGCGTTGCCCGGAGTTGTCAGTGTCCACCGCCTACAAGGTTCGTCTTGTTGGCGCGCCGGCCTGAACGGCATCGCTGATTGGCGCTTACTCCACGTGCGATCGACTGTGTTCCCGTGCACTGTCGCATCCGCTCTGCGCAGCCCCGTTGTCCTGGCGGGGCTGCGCAGCTTCTCTCGACTGACTAGTGGCCCGCGCTAACTTCCCCACACTGACCCCGGCCACTGTCCCCCGACCAAGCTAGGCCGGGGGAATCCGGGCAGCGCATTCAGGTGGGGAGACTCTAGAGTCGGATCATGGCATCCGCTACCGTTCGCGTGGACAGTTGGACCTGGGCGGTTCGGGGATTCAAGACCCGGTCGGCGGCGACGGCAGCTTGCCGGGCCGGGCACGTGCGGGTGAACGGGGAGCGAGCGAAGGCGGCACAGCCCCTGCGTGTCGGCGACGAGGTGCGGGTTCGAGTCGCAGGCACCGATCGCATTCTCGTGGTCGCCCGCCTGGTGGTGAAGCGGGTAGGAGCTGCGGTGGCGGCCGAGTGTTTCACCGATCTGACTCCGCCGCCGCCGCCGCGTGCGTCCGTTCCGGCCGCACCCGCTGTCCGGGACCGAGGCGCCGGCCGCCCCACGAAACGCGAGCGCCGTGACCTGGACAAGTTGCGGGGCCGCTGACCTGCCCTACTTGGCCCCGCCTGCCCCATCCGCCTGAATCCCATTTCACGGAGTTTCTGTCTCCGACAGCCCTACTGCCCTTGGCGCGGACGCGTCTTAGGGTTGAAGTCAATTTCTCCTTGAAACGGGACCTGAGAAACTGGATTTACGCCAGGGGCGACAGGACAGGGTTAGATGACGGCGGCACTCCAGCCATCCGGATTACCGAAACGGTGTGCCGTGATGCTGATCGCCTGCTCACGCAAGAACGGCAGCAACTCGAGCCGCCCCGCCGAAGTGACCGGGTCAGTGTAGAGTGCCAGATCCGGATCACCCTTCACCGCTGCAGAAAGTTCGAGAACATTGCCGCCGATCAGCCGCACCCGGCTGGTAGCGATTCCGCCCTGCACCGCACGCTCGTGCCACCGCCGGTCGGATTCGACCGCCATAGAGGCCGCGTACCGCTGCAACACAACGAGCAACTCGTCCGAGGGCTGCAGTGACGTGCTGACGTGCACCGGCGCCCCCGCACGCAAGCCCGCCGCCACCATCCTGACCAAGTCGGCGAGGCTAGCACCCTCGGCCAGCCGCACCGTCACACCGATCGGCAGGTAGCGGAACAGGTTCCGCTCGAGGCCCAGCTCCGAGACATCCTTCGCGGTGCCGAATTCGCGCTCCCACTCGGCCTGGTCGGATGCTGCGGCAGCCCGCACGCGCGTCAACTCCGTCGGCTCGAGGTCGCTCTCAGCCGCCGTGAGCAGCTCGGAGACCGCCGGCGCCAACCCCGACACCGAGGGAAGGGATGACAGCTCGGCCGGCTTCCACGATCCGAGGTGCACCAGATAGTTCGGACCGCCGGCTTTCGTACCGGCTCCGACCGAGGACCGCTTCCACCCGCCGAACGGCTGACGGCGCACGATCGCACCGGTGATACCGCGGTTCACGTACAAGTTCCCGGCCTCCACACCGTCAAGCCAGGTGCGCAGTTCATCCGGGTCGAGCGAGTGCAAGCCGGCTGTAAGGCCGTATGCGCTCGCGTTCTGCAGCCGGATCGCCTCTTCCAGCGTCGCGGCCCGCATGACGCCGAGCACCGGCCCGAAAAACTCGGTGAGGTGGAAGTAGCTGCCGTCGGCGACGCCGGTGCGGATGCCGGGACTCCAGAGCCGACCGCTGTCGTCCAGGGACTTCGGCTGCAGCAGCCACCGCTCGCCGCTGTCCAGCGTGGTGAGGGCGTCCTTGAGCTTGCCCTTCGCCGGTTCGATGATCGGCCCCATCTGCGTCGTCGGGTCGGATGGATACCCCACCCGCATCGACGTGGCCGCGTCGACCAGCTGCCGCTCGAAGCGTTGCGACCGCGCGGTGGAACCGACGAGGATGACCAGACTCGCCGCAGAGCACTTCTGCCCGGCGTGCCCGAACGCCGACTTCACGACATCAGAAACCGCCAGGTCGATGTCCGCGCTCGGGGTGACGATGATCGCGTTCTTACCACTGGTCTCCGCAAGCAGCGGGAGTTCGGGCCGCCAGGACCGGAACATCTGCGCCGTCTCGTAGCCCCCGGTGAGGATGACCCGCTCGACCCTCGGGTCGGAGATCAGCTTCTGGCCGAGGTCGCGGTCACGCAGGTCGACGAGCTGCAGCACGTCGCGCGGCACTCCCGCACGCCAGAGGGCGTCGATCATGACCGCACCGGAACGCTGGGACAGCTTCGCCGGCTTGATGATCACCGGACTGCCGGCGGCCAGGGCAGCCAGCGTAGAGCCCGCGGGGATCGCCACCGGGAAGTTCCACGGCGGGGTGACCACGGTCAGCGCGGCCGGGGTGTACTTCGCGCCGTCGACGACGTCGAGCTCAGGCGCCAAGGATGCGTAGTAGCCGGCGAAGTCGATGGCCTCGGTGACCTCGGGATCGCCCTCGGCGATCGTCTTTCCGGTTTCGTTCGCCATGACCTCGATGAGGTCGGCGCGGCTCGATTCGAGCTCGAGTGCCGCACGGCGCAGGATCTCCCCACGACCGGCGCCACCCAGCGCTGCCCAGGCGTGCGCTGCCTCACGCGCTGTGGCGATGACCGTTTCGAGCTGGTCCACGGTGTCGATCGCCGCAGCGGCCACGAGCTCGATGCCGAGCGTCGAGCCTGCCGACGCGTCGATCGCCCGACGCCCCCAGTCGCGGTTGACCGGCAGCGCAGGGTCGGTGTCTGAGGTGTTGTGGAATGAATCGCTCCCGGTCGCGGTGACAGGTCTGGTGCGATCCTGCGTGCGATTGGGCACAGGCACGCTGTCGTCGAGCTCCGCCAGGGAGGAGAGGAACCGGCTCTTTTCCCGTTCCATCAACTCACGGTTGTGCGCGAGCTCGAACACAGCCGACATGAAGTTGTCCTGACTGGCGTTCTCCTCGAGCCGGCGTACCAAGTAGCTGATCGCGACGTCGAATTCTTGCGGCCGCACCACCGGTGTGTAGAGCAGCAGCCCGCCGACGGCCTGCCGCACCGCATCCGCCTGTCCCTCGGCCATGCCGAGGAGCATTTCGAACTCGACGTCGGAGGCGACGCCGCGCTCTTTTGACAGCAGGTGCGCGAAGGCGATATCGAACAGGTTGTGCCCGGCGATGCCGACGCGCACGGCGGCGGTGTGCTCTGGCCGCACCGCCCAGTCGAGCACCCGCAGGTAGTTGGTGTCAGTCTCCTGCTTGCTCGGGTAGGTGGCCAGTGGCCAGCCATGGACCGCCGCATCCACGTGTTCCATGGCGAGGTTCGCGCCCTTGACCACACGCACCTTGATCGGCGCTCCGCCGTGGGCGACGCGCTGCGTCGACCACTGTGTGAGCCGCTGGAACGCGCCGAGCGCATCCGGCAGGTAGGCCTGCAGCACGATGCCGGCCTCCAGTTTGAGCAGTTTCGGCTGATCCAGGATGCCGCGGAACACCGCCATGGTGAGGTCGAGGTCGCGGTACTCCTCCATGTCCAGGTTGATGAACTTCGGCGTCACGGATCCGGCGGCGAGCTCATAGAGCGGCGTGAGGCGCGCGACCACGCGCTCGACCGTCTCGTCGAACGCCCACATCGACAGTTGGCTCACGATCGACGACACCTTGATCGACACATAGTCCACGTCGGATCGCTCCAGCATCGCCCGCGTTCCATCGAGTCGGCGCGCGGCTTCCGCCTCGCCGAGCACCGCCTCACCGAGGAGGTTAAGATTGAGCCGGATGCCGTCCTTCTTGAGCTTCGCGATGGCCTGGCCGAGTTGGTCGGGCCGGGCGTCGACGATGAGGTGGCCGACCATGCCACGCAGCACCCGCCGCGCGATGGGGACGACGGCCCAGGGCAGCGCCGGGGCGATGGCCCCGCCGAGCCGCACGGCGAACCGCATATACCAGGGCAGGAACGCCGGCGTGGTGCGAGCGAGCACTGACAGATTCCGTGCGGCCACCGCGAGATCTTCCGGGCGCACTACGCGGTCGACGAAGCCGACGGTGAAGTCGAGCCCGTGTTGGTCTTTCAGTGCCTTGGCCAGCAGTTTGGCCGAACGGGAGCCGTTGTCGGCTGCACCCAGTTTCGCCCAGGTCGTGGCCAGCGTGATTGCGTCGTCCGCGAGGCTGGCAGGAATGACAGCCGCGGTGCTGAGATCGTTCGTCATACCTCGACAATAAGCCCTTTTAAGGTCGAATACTTGCCGGGCGGCAACTATTCTTTTTTCAGCTTATCCAGCTCCGCCAAATTGACGGTGAGCAGGCCCTCGAAAACGTCTCGGATGATGTCTGCAACCTTCACCGAGTCCCGTTCGTAGAGCCATTGCAACTGCAATCCGTCAACCAAGGCGAGCAGCACTCGAGCGGCGACTTCCGGGCTGATGCCGGGCTTCAGCATCCCGTGTTCGCCCGCGATCGTGAGGTACGCCGTCATGGAACCGACCAGCGATCGGTAGAACTGCGCGTAGTACTCATGCCCAGGATGATCCACCGCCGTGGCTTCTGCCGCCGCGGCGCTGAAGAGCTCGATGTGACCGGGGGCGGATGCGTTGTATTCGGCGAGCGCGATCAGCTCCCCGACGGCCATGCCGGCCGGGTCGTCGAAGTGCCGGCGCAACCGCTCGTCGCGGCGGTGCAGCACCGCGATGAGCAATTCCTGCTTGCTCGGGAAATAGTGCATGAGCGACTGGTGGGACACGTCGCATTTCCGGGCGATCTCTCGCAGCGTCGAACCCTGGAACCCGACCTGGCTGAACACCTCGAGTGCGGCATCCAGGATCGCCTCACGCTTGATCACGCCCTTGGCGTAGCGGCCCTGTGGCAGCGGGGCGAGCAACTCCTCGTCGCTCAGGCCTGACACCGCGGGCACCAGTAGAGTTTGCGGGCGGCCGCCATCTCCATGACGATGTTCGTGCCGCATACCCGGCACGGTAACCCTTCGCGGTGGTATACCCAGTGCCGATCCTCGCGGGACGCGAGGGCCTTGCGCTGCGCCTGCCGATCCAGGCCCTCCATGGTGAGCATCAGGCCGGTTTGCACGCCGATCGTGAGCAGATGGGTCCAGTCCCGCCACAGCCGGCGGACGAGTTCCGGCGCGAGCAGCTTGCCTGGCGTGTGGGGGTCCAGTTTCGCGCGGAACAGCAACTCTGCGCGGTAGACGTTGCCGATCCCGCTGACCACCGACTGGTCCATGAGGAGAAGTCCGATCGGCGTCGACTTGCGCCGCACCGCCGCAACGAAGCGCTCCTCGCCCGCCTCCGGATCGTCGACCAGCGGGTCCGGTCCCAGCTTGCCGACGGTGTGCGCCACCTGCTCGGCGGTGAGCACTTCGCAGGCTGTCGGTCCGCGCAGGTCGGCCACTGTCGCATCCGTCAGCAGGCGCACCCGCACCTGCCCGATCGGGTCGGGCGGGAACTGCTCGATCTCGTCGATAACACGCTCCTGCTCGGCCATGCGCAGTCGTGCCCGGCGGGGTGCCCCCATGCTGCGGCCGACAGTGTCCGTGGCGGTCGCGTCGGCGGTGATGTCACCGGCGAAGTCCCAGGCGCCGTAGATGCCCAGGTGCACCCGCAGCCACAGGCCGTGGTCGAACTCGAGGAAGGTCTGTTTGCCGACGGCCTTGGACTGCACCATGGTGTGGCCGGTGAGCTGCTCCGCGCCCTGAGCGAAGCGCCCCTGGGGAGAGGATGCCGCAACCTCGTTTCCCACAAAGTGCAGGTCGAACTGGCGGGCGATACGGTGAACGGAGTGACCTTCCGGCATGGTCAGTCGACGACCTTCCCCGCGATGCTGCCGGTGGTTTCGTATTCGGCCAGCTGGGCGATGCGGCGGGCATGCCGCTCGTCGCCGCTGAACGGCGTAGCGATGAACGTGTCGATGAACAGTTCCGCCTCGGCCACGGTGTGCTGTCTGGCGCCGATGGATATCAGGTTCGCGTCGTTGTGCTGCCTGGCCAGCTCGGCGGTGGGAACGCTCCAGACAAGAGCGGCTCTGGCCCCGCGCACCTTGTTGGCCGCCATCTGCTCCCCGTTGCCCGACCCGCCGAAGATCACGCCGAGCGCGTCGACGCCGGATGCCTGATCGGCGACCACGGCGATGGCCGCATTGATGCAAAATGACGGGTAGTCATCCACGGCGTCATAGCTTTGCGGCCCGTGGTCGACGACATCGTGTCCATCGGCGCGCAGGTGGGCCTGCAATTCATTGCTCAGTTCGAGTCCGGCGTGGTCAGTCGCAACGTGGATACGCATGCCTCCAGCTTACGGTTCCGGGTTTGCCGTCAGTCGAAGATCGGCTTTCTGGTGCGAGAGCGCTTGAGTTCGAAGAACCCGTCGTAGCTCGCCGCCGCGACCACCCCGTCCCAGAGTGCAAGGGCCTGCTCACCCCTGGGAGCCGGAGAGATCACCGGACCGAAGAAGGCGACACCGTTGACGGCGATCACGGGCGTGCCGACGTCCTGGCCGACACGGCCGATGCCGTCGAAGTGGGATGCCCGCATCTGCTCATCGAACTCGTCGGAGTCCGCGTACCGTGCGAAGTCCGCCGGCAGTCCCACCTCGGGCAGCGCACCCGCGAGCACCGCTTCGACATCCGTGCTCCCACCGACGTGGATGCGCGCGCCCAACGCGTCGTAAAGCGGCTTCACGATCTGCTGGCCGTGCAGTTCCTTCGCCGCGGCGACGAGGCGTGTGTACCGTAACGCCCGCGGGAGGAACGCGCGGTAATCGTCGCTGACGTCGTTGTCCTCATTGAGCACGGAAAGGCTCATCACGTGCCAGGTGACATCCAGGTTCCGATACCGGGCGACTTCGTCGACCCATCTGCTGGTCATCCAGGCCCAGGGGCAGGACGGGTCGAACCAGAAATCGACGGTAGTGGGCGGCGCGGACGTCGCGGAGTTGGTCACGGCAGTGCCGGTAATAGCGGTGTTGGTCATAGTTGGGGCAACCGGCTGCCCCTGGAGAGAATTCCCCCGCCGAGGGCCTCGCGCGAGCCTCTGGCTTTTCTCGCCGCACTGGTCTTTCTCTACGCCCTGGTCTTTCTCTCTGGTGCAGCGCAGAATAGATGCATTGGTCCCGATGTACGTGAGGCGCCTCATGAAAAACATGAAAAGCGACCTGCCGGATCTGATGCCGGTGCTGTCGCGTGGAAAACATCGCACTGCCCGCAGCGGCGGATGCTTCATGGAGTTCGCCTCGTACCTGGCGGGCGAATCGTGGAGCGATCACCCCCACTGCACGCATCCGCTACTCGCGTCGCTGGCCAGAATGGTCAACGACTGCAGTTCCGACTACGCCAGATCACGGCTCGTGCCGTTGATCCCTGACGTGATCGGACTGACGAGCGACGACCCGCGCAAGGGCATTATGGTGGCGCTGCGTTCCGCAGCGAGTGCGCTGCCCGTGGTCGCCGCCGAACGTCAACGCGCCCTGGCGGTGGGGATCCTCGCCTGTGAGCGGGCGCTGTTCGAGCTCGACGGAGAAGTTCAGCCGTTTGCACGCGAGCTCATGGCCGACGCGTTCTGCGGGGCACCCGACACCGAACGCTGGGCTCACGAATTCGTGTCGTCGATCGGATCCTGGGCGCGCACCGGATTCACCGGCCGCACCGCGGACGCGATCGTGCTGTTGGCTGTGCAGGGAATCGCCCGGGCCTGTGTTTCGGATGCGGATGAGCGCCTGCACGACCTGTTGGTTGCGGCGATCCTCGACTTCGCCGCCGACGAATTCGAGGTGGCACCGAACGAGCCGACGCGGTCGACCATGGCACGGCCCCCGGTTCCCGCCAACGCCTGACACACAGACAGCGGTTGCGCTGCTTCGGCGCCCCTTCGCCGGATCGCGTCCCAACTAGACTTTCGTGTTGGACACAATCCGTCAGCGAAGGAGCACAACTGTGCCAGGACAGAACCTCACCAGGACCGAAGCCGCGCAGCGCAAGCGCCACATTGATGTGCAGGCCTACGACATCGCGCTCGATCTGACCACCGGTGAGGCGACATTCGGCAGTACGACGACGGTGCGGTTCACCGCGCAGGCCGGCTCGTCCACGTTCATCGACGCGTTCACCCGCACGGTGCACTCCGTAACGCTCAATGGCGAAGCGCTCGACCCGGCAGTCGTCAGTGATTCAGTACGCATCCAGCTGCCGAATCTCGCGACCGAGAACGTGCTCACCGTGGTCGCGGATGCCGAATACACGAACACCGGCGAGGGGCTGCACCGCTTCGTCGACCCGGTCGACGGCGAGGTGTATCTCTACTCCCAGTTCGAGGTGCCAGATGCCCGTCGCGTCTTTGCGGTGTTCGAGCAACCCGACCTCAAAGCATCCTTCACCTTCACCGTCACCGCACCCTCCCGCTGGCAGGTCATCAGCAACTCCCCCACCCCAACCCCGGTCGAGGTCGAGGGGACGAGCAACGCCATCTGGCGCTTCGAACCCACTCCGGTGCTGGCCAGCTACGTCACCGCGATCATCGCGGGCCCGTACTCGGTGACCCGCAGCTCGCTCACGAGCAGCAATGGCCGCGAGATACCGCTGGGCATTTTCGCCAGGAAGTCGCTCACCGAATTCCTCGACTCCGACTACATTTTCGACATCACCCGTCGCGGCTTCACCTACTACGAGGAGAAGTTCGACTACCCGTATCCCTTCGAGAAGTATGACCAACTGTTTGTGCCGGAGTTCAACGCCGGCGCGATGGAAAACGCCGGTGCGATCACGTTCACCGAGACGTACGTGTTCCGCTCCAAGGTGACGGATGCGATCAAGGAACGTCGTGTCGTCACGATCCTGCACGAGCTGGCGCACATGTGGTTCGGCGACCTGGTCACCATGAAGTGGTGGAATGATCTGTGGCTCAACGAATCGTTCGCCGAGTGGGCGTCGACGATATCGTCGGCGGAGGCGACCGAGTGGACCCAGGCGTGGACCACGTTCCAGGCGATGGAGAAGAGCTGGGCGTACCGGCAGGACCAACTGCCCTCCACGCATCCGGTGGTCGCCACGATCAACGACCTCGAAGACGTGCAGGTCAACTTCGACGGCATCACCTATGCCAAGGGCGGATCGGTGATCAAGCAATTGGTTGCCTGGGTGGGCCGCGACGCGTTCTTTGCCGGGGTCGCCGCCTACTTCAAGAAGAACGCGTACGGTAATACCGAACTGGACGACCTGCTGGCAGAGCTGGAGACCACGAGCGGTCGCGACCTCACCAACTGGTCGAAGCTGTGGCTTGAGACCGCCGGCGTGAACACGCTGCGGCCCGGGATTGAGACCGATGCCACCGGCACGATCACCTCGTTCGTCGTGCTGCAGGAAGCGCACCCGGACTACCCGACGATCCGCCCGCACCGGCTCGGAATCGGCTTCTACTCCCTCCAGGAGGGCGCTCTGAAGCGCAAGCAACGCATTGAAATCGACGTGGATGACGAACGCACCGAGGTGCCCGAGTTGGTTGGCATGACCATGCCCGACCTGGTGCTGCTCAACGACGACGACCTCGCCTACGCGAAGATCCGCTTCGATGACGCGTCGCTGACGGTCGCGTTGGCCCACCTGAAACACATCGAAAGCCCGCTGGCGCGCGCCCTGGTGTGGGGGTCGGTGTGGGATTCCACCAGGGACGGCGAGACGCCGGCCGGCGACTACGTGTCGCTGGTGCTCGACAACATCGCCTCCGAGACCGAAAGCACAACGCTGCGCACCACGCTCAACCAGGTGGTGCTGGTGGCGAAGCAGTACGTGGCACCGACGCGACGTGACGAGACGTCGACCAGGGTCGGCGACGCCCTGTGGAGCCTGGCGGAGAATGCCGAGGCGGCATCCGACGCTCAATTCCAGTTCGTGAAGTTCTTCGCTCACGTCGCGAGCACTGACGAGCATTTCGCGCGCCTGCAAGGGCTGCGCGACGGCTCGCTCACCCTGCCCGGGCTGGTCATCGACACCGATCTGAGCTGGGAGATCCTCGAAGGCCTCGCCCTGGGGAACAAGATCACGGGCGCAGACATCGATGCGACGCTGGCCGGGGATAATACCGCGAACGGTCAGCAGGCGGCCGCGCGCGCCCGCGCGACGTTCCCCACCGAGGAAGCCAAGCAGGCAGCGTTTTCCTCCGTGGTGGACTCCGACACCCTGCCGAACGCCATCGTGCGCGCGACGACCATCGGATATCAGCACACGAACGACCCGTCCTGCCTCGAACCACTGGTCGAGCGGTACTTCGCCAGCCTCACCGGGCTATGGGAGAGCCGCAGCTACCACATCGCCGCGACACTCATCGTGGGCTTGTACCCTGCGCCGCTCGCCTCGCCGCAGCTGCGGGACGCCACCCAGGCATGGCTCGACGCGAACCCGGAGCCGGCCGCGCTACACCGCCTCGTGCTGGAAAACCTCGCCGGTGTGGAGCGTGCCCTGATGGTGCAGGCCCGCGACGCATCCTGACCGAGAGTACCTGCGGGACCCGGGGCGGTTACAGGCGCAGGATCGAGTGGACCTGGTGGCCGGCGAGTTGCGCCCGACCGCCCAGATCGGTCAGCTCCAACACCACGCCGATCCCGCTGACGGTGTAATCGGCACGCTCCAGGAGCCGGGCCGCCGCGGTGAGGGTCCCGCCGGTGGCCAGCAGGTCGTCGAGGATGAGTACGCGTGAGGCCGGTGAGTGGCGCCGGGGTTGCAGTTCGAGCGCGTCGGTGCCGTATTCCAAGTCGTAGTGCTCGGTGAGCACGTCGCCGGGGAGCTTGCCCGATTTGCGCACGACGATCAGCGAGGTTCCAGAGGCGTAGGCTGCGGCGGCGGCGAGAAGGAACCCGCGGGCTTCGACTCCGGCCACCGCGTCGAAGGTGCCCCGAAAATGGGCGACCAGGTCGTCGACGACCGCCCGAAACGCCGGGGCGTCCGCGAAGACCGGCGTGAGGTCTCGGAACAGGATGCCGGGCCGGGGGAAGTCCGGGATGCTGACCAGCAGCCCACCGACCAGATCACGCGGAGACGACGGCATCCCTCAAGGATACGTGCCGGCCTGGTCGGAGCCGCGGCGCTGCTCACGGGACGCGTAGTCCACGGACGTCCAGCAGGGCGCTAATACACTGGTCTCCGGTGAGTAACGAAGGGTGTGGCTGTGACGGCGTTCTGGACGTGGATTGAAGCACATTACCTGTCGCTCCCGTTGACGGTCATCGCGATCATCGTCGGGGCGATTCTGGTCCGCTGGCTGCTGCTCATCGTCATCCGCCGCGTCGTCGACCAAATCGTGACCGGTGTCAAGAAGAAGCAGAACGTCCAAGACACGCAAGCCCTGGCAGCTTCCCCGCTCACCGCAGTGCGTGTCGTGCAGCGCACCCGCACGCTGGGCTCGGTGCTGGGGAACATCGTCAACGTCACCATGGTCGTCGTAACGATCATTGTGGTGGTCAACGCCATCTCACCGACGGTGATCGGCTCCCTCGCGCTGCTGACCGCCGCACTCGGCGCCGGCCTCGGTTTCGGCGCTCAGAAAATCGTCATGGACGTGCTCAACGGCCTGTTCATGGTGATCGAGGACCAACTCGGTGTCGGTGACATCGTGGACCTCGGACCGGCCACCGGCATGGTCGAGTCGGTCGGCATCCGCATCACCAAGGTGCGCGACGTCAACGGCACGCTGTGGTTCGTGCGCAACGGGGAGATCGTGCGCGTCGGAAACATGTCACAAGGCTGGGCCAGAGTCATCATCGACCTGGCCGTGCCATACGACACCGACATCGACATGGTGCAGGAGCTCGTGCTCGCCACGGCGGAAGAGCTGTCCCAGATCCCGAAATGGCGAGCGCACGTGCTGGAGAAACCAGAGCTCTGGGGGCTGGAGTCGGTGTCAGACGACGCCCTCGTGATCCGCCTGGTGATTAAGACACGCTCCTCGACCAAAGACGACGTCGCCCGCGAACTGCGGATGCGTCTCAAACGCTCGTTGGATGAGGCTGGCGTCAAGCTGCCGTCGCTGGCCAGCGTCGTGCTCACCGGGTTCGAGAGTGCCGCTTCGGTGAGAGGCGCCCGGCCGCCGCGGACCAAGCCGCTGCCCGCGGCACCCAGGGCCCCGAAGCGGAAATAATGCCGGAAGAGAAAATCGCGTCGGAACCGATCCGGCGGCCGGTCCCGGTCACACTGCGCCTCGGCGCGCACGGGGAATCAGCGACCGGCAACTTCTTTGAGGAGATCGGCGGTCAGGACACCTTCGACGAACTCGTGCGCGCGTTTTACGAACGGGTGAGGCAAGATCCGGTGCTGTGGGCCATGTACCCGCAGGACGACTACGAGGGTGCCATCCACCGCCTCAGCACGTTTTTGCAGCAGTTCTGGGGAGGCCCGCACACCTACATCGAAGAACGCGGGCATCCGCGGCTGATCAAGCGCCATGCAGCATTCAAGGTGAATCCGGATGCACGTGACCGGTGGCTCGGACACATGCGTGCTGCGCTCGACGAACTCGCGCTCTCACCGCTACAGGATGCGACGCTGTGGGGCAACCTCGACAGCGAGGCGCACGCGTTGGTGAACACCTTCGCAGAATAGCTGCCAACACCTTACTTGCGCGTGCAGTGCCCCGCCGCAACCGGCTGCGTGAGGCCAGCAGCCTTGGCGACCACCGGGGCCAGTTCCGCGTTGGTGAGCGCGAACCCTTGGCCGGTTCCGTTCGCCGCCTTGGCGAACACGACACCGGCGACTCGGCCGTCCGCACCCAGAAGCGGTCCTCCGGAGTTGCCCTCCTGCACGTTCGCAGCCAGCGAGTAGACCTCAAGCGGTGAGGGATTCTGTCCATAAATGTCCGGCACGTTCGCGGTGGCGACGGCCTGGACCGTCGCAGGATTGGAGCGGAACGGGCCGCCGAGCGGGTATCCGTCGAACACAGCGGCGTCGCCGCTTGACAGGTCCTTGGCCAGTCCGAGCGCCGGCGCCGACAGGCCGGGCACCTGGATCACCGCGAGATCGCGCACCGGGTCAAAGAACACGACCTTTCCGGGTAGCGCCCCGCCGCCGCGTACTTCGACCACAGGGCTGCCGACGCCAGCCACCACATGGGCGTTGGTCACCACGCGGTCGGCCGCAACCGCGAAGCCGGAGCCGGACTGGTTCTGTCCGCACTGATAGGCGGTGCCGGTGATCTTCACGACCGACTGCGCAGCGGCTTGCTGCTGCGCAGTCGGCGCGAGCGCATCCGGAGCGGTCAGCGCCCCGTCGGGAGCCAGCGAGTCGATGATGCGCACGCCACCCTGCGCCACGAGGGCCCGCAACTGGGCCTCCGCCGCCGCCACCGGATCCGGCGTCAGGGTATCGATCGTGCCGAGGACTCTGGATGACGCTATCGCCTGAGAGAGGAACGGCACTCCGAGCGATCCAACACTGAAGGCCAGCATCGACAGCAGCACCGAGGACACCACCAGGCTCACGACCCCGCCGAGAACCCGATCGATCACCCTCAAGGGGGAACGCTTGAAGCTGCGCCGCACCATCCGTCCGAGCGCCGTCCCCACGGTTTGGCCGAGGATGACCAACGCCAGCACCGAAAGCAAGATAGCCGGAACGCGGAGGCCACTGTCAGCCACCCAATTGCTCACGAGTGGAACGGCAAAAAATGCGGCGATGGCTCCCGCGACGACGCCCAGGATGCCGCCCAAGCTGACGAAAAGCCCTACCCGGTAGCCGTAGATCAGATACGACAGCAACAACAGCAGCAAGGCAAGATCGAGGAGCCACACTCCGAGCACGGTACTCTCCTCAGCTGGGCATTACGGCACTGGGCATTACGAACCGGCCTGCCTGTCAGCCTGCCATGATCGAGAGTAACCGTTCCCGCGCATCCAGGAGGCACCGTGCCACCCTATCTGTTCGACCGATCGGGCACCCGGTACCCGATCGGTCAGGCCATGTGGCGTGGCGAGGACGGCTCGCCGCTGATGGTCGGCCCGCTCCCCGGGATCGGCCCCGACCACATCGACGCCGGCGAACGCTCGCAGTGGCGCTACCGCGCCGCGCTGCCGACGCGGCCTACGCGGCGTATCTCGCTCGGCGAAGGCTGGACTCCCCTGCTGCCGAGCACGATCTTCGGCGTCGACGCACTCGTCAAACCCGAGTGGTTCAACCCGACCGGCAGTTTCAAGGACCGCGGCACGAGCGTCATGATATCGATGCTCGCCGACCAGGGTATCGACGCGATCCTCGAAGACAGCTCGGGCAACGGCGGAGCTTCGGTGGCCGCCTACGCGGCCGCGGCTGGAATCCGGGCGAAGATCCTCGCCCCGGCGAGCACCTCGCCGGCGAAGCTGCAGCAGGCCAGAGCATACGGCGCCGAGGTGCAGTTGGTGCCCGGTTCGCGCTCCGACACGTCGACCGAGGCGATCCGACAGTCGCAGCAGCTGTTCTATGCCAGCCACAACTGGCATCCGTTCTTCTTGCAGGGAATCAAACTGCTCGCCTACGAGCTGTGGGAACAGCTCGGCTTCCGCGCGCCGGACAACGTCGTGATTCCCGCGGGTGCGGGCAGTCTGGTGCTCGGCTGCGACCTCGGATTCGTCGAGTTGCTCGCGGCCGGTGAGATCGACAGGTTGCCGAGGCTGCTCGTTGCACAGCCGTCGAACTGCGCTCCGCTGGTGCGGGCGTTCGACAACGGCGCCGATCATGTTGTGGCTGAATCCTGGTCGGCGACGATCGCCGAGGGCACCGGGATCGCGAATCCCGTGCGCGATCGCGAAGCGCTTGCGGCGATCCGCCGGTCCGGCGGCACGATGGTGGCGATCGGCGAGGAAGCGATCGCCGACGCCACCCGGGAACTCGCGTCCCAGGGCTGGTATGCGGAACCCACCAGCGCGATGGCCGCGGCCGGCCTCAAGACATTCAACGAGCGGCATGCCATCAAGCCCGACCAGACCACTGTGCTGGTTCTCACCGGTTCTGGGCTCAAGGCCGCGTCGACGATGGCGGCTATTTTCGGCTGACGCTGATTCAGGCTGCTGCCGGTGCCAGCGCCTCGGCCAGGCCGTCCCGCAGCGGGGTAGTGTGCTGGGTGAGTTGCGAGTGGCGCCGGATGCTCCGCGAGTCACGCCGAGTTGTGAGTGCGCGGGCGCTAACACCCGCATCTCGGCGTGACTCGAGGCGCTGATGCGGCTAGAGCACCCTGTGGATCAGGGGGACTCCTGGACGATAGGCGAGGTGCACATAGCTCGGCGCATCCAGGATGACCAGGTCGGCACGTGCCCCGACCGCGACGACTCCGACATCCTGACGCCACAGCGCCTTCGCTCCGCCGGCGGTGGCCGCCCACAGCGCCTCGGCCGGCGACATCCGCAGCTCCCGAACCGCTAAGGCGATGCAGAACGGCATCGAGGAGGTAAAACACGACCCCGGGTTGCAGTCCGTCGCGATCGCGACGGTGACGCCGGCCTCCAGCAGTCGGCGGGCATCCGGGTACGGCTGTCGAGTGGAGAACTCCACCCCCGGCAACAGCGTGGCGACGGTGCTGCCCCCGGACAGGGCGTCGACGTCCCACGGTTCGAGGAACGTGCAGTGGTCTACGCTCGCGGCACCCAGTTCCACGGCGAGTCGCACTCCGCCGGAGGGGGCGAGCTGCGCCGCGTGCATCCTGGCGCCGAGTCCGCGCGCCTGCCCTGCCGTCAGGATCGCCTTGGCTTGCTCGACGTCGAACGCGCCATGGTCGCAGAACACGTCGATCCACCGCGCGTGCGGCGCGCAGGCGTCGAGCATCGACCCTGTGACGAGCTCGACGTAGCCGGCCGGGTCGTCCGCGTACTCGGTCGGTACCACATGAGCGCCGAGATAGGTGGTCTCTGAAGTGAGCTCCGACGCGATGCGCAAACAGCGCGACTCGTCGGCCGCGGTGAGTCCGTAGCCACTTTTCACCTCGACGGTCGTGGTTCCCTGCGACCTCATTTCGGCGACCAGTCCCGTGGCGTTCGCGAGAAGTTCCGCATCCGAAGCTGCCCTGGTGGCCGCCACCGTTCCGCGTATGCCACCAGCGGCATATGGCTGTCCCATCATGCGATGTTCGAACTCGGCCGAACGGTCGCCGGCGAAGACGAGGTGGCTGTGACTGTCGACGAAGCCGGGGATGACGCAGCGACCTTGGGTATCCACCCGCTCGTCGGCTTCCGGTGCGGCGGAAGTGTCGCCGACCCACTGGATGCGACCGTCTTCGATCACCATGGCGGCATTCGTTTTCTCCGCCGTCAGGGGGCCGATTGCCGGGTCGTTGGTGACCAGCAGGCCGATGTTGTCGATCAGAGTGCTGGTCATGACAGTCCTACTTTCTCGAACGCGGCACCGAGTAACGAACCTACGTCGCCGAGCCTGTGTCGTGTGTCTGCCACGATGGTGGATCCACCACCGACGACGACTGTCGTGACATCCGCGGCTGCGGCGGCGAACCACAGTTGGTCTAGTGCAGCACCGGCTGTGCGCCGACTGGTGGTGTCCGTGGCAACGAGGTCGCAGACCTGGCCGACGGCGATCGAACCGCCGTCCCAGCCGAGCGCGGCGTAACCGTTCGCTGTCGCGGCGCGCATTAGTGCGTCCGGGACGAAGTTGCCGCGTCGACCGCTGGCCAGCCGCTGGTCCATTTCCAAGCCCCGCATCTCCTCGTACATGTCGATGACTGCGTTCTGGTCGGTACCCAGACACAGTTGCGCGCCGGTACGCTGCAGTTCCAGGCCAGGCCCGATGCCGTCGGCTAAGTCGCGTTCCGTGGTCGGACAGAGGCACACCGAACTGCCGCTGTTCCCCAGCAGGGCGATGTCGTTGCTGGTGAGGTGGGTGCCGTGCACTGCGGTGAAAGACGGGCCGAGCAGTCCGGCATCCGCGAACAGTGCCGTGGGGGTGCGTCCATAGGCGGCTATTACCTGATCATTCTCACCCGGTTGCTCGGAAACGTGAGCATGGACGGGGCCACCGGAGACGAGATCGGCAAAGGCCGGCAAGAGACTCGGCTCGACGGCGCGCAGCGAATGGACCGCGGCGCCGATCCGTGCTGTCGCGCTGCCATGAAGGGCAGTGTGGCGACGGTGCCACTGCTCCAGCGATTCATCATTGAAGCGGGCCTGTTGCGGCGATAGCGGGAGCGGGCGCCCGGAGGCATCGAGTCCGCCGCGCAGGTAAAGGGTGTCGAGCAGCGTGATCCGGATGCCGGCGCGGGCGGCCGCCGCCAGCACGGCATCCGCCATCGCGTTGTCACTGCCGTACCGCGAACCGTCGGGCCGGTGGTGCAGGTAATGGAACTCCCCCACCAGGGTGATTCCGGCGCAGGCCATTTCGGCGAAGACGGCGGTGGCGAGTTCGTGGTAGTTTTCCGGATCGAGCAGCCCGGCGACCCGGTACATCTGCTCTCGCCAGTTCCAGAACGATCCGCCGTCGGCGTGGGTGCGGCCGCGAAGCGCGCGGTGGAAGGCGTGCGAGTGGGCGTTCGCAAAGCCGGGGGTGACCAGCCCAGTGAGGCGCTCGTCGCGGTCACGAGCCGGAACATTCGTCTCGACCGCGGTGATCACGCCTCCACTGTGTTCTATGCGAACGCCCTGCTCGATCCGCACGCCGTGTTCGCCCCCCGGGCCGTCAGACGCCGGCAGCGTTGCGTGCTCGCACCAGAAAGAACTCGTGCCGCCCCCGGTCATTGGCGACACGCTCGCGCTTGGATCACCGCGGCGAGCGCGTTCACGCCGGCCTCGCAGTCGGCGCCCTCGGCGAATTCCTCGGGCGCGTGCGAAATGCCTGTCGGATTGCGTACCAGGATCATGGCCGACGGAACGCCGGCGAGGGCGAGCACTCCTGCGTCGTGTCCGGCACCAGAGGGCAGTCTGGGCAGTTCCAGTCCGGTCGCGGTACGGAGCTGGTCGGCCAGACCGGCGACCAGTGTGGAGTCGAACGGTGTCAGCGCGGTCCAGGACTCTTCCACCGCCACCAGCGATGTGCGATTCACGACATCGTCGATCACGCGCCGCACGGCATGGTCGTCGGCGGCGCGGGCGTCGATCCACGCGGATGCCCGCCCCGGGATTGCGTTGACGGCTCCGGGGTGCACCGCGATCTTGCCGACAGTGGCGAGGGCTCCGGCGGTTTCCGCGGCCGCGCGCACGGCGAGGATCACGTCGGCAAGCCCGAGCATAGGATCGTGGCGGTCCGCCAGTGGGGTGGTTCCGGCGTGGTTTTGCTGCCCGGTGATGTCGACTCGCCAGCGGCCGTGTGGCCAGATCCCGGTGGCCAGTCCGAGCGGCGACCCGGCCTGGGCAAGCCCATTGGATGCGCCGCCAGCGGGCAGGTGGCCTTGCTCAATGTGCAGCTCGATGAACTCGCCAATGCGGTTCAGCCGTTCGGGGTCCGCGCCAAGGTGCGTGGCATCCGCGCCCGCGGCGGCCATCGCGTCCGGCAGAGTGATCCCGTCGACGTCAGCGAGGCAACGCGCCTGGTCGGCATTCAGCGCGCCGGTCATCAGCCGCGACCCGGTACAGGCCACACCGAACCGGGCACCTTCCTCGTCGGCGAACGCCACGACGGCGACCGGCCTGGTGGGCACGACACCATCGCGTCGCAGGGTGTCGATCGCCGCGAACGCGGAGGCGATCCCGAGCGGGCCATCGAAGGCGCCGCCGCTCGGCACACTGTCGAGGTGTGAGCCGAGCACGAGAGTGGTTCCGGGTGCGTCGGCACCCCACCACGCCCACAGGTTGCCGTTTCGGTCTAGTTCCGTCTCGAGTCCGAGCGATTGAGCCTGGTGACGGAACCAGGCCCGGCACTGCGAGTCCGCTGCTGTCCACGCCGACCTGTCGTAGCCGCCCGAAACCGGGTTACGCCCGATGCTCGCCAGCTGATCGAGCAGGCCCACCGCCGTCACGACTCCCGCATCGGAATGCGAACATCAAGCCGGTCGGCAACCTCGACAGCCTCGTCATAGCCGGCGTCAACGTGCCTGATGACGCCCATCGCCGGGTCGTTGCTGAGCACTCTGGCTAGTTTCTGGGCGGCCAGCGGGGTGCCGTCGGCGACGGTGACCTGTCCGGCGTGGATGGAGCGGCCGATACCGACCCCGCCGCCGTGGTGGATCGACACCCAGGTGGCGCCGGAGGCGGTGTTCACCAGCGCGTTCAGCAGCGGCCAGTCCGCGATGGCGTCCGAACCGTCCTTCATGGCCTCGGTCTCCCGGTAAGGGGAAGCGACCGAGCCGGCGTCCAGATGGTCGCGGCCGATCACAATCGGCGCGGAGATCTCCCCGGAGGCGACCATATCGTTGAACTTGAGTCCCGCGCGATCCCGCTCGCCATAACCGAGCCAGCAGATGCGCGCCGGAAGTCCCTGGAAGTGCACGCGCTCCCCCGCAAGCTTGATCCACTTCGCCAGTGACTGGTTTTCGGGGAATAGCTCGAGTACGGCACGGTCAGTGGCCGCGATGTCCTTCGGATCGCCGCTGAGCGCCGCCCAGCGGAACGGCCCCTTCCCCTGCGAGAAGAGCGGGCGGATGTACGCGGGCACGAACCCGGGGAAGGCGAACGCGTCAGCGAACCCGGCAGTCTTTGCCTCTGTGCGGATGTTGTTGCCATAGTCGAACACTTCGGCACCGGCTTTCTGGAAGCCCACCATGGCCTCCACGTGCACGGCCATGGAGTGGCGCGCAGCATCCGCGAAACCGACAGGATCCTTAGTTCGGGCGGCGTCCCACTCGTCGAATGAGTACTCGAGCGGCAGGTAGGCGAGCGGATCGTGCGCGCTGGTCTGATCGGTCACTATGTCGAATTCCGCGCCCATGGCGAGCATCCGCGGCACCACGTCTGCGGTGTTGCCAAGCAGCCCTATCGAGAGAGCCTCCTTCGCATCGCGGGCCGCGTAGGCCAACTCCAGCGCGTGCTCGATCGAGCGCGCCTCGACATCCAAATAGCCGTGTTCGAGCCGGCGCGCAATGCGGCTTGGATCGACTTCGACGCAGACCACGACGCCGTCGTTCATGGTGACCGCGAGCGGTTGGGCGCCACCCATTCCGCCCAGGCCGCCGGTGAGGGTGATCGTGCCGGCGAGGGTGCCACCACTGTTCTCATGCCCGCCATTACGGGCGGCGAGTTTCGCAGCGATAGCGGCGAACGTCTCATAGGTGCCCTGCAAGATGCCCTGGGTGCCGATGTAGATCCAGGACCCCGCCGTCATCTGGCCATACATGATGAGGCCGAGCTTTTCCAGACGCCGGAACTCGTCCCAGTTCGCCCAATCACCGACGAGGTTCGAGTTGGCCAGCAGCACCCGCGGCGCCCACTCATGGGTCTGCATGACCCCGACCGGTTTGCCGGACTGCACGAGCATGGTCTCGTCATTTTTCAGGGTCGTGAGAGTGCGCACAATCGCGTCGAAGCTCTCCCAGTTGCGTACGGCCTTGCCGCTGCCGCCGTAGACGATGAGCTTGTCGGGATGCTCTGCCACCTCAGGGTCGAGGTTGTTCATGAGCATTCGCAAGGCCGCTTCTTGCGGCCAACCGAGGGTGTGCAGGTGGTTGCCGCGGTAGGCACGCACCGGTCGCGGACCGCTCGTGTTCGCGGTGTGCAGTTTCGTGTCGCTAGTCATCGAAGTTCTCCTCCTGCTTGTGAAATGACGGATGCGGCGGCCGCGACGAGCGACCCGTCCAGCACCATGGCGTGGGCGGCCGCGATTTCCGGCGCGAGGTACCTGTCGGTGCCAGGTCCCAGCACGCGTTCGCGCAGCTTCGCGACGACGGACCGGCTCACCGCCGACGCCTGCACGGGCGCGCGCATGTCGATCGCCCGTGCCGCAGTGAGCAGTTCGATGGCGATCACCCGGGACACACCGTCGATCGAGCGGCGCAGCTTGCGCGCAGCACTCCACCCCATCGACACGTGGTCCTCCTGCATGGCCGACGACGGGATCGAATCCACCGAGGCCGGCACTGCCAGGCGTTTGAGCTCGCTGACGATGCCCGCCTGGGTGTACTGGGCGATCATGTGGCCGGAGTCGACGCCGGGATCATCAGCGAGGAATGCATTCAGCCCGTGGCTGCGGGAGGCATCCAGAAACCTGTCGGTGCGGCGTTCGCTCATACTGGCGAGGTCTGCGGCGACGATGGCGAGGAAGTCGAGCACGTAGCCGATCGGGGCGCCGTGGAAGTTGCCGTTGGATTCGACCCGGCCGTCCACTGTGACGACGGGGTTGTCGATAGCGGAGGCCAGTTCCCGGGAGGCGACCGTCGCGGCGTAGGCGATCGTGTCGCGCACCGCCCCATGCACCTGCGGGGCGCAGCGCAGCGAGTAGGCGTCCTGCACCCGGGTGAACCCGCTCGGCTTGCCGATCATGGGCGAGCCTGCGAGTACGGCTCGCATATTGGCGGCCGAGTCGGCCTGCCCAGGATGCGGGCGCAGCGCCTGCAGGTCGGCGGCGAACACCGCGTCGGTGCCGGTGAGCCCCTCCACGCTCATCGCGGCGGCGAGGTCGGCGGTGATGACCAGGGCGCGCAGGTCGGTGATCGCGAGCACGAGCATCCCGAGCATGCCGTCGGTGCCGTTGACGAGGGACAGTCCCTCCTTCTCGCGCAGTTCGATGGGTTGGATGCCGGCGGCAGCGAGCGCGGTGGCGGCGGGCATGAGGGTACCGGCGGCGTCGCGCACCTGACCTTCACCCATCAGCGCGAGTGCGCAGTGCGCGAGCGGGGCGAGGTCGCCGGAACAGCCGAGGCTGCCGTATTCGCCGACGACGGGGGTGATGCCGGCATTGAGCGCGGCGGCGTAGGTCTGCGCGACGATGGGCCGCACGCCGGTACGGCCGGTGGCAAGGGTGGACAGGCGCAGCAGCATGGTGGCCCGCACCACTTCGCGTTCCACCTCAGGGCCGCTGCTGGCGGCGTGGCTGCGCACCAGTGATCGCTGCAGTTGTGCGCGACGCTCGACGGGGATCTGCTTGGTGGCCAGCGCGCCGAACCCGGTCGAGACGCCGTAGTGCGGTTGGGTGTCAGAGGCGAGCGCCTCGATCACCGAGCGGCTGGAGGCCATGGCCTCCAGCGCATCCTGGTCGAGTTCGACGACCGCATTGCCGCGGGCGACCGCGACCAGCTCGTCGAAGCTGACGGCGCCAATACCGAGCGACACCGTCGACTCGTCGGTGAGTGTATCCATGCCTCTCATTAGAGCCGCAACCGAAGCAGTGCGGGGCAGTTTGTGCGATAAGGTGTCTGGGATACCAGACATTGGGAGCGCCCATTGAGTTCTGTGCCCGCAGCGAGCTACACACTGCGCATCATCAAGTACCTGGCCGGTCACGGCGGTCCGGTGCGTGCGTCCACGGTGAGTCGCGACCTTGACCTGCCGCGCTCGACCACCTATCACCTGATGAGCGTGATGCAGCGGGAAGGATTCCTGCTGCACTCGCCCGAGAATCAGGCGTATGCCCTCAGCCCGTTGCTCGCCGACATCGGGTCGGCTGTGCTCGCGTCCAACGCGCTGGGGCGGATGGCGAAGCCTATTCTCGAGCGGCTGGTCGCCGAGACGAAGCTGCCGATCGTCGCCCACCTCGGTGTGCTCCACCACTCGGATGTCGTCTATGCGTCGAAGGTGTCGGCGCCACGCGCGCCATCGGTCGTCACCAGCATCGGTGTGCGCCTGCCGGCTCATCTCACCGCGACCGGACGGGCGATGCTCGCCGGCCTCTCCAGAGATCAGGTACGCGCCATTTATCCGTCCGCTCAGTCGCTGGTGACACGCAGCGGCCCCGGACCGACCACCGTCGGGCAGCTGACCGCGCTGCTGGAGGACACCCGACACCGTGGCTGGGCGGTGGAAGATGGTGACATCACTCTCGAGTACGCGTCCGTTGCCGCCGCAGTGCTCGACCACGTCGACTACCCGGCCGCCGCGGTAGGACTCACGTTTCGCAGAAGCGCCGTCGACCCGCGCCAATGGGACGGATTGGGGCGTGCCACCCGCAGCGCCGCTGAGGCATTGAGCCAGCGCATCCGGGGACGAGCCTAGGTCTGGCACCTAGCAGGTGGCGGTCAGTATACCGGGGGTACACTTGCATGAGGGAATACTTCGGCCTGTTTCTGGGTTACAACTGATGCCGAGGTACCCGAATGAAGCGCTGAGGATCTCCTCATGGTGCACCGGATGAAAGCCGCGAGTGAAGAGCACTGTGCAATTGAAAGCACTGGGCAACGGATCCACGGCACAACTGCGCACGGACGCGTCTTGACGAAAGGGAACATACCAGATGGTTATTGAAGTCGGCGAAACAGTCGTTTACCCACACCACGGGGCGGCCACGATCACCAAAATGACCACCCGAACTATCAAGGGCGTCGACACCAAATACGTGAAGCTGAAAATGCACGAGGGCGACCTCATCGTCGAATTGCCGATCAGCAACCTCGAAGAGGTAGGCGTGCGCGACGTGATCGGCCTGTCCGATGTTGAAGCCGTCTACGACGTTCTGCGTTCCGACACCGTCGAAGAGCCGGGCAACTGGTCCAGGCGTTTCAAGGCCAACACCGAAAAAATGGGCAGCGGCGATGTGTTGCGCATCAGCGAGGTTGTTCGCGACCTGTGGCGCCGCGACAAGGAACGCGGCGTTTCCGCCGGCGAGAAGGCCATGCTGGCCAAGGCCCGCCGCAACCTGATCTCCGAGCTTCTGCTCGCCTTGCACCTGAGCGCGGAGGAAACCGAGGTCGTCCTCGACGAGGTGCTGGAGTCGGCGCTAGTCACCGCCTAAGCCACGCTCCCAGCGGGCCCAGTAGCAAGCGCCCTAGCGCGAGCGTATCGAAACCGCGTCGGCGGGTTGAGTAGCGAGCGTCAGCGCGAGCGTATCGAAACCGCCTACCGCCTGTGGAAAAAGCAAGCACACATCGGTGCCGAGGCTCCATACTCCGGCAATGCCTTTCACCTACATCTTGAAATGCGCCGACGACAGCTACTACATCGGAAGCGCCCGCGACCTCGAACACCGAGTGTGGCAGCACTCCACCGGGCACGGAAGCGCATACACAAGCCGCCGTTTACCGGTGACGCTCGTCTTCGCGCAGGAGTTTGACCGTATCGATGACGCGTATGCCTTAGAGAAACGGATGCAGGGATGGTCGAGGCGTAAATGTGAAGCCGTCATCGAGGGTCGCCTTAAAGACCTGCCTGCGCTCAGCAAGAAGGTGTTTTCTCCAAGAGACGAGTGAGTCGGCTGGGTTTCGATACGCTCGCGCTGACGCTCGCCACTCAACCCGCTGAAAAACAACCAGCCCCACAACCAGGCACGCAGAACGCGGTTTCGATACGCTCGCGCTGGAGCGCTCACTACTCAACCCGCCGGAGTTGGCTACTGGGCCCGCTGGCCGGCGCGACGGAGCGTGTGTTCGGCGTGCCGCAACACCGGGCTGTCCACCATGTGTCCACGGAACCGGAACACCCCGTTTGTGCCGACCGCAGCGGCGAGGACATCGTGCGCATAGGCGACCTCCGCATCCGTCGGCGCATACGCCACGCGAATCGTCGCCACCTGACCGGGATGGATGCACGCGGTCGCGGAAAATCCCACGGCAGCGGCATCCCGCGCTTCAGCGGCGAGGCCGTCGATGTCGGCGATGTCCAGATGCACCGTATCGATTGCGGCCTTGCCGTGAGCGGCCGCCGCCAGCAACACAGTCGAGCGTGCGTGACGGGCGACGTCCCGATAGGTTCCGTCGTCGAACCTGCTGGAGGTGCCGCCGAGCGAGGCGACGAGATCCTCCGCTCCCCACATGAGTGCGACAACGTTGGGCCGAGACGCCAGCTCCGCCGCCGCGAGGATACCCGCCGCCGTCTCGCACAGCGCGACAACGTCAAACCCGCTCACGGCATCGATCTGCTCCGAACTCGAGGCCTTCGGCAGCATGATCATCCGATAGCCAGTCTTCGCCAGGGCTGCGAGGTCATCCGCAAAGTCCATTGAGTCGGCTTCGTTGATCCGCACCATGGTGGTCGCGGGGTCGAGCGGATGCTCGATCATCGCGGTGCGCGCTGCCGGCCGATCTGCCGGCGCTACGGCATCCTCGAGGTCCAGGATGACGGCGTCGGCCCGGGCTGCAGCCTTGCCGTACCGTTCGGGCCTGTCGGCTGGGCAGAACAACAGGGCTGGGCCGAGGTCGAAGGTCACTGCCGAGCACGTTCCTCGGCCGCGGCGTGCGCATCCTTGCACCACACCATCACCGAACGCACGGCAAGCGCCACGATGTCGCCGTGCTGGTTGAGCGCGGTGTGCGAGAGTGTGATGATGCCCTGGCCTGGACGCGACGCCGAGAGACGCTTGTCGTCGACGATCGTCTCCGAGTACATCGTGTCGCCGTGGTAGAGCGGATGCGGGAACCGAACCTCGGTGAATCCGAGATTCGCCACGATGGTGCCCTGGGTCAGCTGTGCCACGGAACTTCCCACCATGGTGGCCAGCGTGAACATCGAGTTCATCAAGCGCTCGCCGAACGGCTGAGTGGCGGACCATGCCGCGTCCAGATGCAAGGACTGCATGTTCATCGTCATCGTGGTGAACAGCACGTTGTCCGTCTCGGTGACCGTGCGACCGGGGCGGTGCAGGTACCGCGCGTCCAGTTCGAACTCTTCGTAGTACAGTCCGCGCTGTTCAATGATTTTGCGCTCGTCCGTCATTTGATGGTCTCGAATTCCTCGATGTTCAATCGTGCGCCGGTTGCGGTCACCACCTCATCGACAGTGACGCCGGGCGCCAGCTCGCGAAGTACCAGCCCGTCTGCGGTGACGTCGATGACGGCGAGGTTGGTGATAATGCGGTTCACGCAACCCTTGCCCGTGAGCGGCAGACTACACCGCTCGAGGATCTTCGGATTTCCGTCCCGGTCGACGTGATCCATCATGATAATGAGCCGCTTGGCCCCGAACACGAGGTCCATGGCGCCACCCATGCCCTTGACCATCTTGCCCGGGATCATCCAACTGGCGAGATCGCCGTTGGCTGCGACCTGCATGGCACCGAGCACGGCGACGTCGACGTGGCCGCCTCGGACCATCCCGAACGATGTGGCCGAGTCGAAGAAGGCAGCACCTTCGTTGACGGTTACTGTCTCCTTGCCTGCATTGATGAGGTCGGCATCGAGATTCTCCTCGGTGGGGTAAGGCCCGACTCCGAGGATTCCGTTCTCAGAGTGCAGAACCACCTCGATCCCTTCGGGGATGTAATTCGGGATCAACGTCGGCATTCCTATGCCCAAATTGACGTACTGGCCATCGTCGAGTTCCTGGGCGACCCGCGCCGCGAGTTCGTTCCGCGTCAGGCTCATGCGCGTGCCTCACTCATCGACAGTGTCCGTTTCTCGATTCGCTTCTCGCCACCTGCTGCGAGCACGACTCGCTGCACGAAGATCCCGGGGGTGTGGATTTGTGCCGGATCCAGCTCCCCCGGCTCGACGATCTCCTCAACCTCGGCAATGGTAATCCGGCCGGACATAGCGGCCAGTGGGTTGAAGTTCATCGCCGTGGCGTGGTAAACGAGGTTGCCGTAACGATCGCCCTTGGCCGCGTGCACCAGGGCGTAGTCGGCAATAATCGCGCGCTCGAGCACATAGTCCACCCCATCGAAGTTGCGCACTTCCTTCGGTTCACTGGCCACCGCGATGGTACCGTCCGGTGAGTACCGTCGCGGCAGTCCGCCCTCGCTCACCTGCGT
>JBDSDO010000047.1:0-3635 GCA_039920505.1 Terrimesophilobacter sp.
GTGGTCGCGCTGTCCAGCGGCACATCGATGTACTCGGTGCCCCCGGCACTCGGTGTCTCCGCGGACGCGGTGAAGGCCGAAAGGTCAACCGGGTTGCCCTCGGTGTCGACCACTGTCGCCTTACCCAGTACCGTCGCCAGGGCCTTGCCGCGGGCTACTTCGCCCACCATCCCTGGGATCTGGCCGTTCTCATCGAGCACCTTGATGAACTCACCCGGCTCCATGTTGTACTGAGCGGCGCCCTGCACGAGGTACTGGGTGAGTTCTTCCTGGCTGACCTTGACCTGCTCGGCTTCGACGATCGCATCCAGCAGGATCTGGCTGCGGAACGTCTTCTCGCTGGCGATGGCCACCTCGGCGCGGTGCTCGTCGTCCTCGAGCCGCTCCTCGTTCTCCAGGTGGCGGTGCACTTCGTCTTCGACGAGCTGCGGCGGAACCGGAATCTCGACCGTCTCGAGCAGCTTGTCCACGATCTGGTCGCGTGCCTGGGTGCCCTGTCCGAAGACCTTGGTACGGGTGATCTGCTGGCGGATGTCGTCCTTTAGCTCGTCGATCGTGTCGAACTGGCTGGCGATCTGGGCGAAGTCGTCGTCGGCCTCGGGAAGCTCACGCTCCTTCACTGCGAGCATCTTCACGCTGATCTGGGCAGTCTCGCCCTCGTTTTCGCCACCGAGCAGCTTCGACTCGAACACCGTCGACTCGCCGGCGCTGAGCGAGTCCAGGGCCTCGTCGATACCCTCGATGAGCTCACCGGAGCCGATCTCGTATGAGATTGCGTTGGCCGTGTCGACCTCGCGGTCGTCGATCGTGGCGACGAGGTCGATCTGCGCGAAGTCGCCGGTCTTGGCCGGACGATCCACGGAGATCAGGGTGCCGAAGCGGGACTGCAGGTTCGTCAGCTCGATCTCGACATCCTCGTCGGTGACCTCGATGCTGTCGACGGTGAGCTGCAGGCCATCCAGAGTTGGCATGGTGAACTCGGGGCGCACGTCGACCTCGACGGTCACGGTGAGGTCGCCGCTGAAGTCCTTGATGCTCGGCAACTCGGTGACGTCCGCCTCGGGGCGCCCGAGGGGACGGATGCTGTTCTCATCGACCGCCTGCCGGTAGAACTTGTCCAGTCCGTCGCTCACCGCGTGGTTGAGCACTTCGGCGCGGCCGACGCGCTGGTCGACGATGGGCGGCGGAACCTTGCCCTTGCGGAAGCCAGGCACGTTGATCGACTCGGCGATGTGGCCATAAGCATGGTCGATGCTCGGCTTCAACTCTTCGGGGGTCACAGCGATGGTCAGCTTGACGCGGGTGGGGCTGAGCTTGTCGACAGTGGTCTTCACGATCTGATTCTCCTGTTTTTAGCGCGTTGTGCGAATGGCAATTCTTGGGGTTCGTCGGGGCGACAGGATTTGAACCTGCGGCCTCCCGCTCCCAAAGCGGGCGCTCTACCAAGCTGAGCTACGCCCCGGATGTACTGCGGACAACGTCTTGACATACGGCGTCTCCGCCTGTAGAAATTGGCCCCGGCAAGTCTAGCCGAGTTGATCCAGCCGCATCGCGCGCACTCTCCGACGGTTCCGGAGCACGGGAGATAGGCTCCAGTCGGGTACAGTATTCATCGGCAGTCGGTCACATCGTCCTTGGGGCAGGTATGACGACATCCGGGGATGTAGCTTAGTGGTAAAGCCTCAGTCTTCCAAACTGATGATGCGAGTTCGATTCTCGTCATCCCCTCCAACGACATCCACTGCAGTGCCGGATTTGCAAGTCCTTGGCCCGAGCCCGCGATGGGCACACAATATCGCCATGTCCAGTGACACCGATGATGCCAGCGCGGTGGTTCCGCCGAGCGTCCGCGCGCAGTTGCTCGCGACCGAACACTGGAGCCTCCTGGCATCCCGAAGCACCACACAGAGTGAGGTACTCACCCGCATCAGCATGTTCCTCACCCTGACCTCAGCCGGGCTGGTGAGCCTCGCCCTGGTCGGACAGGCCACCGATTTCAGCGGCGCATTCCCGACGTTCGCGATCGCGGTGCTCGGTATTGTCCTCCTGGTGGGCATCCTGACCCAGATGCGGGTGACCAATGTGAGTATGGAAGATCTCGCCTACGTTCTGGCCATGAACCGTCTGCGAGCGGCGTACACCGAACTCGACCCGGGAATCGCGCCGTATCTGATGGCCTCACGATACGACGACTTTTCCGGATCACGACAGACTTACTACTTTCTCGGACCACGCGGCATCAGCCATCTCGCCGGGAGCAGCATGGTCTTCAGCATGGCCGTGAACGCCGCGCTGGTGGGTGTGTTGTTCGCGGGCATCAGCAGCAACCTCGCCGCGTCGACAACTCTGGCCATCGGCATTGGCGCGTTCGGAGCATTGATCTACTTCGGGGTTTCGCTCTGGTACGGCGCCCGGAAGTACTTTCAGTTCTGGAAGACCTACAGCCCGCAATTTCCCACACCTCCAGCCCCGTAGCGCGCCGAATCACCCGCATCTGCCCCGTTAACGACGAGGATGGAAGCGCAGGCAGTTCGAGCCGTGGAGGTTTCTCATGCTTACGCACACCGTCGTGAACCAGGCACCACCCCGGGTGGGAATCAACGAGTTCGCCACCAACATCCCGTTAGTTGAGGCGGTGCGGCACTACGACGCCGAATGGGCGCTACAAGGCCTCGAGGAGATCGGCGCACTGGTGGGCACCGCAAACTTCCAAACCGATGCGGAGACCGCGAACATCAACGTGCCGACCCTGGCCACCCACGACCGGTATGGCCACCGCATCGACGAGGTGCACTACGACACCTCGTATCACAGGATCATCGCCCAAGCGGTCGCGCACGGCGTGCACACCAGCGCCTGGGCCGACCCGAAGCCCGGCGCGAACGTGGCTAGGGCTGCGGGATTCATGCTGTTCGCCCAGATCGAGCCCGGCCATGCCTGCCCGATCTCGATGACGCACTCCGCAGTGCCGACCTTGCGGGTGCAGCCGGACCTCGCCCAGGCCTGGCTGCCCCGGCTCTACTCCCGCGAGTACGACAGCGAGCTGGGTGCGCACAAGCCCGGCGCCCTGATCGGCATGGCCATGACCGAGAAGCAGGGCGGCTCGGATGTGCGCGCGAACACCACACGGGCGGTGCAGCAGGCGGACGGCAGCTACGAGGTTGTCGGCCACAAATGGTTCTTCTCGGCACCGATGTGCGACGCCTGGCTAGTGCTCGCGTACGGGGCTGGATCCGGCGCCTCCGGCGCCGGCGGCGATGTTGGCCTGTCGTGCTTCCTGATGCCGAAGCTGCGGCCCGACGGCTCGCGCAACGCGATCCACATCCAGCGCCTGAAGGACAAGCTCGGCGACTGGAGCAATGCCTCGAGCGAAGTCGAATTCCACGGCGCCTGGGCGCAACTCGTCGGCAAGGAAGGCCGCGGCGTCGCCACGATCCTGGAGATGGTCGCGCTCACGCGGCAGGACTGCATGATCGGCTCGAGCGCGCTGATGCGGCAGGCGCTCGCGCAGGCGCTGCACCACGCGCGCCATCGCAGGGCCTTCGGCAAGCCGCTGGCCGAGCAACCGCTGATGCAGAACGTGCTCGCCGACCTGGCGCTGGAATCCGAGGCGGCGCTGGCGTTCACGTTGCGCG
>JBDSDO010000048.1:0-33346 GCA_039920505.1 Terrimesophilobacter sp.
AAACGGGGTCGGCGCCAACTTCACCCGCAAACACCGCGGAGCACGACTCGTCTTTTGCGAGGAGTCCGAAAGCATCCGGACCGCGTTCGAACGCGAGAAACAGGTTCAAGGTTGGAGTCGAGCCAAAAAGCTGGCACTCATACAGTCACGTTGGGACGACTTACCGGGGCTCGCGAAGAGAAGGCCGCGTGAGTCGTCGTGAGCCCGTGTTGCGTGCTCCTAGAACTAGCCCTTCGAGCCCTTCGAGCCCTTCGAGCCCTTCGAGCCCTTCGAGACGGTCGCCAGAGCGACCTCCTCAGGGACCAACGGTCGCCAGAGCGACCTCCTGGGGGAGCGACCCGTTAGGTCAGGAGGTGGGCGGCCGCCACGGGTCGTCCGGCCGCTGGTCGCGACCATCGGCCTTGCCGTCGCGCCGCTTCAGATACTGCTCGAACTCCTTGGCGATCGCCTCGCCGCTGGCCTCGGGGGAGTCGACCGTGTCCCGCGCCCGCTCTAACTGCCGGATGTAGGAGGCCATGTCGTCGTCGTCGTTGGCGAGCGCGTCGATGCCGCTTTCCCACGCCGCCGACTCGTCGACCAGGTCGCCGCGCGGAATCACCACGTCGATGATCTCTTCCAGCCGGTCGATCAACGCCAGCGTCGCCTTGGGCGACGGCGCGTTGTGTACGTAGTGCGGCACGGATGCCCAGATCGACAGCGTGGGAATCCCCGCCGCCTCCGCCGCCTCGCCGAGCACCGACAGGATGCCCACCGGCCCCTCGTACGCACTTTTCTCGATTCCGAGCTCGGTGCGCACCGCGGCGTTCTCGCTCGTGGCGAAGATCGAAATCGGGCGCGTGTGAGGGACATCCGCGAGCATCGCCCCGAGCATCACGATGCCGGTGATGCCGCTCTGCCGAACGGATTCCATGATCTCCGCGGTGAAGCTCCGCCAGTTGCGCGACGGCTCGGTGCCCAGCAGCACATGAATGTTCGAGCCGTTGTCCCCGCTGACAGAAAGTTCCGCGTCCTCCGCGAGCCCACGCGCCTTCTTCGGTTGATGGGATGCCGGACCGAAGATCTCCACTGATGGCCAGACAAGTATGCGCTTGCCGCCCTCATCGGTGGTCACCGTCGGCCGGTTGAACTGGAAATCGAAGTACTTCTCAGAGTCAACCGCGGCGATCGACTGCAGGTCAAGGAGATCCTTGAGGGTGTGTACGGCCCCGCTAGCCGCATCTCCCGCATCGTTCCAGCCCTCGAAGGCCACCACGAGAAGCCGTCCGCTCAAGATCCCTGTGCTGTCTGAGCTATCCGAGCTGGTGGGGCTTTCCGAGCTGTCTGGCACGTCTCATCCTCGCTATGCCGCCACCCAAGCGGTGCCAGCTTTCATCTGACAAGGATAAGACTTCGTGTCCCCGGGCGCAGGCTCTGGCAGTACGCCCTCAGCAGACACGGCGAGCGTCCCAACTAGACTCTGGTCGTGACCGAACTGATGCCTGCCGCCGTTCTCTGGGACATGGACGGCACCCTAGTCGACACTGAGCCGTACTGGATGCAGGCCGAAATAGAACTCGTGGCCTCGTTCGGCGGGATCTGGACTGCGGCGGACGGGCTCACGCTCGTCGGCTCCGGGCTCTGGCACTCCGCTGGAGTGCTCCAAGAACGCGGCGTCACACTCGAGCTCGACGACATCGTGACCCGGCTCACCGATCGCGTGTTGGAACAGGTCGAAGTGGCGGTACCCTGGCGTCCTGGCGCGCTGGAACTGCTCGCAGAGCTCAAGGCCGCACGCATCCCCACCGCCCTGGTCACCATGTCGATTCGACGGATGGCGCAACACGTGGCCGGCTCCGCCCCGGCCGGAACCTTCGACGTGATCGTCGCCGGCGACGAAGTAACCCACAGCAAACCACATCCAGAGCCCTACCTGCGCGCAGCAGAGCTGCTCGAGGTCGCGGCCCACGACTGCGTGGCCATCGAGGACTCGAAGCCGGGACTGGAATCCGCCGCTGCCGCCGGGGCCGTCTGCATCGGCGTGCCACTGCACGTGTCGCTGCCCGACGACGTCTCGTACTCCCTCTGGCCGACCCTGGATGGCAAGGGTATTGCCGACCTCGCCGACGTGTTCCGGGCGGCCCGCGCACTTCGGAGCGGCATCCGGTGAGTGCATCATCGCCACAGCGCCGGCAAAGCGGCCCGTTCCGGGTCGGTGACAAGGCGCAGCTGACCGGGCCGAAGGGCAAGCTCAACACCATCGCCCTCGAATCCGGTGCCATGTTCTACACGCACCGTGGCGGCATCGCGCACGACGACATCATCGGTGCGGCCGACGCCAGTGTGGTGCACAGCAGCAACGGCGATGAGTACCTGGCGATGCGGCCGCTGCTGTCGGACTTCGTCATGTCGATGCCGCGCGGAGCGGCGATCGTCTACCCGAAGGATGCCGCGCAGATCCTCGCCCTCGGCGATATTTTTCCCGGCGCGAACGTTGTCGAAGCCGGAGTCGGCTCCGGCGCCTTGACGCTGTGGCTGCTGCGCGCGGTGGGGGAGAGCGGTCACCTCACCTCGTTCGAGCGGCGCGACGAGTTCGCCCGCGTCGCCAGCGGCAACGTGGTCAGCTTCCTCGGGGCCGCCCCGTCGAACTGGACACTCACCGTTGGCGACTTCGTCGACGCGCTGCCCGCCGCCGCTGACGAGGGCACCGTCGACAGAATCGTGCTCGACATGCTGGCCCCGTGGGAGTGCGTTGACTCCTGCGCACAGGCCCTGACTCCTGGCGGCGTGCTGATCTGCTACATCGCCACCGTCACCCAACTGTCCCGCACCGCCGAGGCACTGCGCGCGACCGGCGCATTCAACGACCCCGATTCCTCCGAGACAATGGTGCGCGGCTGGCACGTCGAGGGTCTCGCCGTGCGCCCGGACCACAGGATGATCGGCCACACCGGGTTCCTGCTGCGCGCACGCCGTCTGTCTCCAGGAACAGTGCTGCCGCGGCTCAAGCGCCGCGCATCCAAGAGCGCCTATACCGACGAGGACGTCGAAGCGTGGACCCCCGGATCGCTCGGGGAGCGCACCGCGAGCGACAAGCGGCTGCGTCGCACAGCGCGTGCTGCTGAGGCGGATGCCGCGCGAGCCATCGCCCGCACGTCCCGGGGCGAGACTGACGCAACCTAGAATTGTCTCGATTCGCCAGCCCAAAATCACAAAAACCGTGGAAATGAGGATTCGTGCGCAAAACTGCCGCACTGCTCGTGGCCTTCGGAATGCTCGCCGCTCTGACGGCGTGCTCCGGCACCGCTAGCGCACAAGGATGCGACTCGCCGATCACCTCGGGCGGCGCCTCGTCGGTGGTGACGGCCGCGGGTGAGCTGGGCTCGCAGCCGAAGGTCGAGTTCCCGACGCCGGTTGTGACTCAGAAGACACAGCGCACCCAACTGCTGCCCGGCGACGGCCCGGCTCTCCAGACTGGCGAGCCCGCGTTGGTCGAACTGACCCTGCTCAATGGGGCCACCGGTGCGGTGCTCACCCAGACGGCGTATGACGGAATCGGCGGCAGTCTGATCACCGTGGGCCCGTCGAGCTTCCCATCCTTGAGCCGCGGGCTCAAATGCGCCACAGTGGGTTCTCGCGTGGCCATCGTCGGCTCCGCGAAGGACACCCACAACGGGCAGGCCAGCGAAGGCCAGGGCATCGGCGCCGACGACTCCTTCGTCTTCGTCGTGGACATCCTCAAGGCCTTCCCGGCCAAGGCCGACGGCAACGGCCAAGTGCCTGAAGTCGGCCTGCCCGCCGTCGTTCTTGCCCCGAACGGTGCGCCCGGCATCACGGTCCCCCATTCCTCGGCACCGAACGAGCTGAAGGTGGCACTGTTGCAAACCGGCGACGGCACCAAGGTCGCCGACAGCGACTACGTCGTGCTCAAGTACACGGCCATCGCCTGGGCTGACGGCGCCGTCGTTGACTCCACCTGGAAAGACGGCCCGGCAGTGGTCAAGGAAATGGTCAAGTCCGACACCGTTCCCGAGGGGCTGGTGAAGGGCCTGGTCGGAAAACGCACCGGTTCGCAGGTGCTCCTGGTCATTCCGCCGAAACTTGCCCAGGGCGTCACCTCCGCACCAACGGATGCCACACTGGTGTATGTCGTCGACATCCTCGGAATCATCCCGCACTCCAAGTAGCCGCCACCGTGTCTGAAGCGTCGGTATCCCGGATCCCGGTTGAAGAGCGTCTCTTCAGCCTGGTCCTGGCGCTCCTGGCTTCCGATCGCGGGCTGACCAAACACGACATTCTCTCCACCGTGCAGGGTTACCGGCAGCAGTACTCCGTCGGCGGCGACAACGCGTCCCTGGAGCGGCAGTTCGAGCGCGACAAGGACGGCATCCGGGAGCTGGGCATCCCGCTCGACACCGTCGAATCGCCCGACCAGCCCGGCAGCAACCAGAGCCTGAGGTACCGCATTGTGCGTGGTGCCTACGAGCTGCCGGCGGACATCACATTCTCCGCCGAGGAGACCGCCCTGCTCGGCTTGGCCGCGATGGTCTGGCGGGAGGGGTCCCTCTCGGAAGAGTCCCGGCGAGCGCTGATGAAGCTCAAGTCCCTGGGCGGCGCCAGCGATGAACCGGTGTTCGGATACGAACCTCGCGTCCACGTGCGCGACACGGCCTTCGAGCCGTTGCGCACCGCGCTCGAGCGAAGCGTCATGGTGCGCTTCTCCTATCTCAAGCCGGGGGATGCCGCTGCCCGCATTCGCACCGTGGCGCCGCTGGCCCTCGTGCAGCACCAGGGCCGCTGGCACCTGTATGCCGACGAGCCGGCCAGCGCCGGCACGAGAACGTTTCTGCTGCGTCGGATTGTCAGCGACGTGGAGGTGACCGGCACCGCGTTCATCCCGCCGGAGGACGATCCGGCCGCGCAGGCCCTCGCCGGGCTGGACGAGGTGTGGGACGCGCACGTCGGCACGGTGCGCACCGAGCCGGACACGGATGCCGCCGTGCGGCTGAGCAAACGCCGCGGCGCCACGCTCACCGCACCAGACACCCTGACCCTGCACTACTCGGACGTCAACATCTTCGCCGACGAACTGGCCGGGTACGGTCCGGAGGTGCTCGTCGAATCTCCGCAGGAGCTGCGTGCCGCGGTGCTCTCGCGGCTGCAGCGCACCGCAGCCGATCACCACGCCCTGGACCACAAGGAAGCCGTCGACCGTGGCTGACGCGCGCGGCTCAATCAACGCCAGGGACCGGCTCACGTTTTTGCTGGCTCTCGTGCCATACCTCATCGACCACGAGCGCGTGGCCGTGTCCACTGTCGCCGAACACTTCCGGATGCCCGAGGAACAGATCCGCGAAGCGGTGCGCCTCATAGCTGTATCGGGGATTCCGGGGGAGACCAGCCAATACCAACACGGCGACCTGTTCGACATCGCCTGGGACGACTTCGAAGACAACGACCAGATCGTGCTCACCCACCTGGTTGCCATCGA
Source organism: Terrimesophilobacter sp. (assembly GCA_039920505.1). Lineage (GTDB taxonomy): Bacteria > Actinomycetota > Actinomycetes > Actinomycetales > Microbacteriaceae > Parafrigoribacterium. Next base: position 5,468 of record JBDSDO010000048.1, read on the forward strand.
TGACACTCCACGGTTCTCAGGTCGCGAGGCCGCCGCGCTGATCGCCGGCTTGCAGTATCTTTCCGCGCTGCCGGAGAGCGCCGATCGCACCGCCATGGCCACCTTGGCCGACAAGCTCTCCCGCGGTGCCTCAGCGCATCCGAGTGCCGTTGCGGTGGGAGGTTCCGAACCCGATCAGATCCTCGCAGTGCTTCGTCAGGCGCTCACCCTGGGCGTGCAGGTCGAGTTCGACTATTCCGGTGCTCGAGGCACACACGGCAGGCGCCGCGTCGATCCACTGCGCATAGAGTCGATGGACACCGACTGGTACCTGCGCGGCTGGTGCCACCTGCGCGGGGGCCTGCGCACCTTCCGGCTGGACCGGATCGGCGCCCTCACTGTGACGAAGGCACCGGTGGCGGACCACGCCGATCAGAACCGGCTGTCGGAGTCACTGTTCGAACGCTCGGAAAGCGACACCACAGTGGTCCTCGAAGTCATGTCATCCGCGCTGCCGCTGCTGGCCGACTACCTCACCGCCCGTCCAAGCGCGGTGTCGGCCGATCGCTCCCAGGTGACCATCTCGGTCGACCACTTCCACGCCCTCAAACGACTGGTGGCCGGGATGTCCTCGGTGGTCACGGTCATCGAACCTGCCGACGCGCGGCACGCCGTCGCGCAGTGGGCATCCGCCGGTGTTGCACGCTACGCCACCGGGCGGGACGGCAGCGCGAACTAGCGCACGCAAACCGTTATCCGACGCGCAGGCTACGTCAGGTATTACCGGGCTAAAATGATAGTCTCGCGGAGACACAAAGGACGTGACCAAATGTTTGCAAACCTCACCGGGTGGCATGCGCTGATCATCTTGGCGATCGTCATACTTCTGTTCGGCGCCACGAAACTCCCGGCCCTCGCACGAAGCGTTGGACAGTCCATGAAGATCTTTAAGAACGAAGTGAAGAGTTCGGACGACGACGAGAAGAAAAGTGTGAAGTCGGAGGACTCCACCAACGACACGTCGTCCAACCCGAAGCCGTAGTTACTATGGCCGCGCGTAGCGGACGAGGCGCAACACGCGAAAAACGGATGTCGCTCGGCCAGCACCTGATCGAACTGCGCAAGCGGCTCTTCCGCTCCGCCCTGGCGATCCTCGTGGCAACGGTCGCGGGCTGGTTCCTCGCCGATTTCGTCTGGAACGCGCTGCGTGAGCCCATCATCACGATCGCCAAGGCGCACAACGCGACGATCAACTACTCCAACATCACCTCCGCGTTCGATTTGAAGATCCAGATCGCGTTGACGGTCGGGGTGGTCATTTCCAGCCCCTTCTGGCTGTACCAGGTCTTCGCGTTCTTGGTCCCCGGCCTCACCGGCAAGGAGAAACGGTACACGTTCGGGTTCTTTTTCACCGCGATCCCGCTGTTTTTGGCCGGATGCGCGGCGGGCTGGTTCGTGCTCCCGCACATCGTGGTGCTGCTCACCTCGTTCGTGCCCTCCGAAGATGCAAGTTTCATCGAGGCCAAGGATTACCTCAGCTTCGTCCTGAAGCTGGTGCTGGCCATCGGGGTCGCGTTCGTCCTGCCGGTGTTCATCGTGTTGCTCAACTTCATCGGCATCCTCTCTGCCCGCGGCATCCTGAAGGCGTGGCGGGTCGCCATCCTGCTGATCGTTTTGTTCACCGCGATTGCCACCCCTGCGGCGGATGTGATGTCGATGTTCTTGCTGGCCATTCCCATGGTGGTGCTGTACTTCATGGCCGTGGGCATCGCGTTCTGGCACGACGCGGTGGCGCAGCGCAAATCGCGCACCGTAGACTCGGAGCTTTCCACCCCGAGCGCCGCATGAGCACCGAGTTGTCGCCCGCGCAACGGTACGCTGCCTCGCGGACCCTGGCCGGCACGCCGCGGATGGATGCGTTCCGCCGCGCGCTCTCGTTCGACCTGGATCCGTTCCAGTTGGCGGCGTGCAGCGCTCTTGAGCGGGGCAGCAGTGTGCTCGTGGCCGCGCCGACCGGGGCAGGCAAGACCATCGTCGCTGACTTCGCGGTGTACCTGGCGATGCGCGACCCCGCCGCGAAAGTGTTCTACACGGCGCCGATGAAGGCGCTCAGCAACCAGAAGTATCAGGATTTCGTCGCAGAGTACGGCTCCAGCGAGGTGGGGCTGCTCACCGGGGACACCAACATCAACTCCGGTGCCCGCATTGTCGTGATGACGACCGAAGTGCTTCGCAATATGTTGTACGCGAACTCCGACCTGCTGAAGAACCTGTCCTTCGTGGTGATGGACGAGGTGCATTACCTGGCCGACCGGTTCCGCGGCGCGGTGTGGGAAGAGGTGATCATCCACCTCGACCAGGAGGTGCGGCTGGTCTCGCTGAGCGCGACGGTCTCCAACGCGGAGGAGTTCGGCGACTGGCTGCAAGCGGTGCGTGGCGAAACCGCCGTCATCGTCTCCGAGGAGCGGCCGGTGCCGCTCGACCAGCACGTGCTGGTGCGGGGCAAACTGCTCGATCTCTTCGCTTCGACGGGGCTCAGTGCAAGCGCTTCGACGGGGCTCAGTGACTCTGCCACCGTGAACCCGGAACTGGTGCGGCTCGCCGGCGGTCGTACGGGTGGTCAGGGCCGCGGACACCACGGAGGCAGACAGAGCGGCTACCGAGAACGCAGCGGCGGGGAATCCGGCAGGATCGACAGGGCGCACGTGGTGCGCCTGCTCGAGTCGAAGAGCCTGCTGCCGGCGATCTTCTTCATCTTCAGCCGAGCCGGATGTGACAAGGCCGTCGCGAACGTGCTCCACGCCGGAGTGCGCCTGACCAATACGAGCGAACGCGACGAGATCCGCGCCATCGTTGAGGAACGCTGCCGCACCCTGCGCGACGAGGATCTCGCTGTCCTCGGCTACTGGCAGTGGCTCGGGGGTTTGGAGCGCGGCGTCGCGGCGCACCACGCCGGCATGCTGCCCGCGTTCAAGGAAGTCGTCGAAGAACTCTTCCAGCGCAAGCTGGTGCGCGCGGTCTTCGCCACCGAGACGCTCGCGCTCGGCATCAACATGCCGGCACGCACCGTGGTGCTGGAGAAGTTGGAGAAATTCAACGGCGAGGCGCGGGTGCCGATCACGCCGGGGGAGTACACCCAGCTCACCGGACGGGCCGGACGGCGGGGAATCGACTCCCTCGGCCACTCGGTGATCCAGTGGCAGTCGGGTCTCGACCCGGAAGCCGTGGCCTCCCTGGCCTCCCGGCGCACTTATCCACTGAACTCGAGCTTCAAGCCGACCTATAATATGGCCGTCAATCTCGTCGAGCAGTTCGGGCGTGAGCGCACCAGGGACATCCTCGAGTCGTCGTTCGCGCAGTTCCAGGCCGATCGTTCGGTGGTGAGCCTGGCCAGGAAGGTGCGCAGCCAATCGGAGTCCCTGGACGGCTACGCGAAGTCGATGACCTGCCACCTGGGCGACTTCACCGAGTACTCGGCGCTGCGGCGCGAACTGACGGACCTGGAACGCAAGGGCGCCCGGGACGCGCAAAGCAGAGCGGATCGGGAACGCCGTGGGCACCAGCTGAACGCTCTGCGCAAACGGGTGAAGCAGCATCCGTGCAACGCGTGCAAGGATCTTCAAACCCACGCGCGGTGGGCGGAGCGTTGGTGGCGGCTGAAGAAGCAAACCGACGAGCTCACCGGGCAGATCCGGGAACGCACCGGGTTGATCGCGAAGATTTTTGATCGAGTCAGCGACGTGCTGCTTGAGCTCGGCTACCTCGCGCACCGCGACGGCACTCTCGTGGTGGGCCCGCACGGCCGCACCCTGCGCCGCATCTATGGGGAACGCGACCTGCTCGTGGCCGAATGCCTGCGTCGCGGCACCTGGAAGCAACTGGATGTCGCCGGGATCGCGGCGATGGCCACCGCCTTGGTCTACGAGCCGCGGCGCGAAGACGGCGCGCTGACCTATCATCACTTGCCGAACAAGACGTTCCGAGCTGCTTTCGAGAAGACCACCGACCTGTGGAGCAACCTCGACGACCTGGAGCGTGAGCACCGGCTGCCCGGAAGCGATCAGCCTTCCGCGGCGCTGTGCATGGCGATGTACCTCTGGGCGCAGGGCGGGGCACTGGATGCGGTGTTGCGCGATGCGGAGCTGGCCGCCGGCGACTTCGTGCGCATTGCGAAGCAGACCATCGACCTGCTGGACCAGATCTCGCTGGTGGGCGACGCCACCGTCGGGCCGATGGCGCACGCCGCCGTGGACGCTGTGCGGCGCGGCATCGTGGCGTATTCGAGTGTGAGCGCAGCGTGATGAACCGCTCCTGGGCGCGACCGCGGACAGCGCCTCTGCTGACCGGCATGCGGTCGGCGGTTGCTCGCCAGAGGATGCTGTCTCCGAGACTGTGGGTCGCCTGCGTCGCCGCCGCCGCCGCCGGCGTCACCAACGCCGCGGCGTTCCCCGACCTGGGCTGGTGGCCGCTCGTGATCCCGGGCACCGCGCTGATGCTGTGGTCGTTTCGTGGCCGCCGGGCGGGCGGCGCGTTTCTCGTCGGCCTGATCGGCGGGTTCTCGTTCTTCGGCACCCACATTTTCTGGCTCACCGTGTACCTCGGTCCGATCCCGTGGCTGGCCCTTGCCGGATTGGAGTCGGTGTTCTTCGCCCTCGGTGCGATGCTCATGGCCCTGGCCTGGCGCACGGTGGCCGCGCTGTGGCCGGGCCGGATCGGACGCCTGGTGGTGCTGCCGCTCGTGCTCGCCGGACTGTGGACGCTCCGCGAGGGGGTCACGAGCGTCTGGCCGTACGGCGGGTTCTCCTGGGGTCGTCTGGCGTTTTCCCAATCGGAAAGTCCCCTGGGGCACCTGGTGGCGTGGATTGGAATCTCCGGGTTGAGTTTTGTTCTCGCGGCTTTGGCCGCCATCCTGCTGCAGGCGCTCCTCGAGGTGACACGTTCCGGTGTGGCGCGCGGGATCGCGGTGGTGGCGGCGTTCGCGGTCGTCGCAGTGGTGCCGGCGTGGCCGGTGGTGTCATCCGGCTCGTTCCGGGTCGCCGCGGTGCAGGGCGACTCCGACGCCGGACTGTTTGCGCAGCGCGAACCGGGGCAGACGCTGCAGGACCACCTGCGCGCGACGCTCCCGCTCGTCGGCGAGAAGGTTGACCTTGTCGTGTGGCCCGAGAACGCGGCGGATGTCAATCCGCTGGTCAACGGCGCATCCGCCCGCGCACTGGATCGGATCAGCTCCGACATGGGCGCGCCACTGGTGGCCGGGACCATTGCCGAGGACGCGCAGGGACGCCTGTTCAACAGCTTGCTGCTGTGGAAAGCCGGCGAGGGGGCGGTGGCCCAATATGACAAGATCCATCCCGTACCGTTCGCCGAATACCTCCCTGACCGGCAGTTCTGGTACCCGTTTGCGCCGAGCCTGTTCGATCTGGTTCCGCGCGACTACGCGATCGGCACGAGGTCCAATGTGTTCGACATCAACCGCGTGCTTGCCGGGGTCGCTATCTGCTTCGACATCGTGGATGACGGGTTGATCCACCAGATGATCGACGGGGGAGCGCAGGTGATCCTCGCGCCCACAAATAACGCCGATTTCGGCCACACCGACGAGAGCGTGCAGCAGCTCGCCATCGCACGCCTGCGCGCCATGGAGACCAGCCGTGCCGTCGTGAACATCTCCACCGTCGGTACGAGCGCGATCATCGCACCAGACGGCAGCAGCATCGCCTCGCTGCCCACCTGGACACCCGGTTCGATGGTCGAGACTGTGCCGCTGAGCGATGTGAGGACACCGGCCATGCTGTTCGGCCGCGAGCTCGAGTGGGTGCTCACCGGGGGATCGTTCGCGGCTCTGGTCGTCGCCGTTCTCTCGGGCCGGCGCAGGCGAACCGGCGGCAGCCGTGGCTGATGTCCTGGTCATCGTGCCGACGTACAACGAAATCGGAAATCTCGCAGCGGTGCTGGGCCGGTTGCGTCAGGCGGTGCCGAGTGCCGATGTGCTCGTGGTCGACGACGCCAGCCCCGACGGCACGGGCGCCCTGGCAGACACTCTGGCCGCGAGCGACCCGGGCGTGTCGGTGTGGCACCGGAGCGCAAGGGAGGGTCTCGGGCGCGCCTACGTCGCCAGCTTCGAGAAGGGATTGGCCGCCGGCTATGTCTTTCTCGTGGAGATGGATGCGGATGGTTCCCACGATCCAGCGGAGTTGCCCGCGATGCTGGCCGCCGCCGCATCCGGGGCCGATCTGGTGCTCGGCTCACGGTGGGTGCCCGGTGGCGCGGTGCGGAACTGGCCATGGTTGCGCCAGGCCATTTCACGGATCGGCAATTCCTACGCGCGTCTCGTTCTGGCATCCGGTGTGCACGACTTGACATCCGGCTTCCGGGTATTCCGAGCCGAGGCGCTGCGGTCGCTAGACCTCAACACGGTGTCGTCGCAGGGCTACTGCTTCCAGGTGGAGTTGGCATGGCGGCTAGAGCGTCAGGGAGCACGGATAGTCGAGCATCCGATCACCTTCGTGGAACGCACCGTCGGACGCTCGAAGATGCACGCCGGAATCGTCACTGAAGCGCTGCTACGAGTCACCGGCTGGGGACTCACGAAGCGGCGTCAACAACCCAGGCAGTCGCCGCGACAACCGCGCTAGACGGTCAGAACCGGGCTAGGCGCCGATCTTGTGCTGACCGCGACGCGCCCGAAGGTGGTCGAGGCGCTCTTGCAAAAGTTCTTCGAGCTCGGCGCGAGTACGGCGCTCAAGCAGCATGTCCCAGTGGGTGCGCGCAACCTTGCTGTGCGACTCCTCCTGCGGGACAGGTACTCCGTCGTCGGCAAGCAGTCGACCCTCGTGGCCGCTCTTGGGCGATTCCCACATCTGAGGGATCTCAGCGTCCGCCGAAAACGTGACCTCGAAAGTCGAACCGTCATCGGCCTGATAGGTGCTTTTCTTTCTCGGGGAAAAAGTGACGCCGACATCGCTTTGTAAGCTTTGTGCGCCAAGTCTCATTCCACGCAAACTACGATCCGCCATTGTGTGGTCTCCTGTCTCGCGAGGCTCTCAAAGTTATAAACCACCAAGCTGGGCATAACCTTCCGCCGTTCGCCATTCACAGGCGGTTCACAGTCTGGTGGAGCGCTACTGATCGCCCCTCATCAACTGCGCCGCAAGGTCGGCTCGGTCTGTCACGAGACCATCCACGCCCAGATCCAGTAACCGCCGCATATCCGCTTGCGCGTTGACTGTCCACACGTGCACCTCGACGCCTGCCGCATGGAACAGACGGATCGTTCTAGACGTGACGAAGCGTACACCGTTTCTCGTCTCGGGGATCTGCACGGCGTCGATATTCTTCAGAACGCGGCGCAGGACCGGGCCGGCACCGGCCCGGGCGGCAGCGATGGCCAGCGCAAAGGTGCGGGCCGAGGCGGAAGTGGCCACGCCGGGAAGTTGCCCGACCACTGCAAGACGGCGCGCGTCACTGAACGAGGTGACGAGCACGCGGTCTTGGGCGTTCGCCTCACGCACCGCGCGTATCGTGCCCGCAATCGCGTCGGCGGATTTCACATCGATGTTGAACCGGGCCTGTGGGAAGGCATGCAGGGCATCGGCCAAGCTCGCGTATCCCTGTCCCTGGCCGAGATCGATCGCGCGCAACTGCGCTGCCGTGCGCTGGCGCAGTGGGATGTCCTGGCCGGTCAGGCGGAGCAGGCCGGGGTCGTGGCTGAGCATCGCCTCGGCATCCGCGCTGGCGTGCACGTCGGTCTCGAGGTAGTCGACGCCGAGCAGCATGGCGTGGTCGAAGGCGAGCAGCGTGTTCTCAGGCGCGGCTAAAGCGAACCCGCGGTGTGCGAGGATCCGCGGGCCGGCGGGGGAGAAGAAGCCGGAGTGGGCGCGGCCCGGCGTCTTATTCCGCTCGCGGCGTGGCACGGTCGATGAATGCCGTACCCAGTCCCTGCAGCGCCTGCGTAAGTTCGCTCGGAATGATCCACAGCTTGCTCGAGTCGCTCTCGGCGATCTTGGGCAGCGTCAACAGGTATTGGTAGGCCAGCAGCCTGGGGTCGGGATCGCCGTCGTGGATGGCTTGGAAGACCGTGGTGATGGCCTTTCCTTCCCCCTCCGCGCGCAGCACTGCCGCTTTGGCGTAGCCCTCGGCTTCCAGAATCGCCGCCTGCCGCGCCCCTTCTGCCGTGAGGATGGCGGACTGCTTCGTGCCCTCGGCGGTGAGGATGACCGCGCGGCGGTCGCGTTCCGCGCGCATCTGCTTTTCCATCGAATCCTGGATGGACACGGGCGGGTCGATCGCCTTGAGCTCGACACGTCCGACGCGGATGCCCCATTTGCCTGTGGCCTCGTCGAGCACGATCCGCAACTGCCCGTTGATGTTTTCCCGGCTGGTGAGTGCCTCCTCGAGGTTCAGACCACCGACGACGTTACGCAGCGTGGTGGTGGTCAGTTGCTCTACGGCACCCAGGTAGTTGGCGATTTCGTACGTCGCGGCGCGCGCATCCGTCACCTGGAAGTACACGACGGTGTCGATCGAGACGACGAGGTTGTCTTCGGTGATCACCGGCTGCGGCGGGAACGAGACGACCTGCTCGCGCATGTCGATGAGCGGACGCACCCGATCGATGAGCGGAATGACGATGTTGAGGCCCGGCAGCAGCGTCTTGTGGTACTTGCCGAGCCGTTCCACGACGCCTGCGGTGGCTTGGGGAATGATTCGGATCGCACGGCCGAGGATGACCAGAACGAAGATGACCACAATCGCCAGGATGATGAACAGCACGATCTGACCTGGATCTATCGTCATTGCGGGTTCCTTTCAGCGCGGACCACCACGGCGGTGGCACCGTCGATCTCGGTGACGAGCACCCGATCGCCGATTTCGACGTGTTCGTTATTATCTGTTTCGGAGAGCTTGGCGGTCCAGGTCTCGCCGTTCGCAAGCCGGGCGTGGCCCTGGCCGTTGACGAAGTCGGTGGTGACGATGCCGTCGATGCCGATCAAGGCGTCGACCAGGGTGCGGGCCGGATCGCCGCCGCGTTTGAGCAGCCGCAGCAGCGGCGGTCGCACGGCGAGCAGAAGCAGCAGCGCGAGCACGCAGGCCACGATGATCTGGGCCCACCAGGGCAACCCGAACAGCCCGGAGATCAGGCCGCCCAAGCTGCCAAGCGCGATCATCAGGAACGTGAACTCGAGTGTGGAGACTTCGACGATGAGGAAGATCAAGATCAGCCCAAGCCAGAAGATCCAGGCGAAGTCGGTGAGAAAGTCTGTGGGCACTGTCAGCACTCCTTGTGCGTCATGTCTTCACTGAAGCTATCATCCGCTGATGCGAGGACGGAGCATTCCCCGACATTGGTATCCTCAAGCAACAATAAGAGTGCGCATAATCGCGGCACGTTTCGAAGCCTCAGGAGCTCAGTGTGACCAATCCCCTCGCCGAATCATCTCTCGCCGGAAAGCGGGCACTCGTCACCGGATCGTCGCGGGGGATCGGCGCCGACACGGCCGGCTACCTCGCCGGTGCTGGGGCGAAGGTCGTGGTCAACTCCCGCAGCAAGGCGCCGCGGGCGAACAAGGTGGTCGCGGGAATCGAAGCGGCCGGGGGAGAAGCCCTGGCGATCCAGGCGGACTTGACCGACGCCGAGTCGGTGGCAGCGATGTTCGCGCGCCTCGAGCAGGCCTGGGGCGGACTGGACATCCTCGTGCTCAACGCCTCCGGGGGCATGGAGTCGGGCATGGCGGCCGATTACGCGATGCAACTCAACCGCGATGCGCAGGTGCAAGTGCTGAAGACGGCGCTGCCGCTGCTCGGTACCGGTTCCCGGGTCGTGTTCGTGACGAGTCACCAGGCGCATTTCATCCGCACCGTGGCGACCATGCCGGAATACGAGGCGGTGGCACTGAGCAAGCGCGCCGGCGAGGATGCGCTGCGCGAGTTCATCCCCAAGCTCCAGGAGGCGGGGATCGACTTCGTCGTCGTCTCCGGGGACATGATCGAGGGCACCATCACTGCGACGCTGCTGGCGCGGGCGAACCCCGAGGCGATTGCCGCCAGGAAAGCCGAAGCGGGACGCCTGTACAACGTGGGGGAGTTCGCGGCGGAGATCGCGCTGGCCGCCGTGGAGCCGATCCCGCAGGATCACACCAGGTACGTCGGCGACATCAGCGGGTTCGTCGGCCACTGACGGCGGACACAACGGTGCCCGCGATGCTGCGCGCTCGCTCGACGCTCCCGATTCCGGCTCGTCGCACCAGAAATTTCGGATGCCGGGAGACGCTTTCGGGCGCGGCGAAGTCCTGACGGTTGCGAGGCTAGACAACTCCGGTGCGACGTGGCAGGATCGCGCAGGTGACCAGCAGATCCCCGGACGAGCAGCGCCTGAGCGACCTGGCGCGGCTACGCCGCGTTCGCGACCGGATCGACCGGGAGTATGCGCGGCCACTCGACGTCGAGGCGCTCGCCCGCGGCGCGAACATGTCGGCGGGGCACCTCAGCCGCCAGTTCCGGCTCGCCTACGGGGAGTCGCCGTACTCCTATCTGATGACACGGCGCATCGAGCGCGCGATGGCGCTGCTGCGCCTGGGCGACCTCAGCGTCACCGACGTCTGCTTCGCGGTCGGCTGCTCGTCGCTGGGCACCTTCAGCACTCGCTTCACCGAGTTGATCGGTGTGCCGCCGAGCATCTACCGGGACCAGTCGACTCGCACGGCGGCAGGAATGCCGTCCTGCGTGGCGAAACAGGTGACCAGACCGATCAGGAATCGAGAAGCACTGGTCCTCACGCCGCAGTTAAGCTGACTGCCATGAACCTCACCATTCACTCAAGCTTCCTTCCGCACAACGACCCGGATGCATCCTTGACCTTTTACCGGGACACCCTCGGATTCGAAGTCCGGAACGACGTCGGTTACGAGGGGATGCGCTGGATCACCGTCGGCCCCGCCGACCAGCCGGACACGGCTGTGGTGCTGCATCCGCCGGCCGCAGGCCCGGGCATCACGGACGACGAGCGTCGCACCATCCTGGAGCTCATGGCCAAGGGCAGTTACTTCGGAGTCAACCTGGCCACCGCCGACCTCGACGGCACCTTCGCCCAGCTGGAGGCCAGCGGGGCCGAGGTGGTCCAGGAGCCGACCGACCAGCCGTATGGCGTTCGGGACTGTGCCTTCCGCGATCCCGCCGGCAACATGATCCGCATCCAGGAGCGGCGCTGAGCCGGCCGACGATCGCTGCGACGAATCGGCTGCCGCAGAGACAACCGACAGCCCCAGGGACAACCGATGGAAAAACGATGAGCACGGCCACGACGACCGACACCCAGTCGCCGGCGCCGCCGGTTGCCGACAGCCACGACGTGATTCGCGTGCGCGGTGCCCGCGAGAACAATCTCAAGGAGGTGGATCTCGAGATTCCGAAGCGGCGGCTGACGGTGTTCACCGGAGTTTCCGGCTCGGGCAAGAGCTCCCTGGTGTTCGGGACCATCGCTGCGGAGTCGCAGCGCATGATCAACGAAACCTACAGCGCCTTCGTGCAGGGCTTCATGCCGACGCTGGCCCGGCCGGAGGTAGACATCCTGGAAGGTCTGACAACGGCAATCATCGTTGACCAGGAGCGGATGGGTGCCAACCCTCGCTCCACGGTGGGCACCGCGACGGATGCCTACACGATGTTGCGGATCGTCTTCAGTCGGCTCGGACAGCCGCACGTCGGCTCGCCTCAGGCCTTTTCTTTCAACGTCGCGTCCATCAGCGGAGCGGGGGCGGTGACGCTCGAGCGCGGCGGGGAAACCGTCAAGGAGCGGCGCAGCTTCAGCATCACCGGCGGCATGTGCCCGCGATGCGAGGGGATGGGCTCGGTCACCGACTTCGACCTGTCCGCGCTCTATGACGACTCTTTGTCGCTGAACGAAAACGCCCTCACTGTCCCGGGCTACAGCATGGATGGCTGGTACGGCCGAATCTTCCGCGGCAGCGGCTTCTTCGACGCAGATAAGCCGATCCGCAAGTTCACCAAGAAGGAACTGCACGACTTACTCCGCAAGGAGCCGACCAAGATCAAGGTCGACGGGATCAACCTGACCTACGAGGGACTGATCCCAAAGATCCAGAAGTCCATCCTGTCGAAAGACGTCGATGCGCTGCAGCCGCACATTCGCGCCTTCGTCCACCGGGCGGTAACGTTCACAACCTGTCCGGAGTGCCACGGCACCCGGCTGAGTGAAGCGGCCCGGTCGTCGAAGATTCGAGACATGAACATTGCGGATGCCTGCTCGATGCAGATCAGCGACCTCGCCGGCTGGGTGCAGACACTGGACGAACCGTCCGTGGCACCGCTGCTCACGGCGCTGGGGGAGACCCTCGCCTCGTTCGTGGAGATCGGACTCGGCTACCTCAGCCTCGACCGGCCGTCCGGCACGCTCTCCGGCGGCGAGTCGCAGCGCACCAAGATGATCCGCCACCTCGGCTCGTCTCTGACGGATGTCACCTACGTCTTCGACGAGCCGACGATCGGGCTGCACCCGCACGACATCCAGCGGATGAACAAACTACTGCTGCAGTTGCGGGACAAGGGCAACACGGTGCTGGTCGTCGAGCACAAGCCCGAGACGATCGAGATCGCCGACCACGTGGTCGACCTCGGCCCCGGCGCCGGTACGGCGGGTGGCACCGTCTGCTTCGAGGGCACCGTGGCCGGGCTGCGAGCCAGTGACACCATCACCGGGCGTCATCTCGACGACCGGGCAAGGCTCAAAGAATCGGTGCGCCCGTCGTCCGGAGCGCTGGAAATCCGCGGTGCGTCGACACACAACCTCCACGACGTGAACGTCGACATCCCGCTCGGGGTGCTTGTTGTGCTGACCGGCGTGGCCGGCTCCGGGAAGAGTTCGCTGATCGACGGCTCGGTGTCGGGCCGGGACGGGGTGGTGTCCGTCGACCAGGGCGCGATCCGTGGTTCCAGGCGGAGCAACCCGGCGACCTACACCGGCCTGCTCGACCCGATCCGCAAGGCGTTCGCGAAGGCCAACGGTGTGAAAGCAGGGCTGTTCAGCTCCAACTCCGAAGGTGCCTGCCCCGCCTGTAACGGCGCCGGCGTCATCTACACCGACCTGGGCGTCATGGCGACTGTCGAATCGGTCTGCGAGGAGTGCGGCGGGAAACGGTTCCAGGCCGCCGTGCTGGAGTACACCCTGGGTGGCCGGAATATCGCCGAGGTGCTCGCGATGCCGGTGACCGAAGCCGAGGAATTCTTCGGAGCCGATGAAGCACGGAACCCGGCAGCGCACGCCATCCTGAACCGGCTCGCCGACGTCGGGCTGGGGTACCTCTGCCTGGGGCAGCCACTCACGACGCTGTCCGGTGGCGAGCGGCAGCGGCTCAAACTGGCCGCCCGGATGGCCGAGAAGGGTGAGGTCTACGTTCTCGACGAGCCGACCGCGGGCCTGCACCTGGCGGATGTCGAGCAGCTGCTCGGCCTGCTCGATCGGCTCGTCGATTCGGGTAAGTCGGTCATCGTCATCGAGCACCACCAGGCGGTCATGGCGCACGCGGACTGGATCATCGACCTCGGCCCGGGCGCCGGCCATGACGGCGGTCGGATCGTCTTCGAGGGCGTGCCAGCCGACCTGATCGCTGATCGGTCAACTCTCACCGGTAAGCATCTGGCGGCCTACGTCAGCGCCTGATCAGGCTCTTCCCGGACCCCAAAGATTCGGGTGCGACGAACCGGGATCGGCCGCAGGGAGGGTTTCAGCGCCGTTCCAGCCCCTATTAGTAGGCGCCGATAATGCACATTATGTCAGCGCGTGGTCGGATCATTCGCGTTTCTGCCGCGTGCGGCTCATCGGCATGTCGAGCATGCTCAGCCGCGCCGTCGAACCGGTGAAGACGGCAACGTCGACGGGACAGTGCAGGATCGTGTCCGACTCGGTGTGCTCAATCGCGTGGCTGGACATCTTCTCACCGCACAGGGGGCACGGACCGATTCGCCGCGTCCGATTGGAGTCGAACGGACCGATCATCGCTGGGCCCAGGGCCGGCTTGAGCCTGCGATTCATCCGTTCGAAGAACTGAACAAACCGACCGCCGTCGTACTGCACTATCCGGACCATACTCGATAACTATACTCGAGAGTTGACACATTTGTCTGAGTATGGTATAGGAACTTTGTCATCTCGCCTGGGTCGGCGAGGCGCAGTCTCACCGCTGCGTCGCTGCCACCCACGAGTCGAGCTTCGCCAACGCGGCACCGGAGTCAACGACATCGGCGGCAACCGTGAGTTTCTTCCTGAACCGTGCAACGATCGGCTCGAGCACGTGCGCCGGATCAAGCGCGAGGTCGTAGGCCACGAGTCCTGCTGCGGCATTGAGCAGCACGATGTCGCGCACCGCACCCGGCTCCCCCGCCAGCATGCTGCGGGCGATGGCGGCGTTGAACTCAGGATCTCCGCCCTGCAGTGCAGCGATCTCAGCATGCGGGATACCCAGCTCCGCCGGATTGAGATCGTGCTCCGTGACTGCACCGCGAGAGACTTCCCAAATATGGCTGTGGCCCGTCGTGGTCAGTTCGTCGAGACCGTCGTCGCCACGGAAGACCAGCGCCGTGGCACCTCGCGTGCGAAACACGCCGACGAACAGCGGCACCTTGTCGAGTTGGGCGACACCGAGGGCGGATGCTTCGGGACGCGCCGGATTGCACAACGGCCCCAGGTAGTTGAACACGGTGGGAATCCCGAGCTCCCGACGAGTAGGACCGGCGTGGCCGAACCCCGGGTGGAACAACGAGGCGTACGCGAATGTGATCCCGGTCTGGCTGAGCACTTCCGCTACTCTTTCCGGGCTGAGCGTCAGATCCACTCCGAGAGCTGCCAGCACATCCGAGGATCCCGACGCAGAACTCGCCGCCCGGTTCCCGTGTTTGATCACCGGGATCCCCGCCGCGGCAGCGACGACCGACGCCATGGTCGACACGTTCACAGTGCCGAACCGGTCTCCCCCGGTGCCGACGATGTCGAGCGCCATCGAATCCACTGCCAACGGCAACGCGTTTTCGAGCACGGCGTCCCGGAATCCGACGATTTCATCGACCGTTTCCCCCTTGGAACGCAGCGCAACGAGGAACCCAGCAAGTTGAGCGGACGTCGCCTCACCTCGCATAATCTGGCGCATCGCCCACGAGGCCTCGTTGATCGACAGATCATTGTGCTGCAGCAGCGAGTCGAGAATACCGGCCCAATTCGTCTCATGAGGCATACCAGCGATCTTATCGAGGCCCCACAACTCAGCTTCGGCAAATGGGGACCCGACAGTGGGATATCGGCCATAATGGAAGACGTGACCAGTACCTCTCTCCCCCGCACAGCCGGGGCGCCTCTCGTCAACAGACCGAGTACGGTAGCCGTCGGGACCATCGTCTGGCTGGGCAGCGAAGTGATGTTCTTCGCCGGCCTGTTCGCGATGTACTTCACCCTGCGCTCAACTTCTCCGGAACTCTGGTCGTCTCAAACGGTCAAGCTCGCGGTGCCGTACGCGCTGGTCAACACCCTGATCTTGGTATCGTCGTCGGTGACCTGCCAGTTCGGGGTGTTCGCTGCAGAACGACTTCAAAAACGCGCCACAGGCTGGAAGCCGACCCAATGGGGCATGGTCGAGTGGATGTTCCTCACCTACGGCCTCGGTTCGCTCTTCGTCATCGGGCAGATCTTTGAGTATGCGCAGCTGGTCAGCGAACACGTGAGCCTGAGCTCGGATGCGTACGGCTCGGCGTTCTACATCACCACCGGGTTCCACGCACTGCACGTGACCGGCGGTTTGATCGCATTCCTGCTGCTCATCAGTCGCGCGTTCAGCGTGAAGAACTTCACCCACAAAGAGGCGACGAGCGCCATTGTCGTCTCGTACTACTGGCACTTCGTCGACGTTGTCTGGATCGGGCTCTTCCTGGTCATCTACATTCTCAAATAGAAACCGGAATACCACTTGCGTAACAACACAGGAACCAAAGTGCGCCACGGCAGGTCCAGCAACCGTCGTTCTCCCCTTGCCACGGTCGCGCTTCTGACGATCGGCCTGATGGCGACCGGCGGAGCGTACGCGCTCTTCACGAGCACCGCGTCTGCGGAAACGTCGACCGCATCGCAGGCGACCGTGCAGGAGGGCCAGAAGCTCTTCGCCGCCAACTGCGCGACCTGCCACGGCCTTAGCGCGCAGGGGACGAAGGAAGCCCCGAGCCTCTACGGCGTCGGCGCTGCATCCGTCGACTTCCAGGTGGGCACCGGCCGGATGCCGCTCGCCATGCAGGGACCGCAGGCCGAACAGAAGCCGCCGCAGTTCACGCAGGAGCAGATCGACGCGATTGCCGCATACGTCGCCTCGCTAGCACCCGGCCCGGCCGTGCCCGACGAGAAGTACCTTCAGGGCAACGGTAACGTCGCCTCCGGCGCCGAGCTGTTCCGGATCAACTGTGCAATGTGCCACAACGTCGCCGCCGCCGGCGGTGCACTCACCGAGGGCAAGTTCGCTCCCGGCCTAGCCAATGTTTCCGCGAAACATGTCTACGAGGCCATGATCACCGGGCCGCAGAGCATGCCGGTGTTCAGCGACATGAACCTCACGCCTCAGCAAAAAGCCGACATCATCAGTGCACTGCGGTACAACCAGGAGAACGCTTCCCCCGGCGGATTTGACCTTGGCAGCCTCGGGCCCGTCTCCGAAGGACTCTTCATTTGGATCTTCGGTCTGGGTGCCATCGTCGGCGTCACCATCTGGCTCTCTGCCAGAGCCAACTAGCCAATCCGACTTAGCGCAGTAATCGAAGGGAAAAGAATGGCTCAGGACGACGAAGCAGATGTCGCCGCCACCAATTCGGCTGTTGAAGTCAGCAAACCGCAGGATTACTCGCCGGGCACGGCGGTCGTGGCGTCCGATGCTTTCGCGAATCCGGGCCTCCCGCCGCGTCACGAGCGCGTCACAGATCTGGACCCCAAAAAGGAGCGCACCGCTGCTCGGCGTGTGAGCGGGCTGTTCTACCTGTCGATCGCCGGCACGATCTTCGCAATCATCGCGTACATCATCTTCCCCATCGAGCCGGGTGCCGCCAACGGCGAGTCGGTGCGACGGAACACAATGTTCTTGGGGATCGGATTGTCCGTTGCCCTGCTCGGTATCGGTATCGGTGCTGTGTACTGGGCGAAAACCCTCATGAGCAACGAGGAGATTTCCGAGCACCGACACCACAGCCGCGGCAGCGATGAAACCCGCGCGACCGCCGTCGAGATCTTCAAGGTCAGCAACGAGGAATCCGGATTCGGGCGCAGAACCCTCATCCGCCGCACCCTGATCGGCGCCCTCGCGGTGAGCCCTCTGCCGGCCGTCGTCATGCTGAGGGACCTCGCCCCCGCCGCCGACCCGGTGAAACTGCTCTCGCACACGCTGTGGAAAGAAGGGACCCGTCTGACGCGCGATCCCACCGGCATTCCGATCAAGGCATCCGACGTCACCCTCGGCTCCGTGTTCCATGTGATCCCGGAAGGGCTCGATGAGTCCGAGGACAAGCTGGAGGAGAAGGCGAAAGCCGCAGTGCTCCTGATGCGCTTGAAGCCGGAGGACTTGCACGAGCAGGAGGACCGCAAGGACTGGTCCTACCAGGGCATCGTTGCGTACTCGAAGATTTGCACTCACGTCGGATGCCCGGTGGCGCTGTATGAACAGCAGAGTCACCATTTGCTGTGCCCGTGCCACCAGTCGCAATTCGATGTGACGAACCACTGTGAGGTAATCTTCGGCCCGGCGAAACGGCCTCTGCCGCAGTTGCCGATCAGTGTGGACGCAGATGGCTACCTCGTCGCGCAAAGTGACTTCCACGAACCCGTCGGACCGAGCTTCTGGGAGCGTTCATGACCGTCACCACCCGACCGGTACCCGTCACCGCGAGCAAGGGGTCTCGTTTCACGGGCGCCGCAGCCAACTACATCGACGAGCGAACCAGCATGTCCGGGCTCGTCAAGGAACTCGGCCGGAAGATCTTCCCTGATCACTGGTCCTTCATGCTCGGCGAAGTCGCACTGTACAGCTTCGTCGCCATCCTGTTGTCCGGAACGTTCCTGACGTTCTTCTTCGATCCGACGATGACGCAGGTGCAGTACAACGGAACGTTCGTGCCGATGAAGGGCCTGGACATGTCCGCGGCGTACTCGTCGACGTTGAACATCTCGTTCGACATCCGCGGCGGACTGCTGATGCGTCAGGTGCACCACTGGGCGGCGCTGCTGTTCGTGGCCGCCATCGGCCTGCATATGCTCCGGATCTTCTTCACCGGCGCCTTCCGCAAGCCCCGCGAACTCAACTGGGTCATCGGTTTCGTCCTGTTCATCCTGGCCATGGCGGAAGGCTTCACCGGTTACTCGCTACCCGATGACCTGCTCTCCGGCAACGGCCTGCGGATCATCGACGGGATGCTCAAGGGCCTCCCGGTCGTCGGCACCTGGACCTCGTACCTGTTGTTCGGTGGGGAGTTCCCGGGTAGCGTCATCGTTCCCCGGTTGTTCTCGCTGCACATCCTGCTGCTCCCCGCCATCCTCGTGGCGGCGCTGGGGATCCACCTCGTGCTCGTCGTCGTCAACAAGCACACCCAGTTCGCAGGGCCCGGCCGCACAAACGACAACGTCGTGGGCGACCCCATCCTCCCGGTGTTTGCCGGAAAGGCCGGTGGATTCTTCTTCATCGTCTTCGGCGTCATCGTGCTGATCTCCTCGTTCTTCACGATCAACCCGATCTGGAACTACGGTCCATACGACCCCTCCCCCATTTCCGCAGGTACTCAGCCCGACTGGTACATCGGATTCGCCGATGGAGCATTGCGACTCGTTCCGCCGGGGCTCGAATTCGTGCTCTGGGGGCACACCTGGTCGTTCAACATCCTCATTCCGATGATCGTTTTGGGGCTGTTTATCGTGCTGGTCGCGATCTACCCGTTCATCGAGGCGTGGATCACCGGTGACAAGCGCGAACACCACCTGGCCGACCGACCGCGCAACGCGCCGACCCGCACCGCCATTGGTGCCGCGGGTGTCACCTTCTACGCTGTCCTGTGGGCCGGCGCCGGGTCTGACTTGATCGCGACACACTTCGCCCTGTCCATCGAGGGGGTCACCCATACCCTGCAGGCACTGGTGTTCCTCGGCCCGATCATCGCATACCTCGTGACCAAACGTGCCTGCCTCGCGCTGCAGAA
Organism: Terrimesophilobacter sp.; assembly: GCA_039920505.1. GTDB lineage: Bacteria > Actinomycetota > Actinomycetes > Actinomycetales > Microbacteriaceae > Parafrigoribacterium. Next base: position 24,668 of record JBDSDO010000048.1, read on the forward strand.
AAAGGATCGCGAGATCGCACTGCACGGTTTCGAATCGGGCCGCATTGTGCGTCTGCCGGGTGGCGAGTTCATCGAGGTTCACGAGCAGCTCGACGACTACGAGAGATGGAAACTGGTCAGCTACACCGACTACAAACCTCTGATGATCCGACCGGATGCGCGTGGCAGGATCGGCGCCGGTCAGCGCTTCCGAGCCCGGCTGTCCCGCTGGTTCTTCGAAGACCGGATTGCGCCCGCGACCCGCACCGAGGTGGAGCGCGCCAGCGACCACCACTGACGTCGAGCGATAGCTTTCCGGACCAGATAGCCCGCCGCGGCGGGCCATCTGGTCCGGTTTGCTATCGGTGGCCGCGCTGCGGCCGCAAGCCGGCCTCTACGAGCAGCTGCCGCAGCGCCGGCAGGTTGTTGGCGACCTCCCAGGGCCAGCGCACCATGCCGCGCCTGGTCGCCGCCCGGATCGCATCCTCACGCTTCTTCTCAGCCCAGACCACCTGCTCCGGTGAGGCGCCCTTGGTCATCTTCGAGCGGTGGTACTTACCGAACCCGTCGAACTCGCCGAGCAACCTCTCGGCCTCCCAGCCGAAATCCACCTCCCAATAGCGCACCGGGCCGTTCGGCACCCGCACCTGAAGTTCCGGTTTCGGCAGGTGCAGCCGATGGATCTGCAGCCTGCTCAAGGACTCGCCGGGCGACCCGGATGCGCCGTCGGCGAATGTCGCGACGAAGCGCGCCTGCCGGATGCCTCGCACCGGGCCGAGCCGGCCGAGCGCATCCAGGATTTCCTCACGCGCAAGAGGAGACCCCTGCCGTACCACCGATGACGCGCCGAACACCCTCTCGAGCGGCTCGAAATTCCGGTTGCTGGTGTCAACGGGCGCGAGGGCACGGTCAAGTGTGGCCACCGCAGTAGCGGTAGACGCTACACGGGCAATGTCGCAGACGGTTCGGAGCGGATTCGTCATCAGGAAACCACCCACCTCCACCAGTTCGTCCTCGCGGACGCTCATGACGTGCCGGACGACGGCCGGACTCGAGCGTTGCCCGCTGTCGGCACCGACGATGAGGTGTACCTGGGTCGGCCATGTACCGATCACCGGGTATCCGAGCAGTGCGGCCGCGGAGTAGTGCGAGTAGACCACGGACGACCGCCGGGTGCCAGCCACCGCCGCAATGCGCAGCAGGTACCGCTCATCCTCCTCGAGCCTGCTCCACACCGTGGCATCGAGGTAGACACCGGAAATCACCCGCACGACGCGACTGTGTTCCGCCGCGCGGCGCAACACTCGATCGTTGGTTCCGGCCCAGACCAGTTCTCTTGCGAGTTCGAGTCGCGAGGCCAGCCTGGTGAGAGTGTCCATCCGGGGAGGATGTCACGGCAGCGTTCACGCCGATGGCACCACGGTGCGCTGTCGTGGAGAACCCTCACAGGAAGTACCTGTGCAGGAGAGGATGCGTGGTACTGCCCCAGCCGTCGAGCGACAGCATTCCGGACGAAACTGCCCGCCGCGGCGGGCACGCTCGTCCGGAAACGTATCGGTGGGCGGACGGGAGGACGGGGAGGGTGGGTGAGTGAGGCCCTAGTCGGTGAAGCTCTTCTTGAGAAAGTCGGCCGTCGAGCGGTAATCCAGCCGTTCGTAGAAGGACGCGCCACGGCTGCTGGCCACGGTGAGCTGCCGCACTCCACGCCGTCGGCACGCATCCTCGACGGCGGAGACCAACTGACTGCCGATACCCCTGTTCCTGGCGCGTTCGTCGACGACGAGTTCCTGCAGCTGAGCGGATTCACCATTGGTGTAGAGCAGCCGCGCGACCGTCGTCAGGGCGTACCCGACGAGCTCGGCAGATGCTTCGCACGCGACGAGCAGCAGATGCCGGTCCGGGTCGGCGATCGCTTCAGCGAACGCACGATCGAAGGAAGACCGATCGGGCTCGTAGTCTCCTCCCAGTTGTTCTACAAGCGCGAAAACGGCTGCAGCATCCTCTGCTACAGCAGGCCTGAGAGCAGAGCCCTCAACGGGCAAAGTTGCCTCGATAGTATTCGAGCACCCAGCCGACGATGGCGACGAAGGCGAAGGACGCACCGATGAAGCACATCCACGCGCCGACTGCGAGCCCGAGGAAGAACAGTCCGACGGCGAACGCCACAGCCAGCGGCCACCAGCTCCATGGGCTGTAGAACCCGAGATCGGCTCCTTCATCGACAGTCGAGCCAGGCAGGTCTTCAACCAGCTCGCCGCCTTGAGCCTTGTGCACGCGCCCGAGATAGAACGCGATGAACGCGAACATCACTCCGAGCAACCCCAGCGCGGGAGTGCCTACCCATTCCACCGCTCCATGGAACTCATCCACCAGTCCCCACCAGGTGTACCCGATCGCGGAAAGAAAGTAGAACGAACTGAGGATCCAGAACAGCTTGACGTTAGCGCCCATACCGCTACTTCACCTTCCCGTCGGCGAGATCCAGCGTTGGTGCATCGGGAGCATCCCGGCCCGGGCCGATGCCAACCGGCACTCCGGCCTCCGGGTGGTACAGGTCGAACGCGGGCGACTCGGAACGGATCCGCGGGATCGAGGTGAAGTTGTGCCGGGGCGGTGGGCACGATGTCGCCCACTCGAGGGAGCGTCCGTACCCCCATGGGTCGTTCGAGGTGACCTTTGGCGCATGACGGGCCGTGAGGTACACGTTGAGCAGGAACGGAATCATGGAGATCCCGAGCAGCAATGAACCGAATGTGGACAGCTGATTCATCCAGGTGTAGTCGTCTTCCGGCTGATACGTCGCATAGCGACGCGGCATTCCCATCACCCCGAGCCAATGCTGGATGAGGAAAGTCGTGTGGAAGCCGAGAAACAACAGCCAGAAGTGGATTTTTCCGAGCCTGTCGTTGAGGATCTTTCCGGTCCACTTGGGCCACCAGAAGTAGAACCCGCTGAACATCGCGAACACGACTGTACCGAACACGGTGTAGTGGAAGTGGGCGACGATGAAGTACGTGTCGGAGACATGGAAGTCCAGTGGCGGCGACGCGATGATGACACCGGTGAGGCCACCGAACGTGAACGTGATCAGGAAGCCGATGGCCCAGAGCATGGGTGCCTCGAACGTCACTGACCCTCGCCACATGGTGCCGACCCAGTTGAAGATCTTCACCCCAGTCGGCACCGCGATCAGCATGCTCATGATTGAGAAGAACGGCAGCAGCACGGATCCGGTCACGTACATGTGGTGAGCCCACACAGTGACTGACAACGCGGCAATCGCGATCGTGGCGAACACTAGGCTCTTGTAGCCGAACACAGGCTTGCGACTGAACACCGGGAACACCTCGGTGACGATGCCGAAGAACGGGATCGCGATGATGTACACCTCTGGATGCCCGAAGAACCAGAACAAGTGCTGCCAGAGCAGAGCTCCGCCGTTCGCCGGGTTGAAAATGTGCGCTCCGGCCACGCGGTCGGCACCCAAACCGAACAGGGCGGCCGCCAGCGGCGGGAACACCATGATGACCAAGATGGCTGTGACGAGGATGTTCCAGGTGAAGATCGGCATCCGGAACATCGTCATTCCGGGAGCCCGCATGGTGATGATCGTCGTGATGAAGTTCACGCCACCGAGAATCGTGCCGAACCCGCTCATCGCAAGCCCGAAGACCCACAGATCGCCGCCGAGCCCTGGCGAAAAGGTGGAAGTCGACAGTGGCGTGTACGCGAACCAACCGAAGTCGGCGGCACCCTGCGGGGTAAGGAATCCACCGACGGCGATCAGGCTACCGAAGCTGTACAACCAGTAAGCGAATGCGTTGAGCCTGGGGAACGCGACGTCTGGCGCGCCGATCTGCAGCGGCATGATGACGTTGGCGAAGCCTGCGAACAACGGCGTCGCGAACATCAGCAGCATGATCGTTCCGTGCATTGTGAACAGTTGGTTGTACTGTTCCTTGGTCTGCAGGATCTGAAGACCCGGTTCGAACAGTTGCGTCCGCATGACCAGTGCCATCACGCCGCCGAGGCAGAAGTAGATGAACGAGGTGATCAGGTAGAGATACCCGATCTTCTTGTGGTCGGTGGTGGTGAGCCAGCTGACCAGGACGTTGCCCTTGCTAACCACCCTGGGTGTGCCGATGCTTCGGCTGGAGCTGGTTCCGCCGGTGGTGGGGCGGTTCGTTGTCGTTGTCGTCATCGCAGTGCCCTACTTGTTGCCTTCTGGCGCTGTGTTATTGGGCTGGTTCTGGTTCCGGTTATAAACCTCGTCCAGAAGTCCAGTCTGCCCCACATCGGCCAGTTTGTTCATCTGCTGGTCGTATTCATCCTGCGACACCACGTGCACCTCGAACAGCATCAGAGAGTGGTACTCGCCACAGAGCTCGGCGCACTTGCCCCGGAAAACGCCCTCTTTCTCCGGCGTGAAGTACATGTAATTGTCTTTTCCGGGGATGACGTCCTTCTTGTAGAGGAAGTCGGGCACCCAGAACGAGTGCACCACATCGCGGCTCACTTCTTTGATTTCAACGGTCTTGTTCACCGGCAGGTAGAGAATCGGAAGTTTGCTCTCGTCGATGTACGGGGTCTTCTCAAGCTCCTGCGCTTGGATACCCAACGAGTACACGCCCTTGTCGCCGGGGCCCTCATTGAGGTAGTTGAAGTCCCACGACCACTGCTTGGCGAAGACCTCGACCGTCACGTCCGGGTTGGCGGTGGGCTTCTCGATGTTGTACTGGTCGGACGCCGTGAAGGAGAAGAACCCGAAGATGAGGATGAGCGGAACGGCCGTGTAGAGGATCTCGATCGGCAGGCTGTACCTCAACTGCACCGGCAGCCCCACCTGACCCTTGCGCCTGCGGTAGACAACGGCGACCCAGATGATCATGCCCCAGACCACGAGTCCGACGATGAGCAACACCATCCAGGCTGTGCTCCACAGTCCGACAACGGAGTCGGTGTGGTTGGTGATCCCTGGCCCGCCTGGCAGGTAGCCGCGCAACTGGGTTTGGGTACAACCGGCAAGGGCAATGGCAATCGTCACTGCTACCGGAATGGCAACCCATCGAAGACGGCGGTTCGAGCGCACCTGAGACCTTTCGAATGACGATGACTGGCAGTTCCGGCAGTCTTATTGAGCGGTTCCCAGCCTACTCCAAAGGACCCACCGGCTCGGTCGGGGAAACACCATGCCGTGCCAATCGCGTGGCGTCGACACAGCGAATTCAGTGGCGTTGTCGGTTCAGTTAAACGAATCGCCGCACGCGCAGCTGCTCACGGAATTGGGATTGTCGATAGTGAAGCCTTGGCTTTCGATGGTGTCTTTGTAGTCGATGGTGGCGCCGGCCAAATACGGGACGCTCGCCTGGTCGACCACCACTTCGACACCGCCGAAGTCGACGATCGCATCGCCGTCGAGCAGGCGCTCGTCGAAATAGAGCTGGTAATTGAGCCCGGAGCATCCGCCCGGCTGCACGGCGACCCGCAGCCTGAGGTCGTCACGACCTTCCAACGCCGACAAGGACCGTACCTTGTCACCGGCTGCCGGAGTGAGCGCCACCGAGTGCGCGGGGCTTGGCTTTGTTTCGGTCAACGTTGCATCTGACATGACGACTCCTTGGCGTGTCGGAATTTCTCCTAGTGTACGGGTCAACCCCGCTCGTTGGCACGAGCCAGGAAGAGTGCTTCGGTGAGAATCGCGCGCCGGAAGACGCCGAGATGCAGCGACTCGTTGGGGCTGTGCGCCCGCGTGTCGGGATCTTCCACCCCGGTGACCAGGATCTGAGCCGACGGGAACACCTGCACCAGGTCCGCGATGAACGGGATGGAGCCGCCGATACCGGCCTCGACCGCCGGCGTTCCCCAGGCATCCGCCATGGCCTGATGCACCTCGGCGACGGCCCAGCCGCTGGTGTCGACGTGAAATGGATCGCCTAGGTCGACGTCCTCGATCTCGAGGTGCGCACCGAAGGGTGCGTGGCTGCGCAGGTGGCGCTCAAGCTGCTCGTAGGCATCGCTCGCGGTTTGGCCCGGGGCGATGCGGGCGCTCAGGCGCACCGACACCGCCGGGGACAGTGTGTTGGACGCGTTGGCGACGGTTGGCGCGTCGATCCCGGTGATGGTGATCGCCGGCTTCGTCCAGAGCCGGCTCAGGATGCTTCCGGTGCCGATGGGTGTGACGCCGGGCAGCAGCGCCGCCTCCTCACGAAGCCGCGACTCCGGGTACTCCGGCGTGTCGCTCTCGCCGCCGGTGAGTCCTTCGACAGCAACCGAGCCGTCTTTCTCGTGCAGGGTGGCGAGCAGTTGGATCATGGCCAGCATCGCATCCGGCACCGCCCCACCGAACATGCCGGAGTGGGAGGCGTGCGCCAGGGTGCTCACCGTCAGCTTGAACGTGACATTTCCGCGCAGCCTCACCGTAAGCGCCGGGGTGTCGATGTCCCAGTTGTCCGAGTCGGCGACGACGATGACATCCGCGGCGAGCGTGTCCTTGTTGTCCATCAGGAAATTCTTGAAGGAGCGGGAGCCGAACTCCTCCTCCCCCTCGATGAACAGCACCAGGCCGAGGTCGAAGTCTGCACCAACCGTCTCGACGAGCGCCCGGATGGCGGCGACGTGCGCAAGCACGCCGGCCTTGTCGTCGGAAGCACCGCGTCCGTACAGCCTGTCGCCGCGCACGGTCGGCTCGAACGGCGGGGACTCCCAGTCTTCGTCCTTGCCCTGCGGCTGCACGTCGTGGTGCGCGTAGAGCAGCACGGTCGGCTTGCCGGCTCGCGGAGCCCGGCGCGCCAGCACGGCCGGTTGCCCGAGCGTGTCCCCGGTGCCGATGCGGGCACGCTTGACCTCGACGGTGTCGAAGACGCCCAGCTGGCTTACCAGTTCGCTGACGGCGCGCGCACTTTCCTGAACGTGGCTCGGGTCAAAGGCCGCCCAGGACACCGACGGGATGCGCACCAGGCGCGACAAATCGGCGATGGCCGCAGGCATACCCTCTTGCACAGCATTGGTGAGGGAAAGAAGTAATTCCGGCCGGGTGGCCTGCGATGAAGTCATACGGGTAATCTTAAGCGGACATCAAAGGCTAAGGAATCAACGTGGCGAAACCAGACAAGTCCGCGGGCGCCGTCGACTACGAGCTCAACACTGACAGCATTACCTCCGGGAAGGGCCATGCCACGCCCACCCGCAAGGAGCGCGAGGCTGCCAACCGGCACCCACTGGTGAACAGCGACCGCAAGGCCGCGAGCAAGGCGTCCCGGGCGAAGATGGCGGAGTCGCGTGAGCGTGCCAGGATCGGCATGGCCAACGGTGAAGAAAAGTACCTGGTGGCCAGGGATCGTGGCCCGCAACGTCGGTACATCCGCGACTTCATCGATGCGCGGTTCAGCGTCGGCGAGATCATGATCCCGATCATGTTCGTGGTGATCATCCTGACCTTCGTGCAAGACGACGTGTTCCAGGTGCTCGCGATCCTCGGGCTGTGGTTGTTCTTCATCCTCGCCGTGATCGACTGCTTCATTGTCGGCTTGAGGGTCAACCGCAAGCTTGCGGCGAAGTTGGGCGCCGACCAGCTACAGCGCGGCAACCGCTGGTACGCGGCGATGCGCGCTTTGCAGCTGCGGATGATGCGACTGCCGAAGCCTCAAGTCAAACGGGGGCAGTACCCGAACTGACTCGGTCGCGCTGCAAGGCGAGCAGTCCGCGGTTGATGTGGCGCGCCCACATCGGCCCACGATAAAGAAATGCGGTGTAGCCCTGCACGAGGGTGGCTCCGGCTTCCAGCCGTTCTGCGACATCGGCAGCGGTCTCCACGCCTCCGACCGAAATGACGCAGAACTCGGCGGGCACGACGCTGCGAATGATGCGCAGCACGTCGATCGACCGGCGAGCCAGCGGCGCGCCGGAGAGCCCTCCGGCGCCGGCGCGTTCCACAACCTGAGGGTCGGTGGCGAGGTGGTCGCGGGAAATCGTGGTGTTGGTGGCGATGATTCCTGGCAGGCCGAGGTCCACCACGAGGCTGGCGATGCGACGCACTTCGTCGTCAGACAGGTCTGGCGCGATCTTCACGAGCACCGGAGTACCCGTGGCGGCGTCGCGCACCGCGCCCAGCAGGGGTGCGAGCTTGTCGAGTTCCTGCAGCCCGCGTAGTCCAGGCGTGTTCGGCGACGACACATTGACGACGAGGTAGTCGGCCACCGGAGCCAGAAGCGTCGTGCTGGTGAGGTAGTCCGCCGTGGCGTTCGCGACGTCGACGACCCGGGACTTGCCGATGTTGACGCCGATGACGGGGCGGATGCGACGGCGCCGTTCCCGCCGCAGCCGCGGCTTCGCATCCGCCGCTCCGCGGTTGTTGAATCCCATCCGGTTGACGACGGCGCGGTCGGCGACCAGCCGGAACAATCGCGGGCGCTCGTTTCCAGGTTGCGCAAGCCCGGTCAGGGTACCGATCTCGACGTGCCCGAACCCGAGCTGGCCGAGCCCCCGGATCGCCCGTCCGTCCTTGTCGAACCCGGCGGCGACACCGAACGGTGACGCGAACCTGAGGCCCAAAGCCTGTACGGCGAGGGACGGGTGCGGGGCGGTCAGACGTGCAAGAAGTGCGCCCAGGCCGATCCGCGGCAGGAGCCGGATGACGGCGAACGCGAGGTGGTGTGCGGTCTCAGGGTCCATGCGGGAGAGGACGAGACGGAAGAGGATTCG
>JBDSDO010000049.1:0-7416 GCA_039920505.1 Terrimesophilobacter sp.
CGGTTATACCGAGGAACACCACGGCCATGCCCGTGCCGACGAGTGCGCTGGCGACGCCCGCCCCGCCGGCGACGAGGCCCCCGATGATCGACCCGATGATCGCGATTGCGGCGGCCAGAATGCCGCCGTACAACAGCGCACGTTTCAGAACGAGCACAGAACTCATACGGTCTCCTTCGGAACGGATGCGGAGTCGAGCCCATCGAGGTGGGCTACGGCTCCGGCGTCACCAGCCGCTGCGGACTGCGCGGCCTTCTCCAGCGCCTTGCGGCGAGTCAGCGGTGCCAGCGTGAGCCACGTGCAGCCGCCCAATCCGACGACCACGAACGCAAACGCCCAGACTACCGGAATGACCATCAGCAGCAGGCCGCCGACGGCGATCACGCCGCTCCAGGCATAGAAGATCAGCACGGCGTGCAGGTGCGAGTGCCCCATGTCGAGCAGTCGGTGGTGCAGGTGTTTCCGATCAGCGGTGAACGGCGACTTCCCGGCGCGAAGCCGGCGCAGCACCGCCAGCACGAAGTCGATCAGCGGCACGACGAGAATCGCCAGCGGCAACAGGATGGGGATGAACGCCGGGGCCAACAGTTTTCCGGAGTGCATCGACAACGGATCGATGTTGCTGGTCACGGAGATCGCCGAGGTGGCCATGAGCAGCCCGACGAGCAATGCGCCGGCGTCGCCCATGAAGAGTTTCGCCGGATGCCAGTTGAGCGGCAAAAAGCCGACGCAGGCGCCGATGAGGATGGCCGAGATCAAAGAGGCGAGATTGAAGTATTCCGCTTCGCCGATCACCCTGGCCAGGATGTAGCTGTAGACGAAGAAGACGCCGTTGGCGATGATGGCGACGCCGGCGACCAGGCCGTCCAGACCGTCGATGAAGTTCACGGCGTTCATCACCAGCACCACCGCGAGGACGGTGAGGACGAGCGACATGTATGCCGACCCGACCGTGAGGCCGCCGATCGGCAGCGAGACCAGTTGCACCCCTTGCCACGCGAGAAGTCCTGCGGCGATGATCTGACCGGCGAGCTTGGTCATCCAGTCCAAGTCCCAGATGTCGTCGGCGACGCCGATCAGCACGATGATGAGGGCGGCACCGAGGATCGCGTAAATCGGACCGGGGTTCACGAAGACCAGGTGGAACCAGCTGACCTGCGAGGCGACCGCGAAGGCGACCAGGATTCCGAGGAACATGGCGATACCGCCGAGGCGGGGGGTGGGCTGCGTGTGCACGTCACGTGCCCGGATGGCCGGGTACAGGCGGAACTTTGTGCTGAGCTTCCAGATCAGCACCGAAAGCCCAAAGGTGACCAGGGCGGAGATCACCAGTGCGAGCACGTAGAAGATCACCCGGTGACCTCCTGGATCGCTGCGTCGGAAATCACGCCGTGCCGCACGATCCGGATGCTTCCGCCTGGCCGCATCAGATCCGTCGCGTCGACGATCGTCGACGCGGCGTCCTGTCCGTCCTCATGGTGATATCCCCGGCCGGCCGGCCCGCCGTCCAGGTAGACGGTGACGTCGTCGCCGAGCATGTCGTGGGCCTCCTGCACGGTGCAGGCGGCCGGCATTCCGGTGCGGTTGGCGGAGGAGACAGCGAGCGGGCCGGTTTCGGACAGCAGCTCGAGCACCATCTTGTGGGCGGGCATCCGCAGGGCCACCGTGCCATGCGTCTCACCCAGGTCCCACTCGAGTGTGTCCCTGGCGGGCAGGATGATGGTGAGGCCGCCCGGCCAGAACGCCTCGACCAGGGCTCGCACTTGGTCTGGGACGTCGGCCGCGAGCGCGTCGAGGGTCGGGATCCCGGGGATGAGCACCGGTGGCGGCGCCTGGCGGCTGCGGCCCTTTGCGTCGAGGAGGCGCTGAACGGCTGCCGCGTTGAAAGCATCCGCGGCCACACCGTAGACGGTGTCAGTGGGAAGCACGACGAGTTCCCCTCGACCGAGGGCCCCTCTGGCGAGCCTCATGCCGGTAAGGAGCTCGGCGCTGTCCGAGCAGTCGTAAATGGTCGCCATATCGCTAGCCATCCTATTCTGGACGGCGCCGCGCACACTGAGGTGCGCCTAAGCTACGAAGCATCGTGGACCTCTACCTGTTCGACTTCGACAAGACGCTGTATCGGTACGACTTCCGTCAGCGGTTGCCGGCGCTGGCGCAATCAACCGGCTCGAGTGAGTATCATCTCGCGAAAAGCTGGTGGGCGGCAGGGTATGAGGCTCGTGCCGAACGCGGCGAATGGCCCACTGCATCCGAATACTTCGAGCAATGGGAGAAAGTCACGGGCGTGGCGCTGACGGTGTCCCAGTGGCGCGAGTCCCGGCTGAAGGCCAGCACTCCGATCCCTGGAAGCCTCGCCGCGTTGAAGCGGGCCACGACGCTCGGCGTTGCCAGCGTGTTCTCCAACAATCCCGCGCCATTCGCGCAGGAGCTGCCATGGCTCGCCCCGGATGTCGTTGCCATTGTGGGCGAGAACCGGCTCGTCAGCTGCGGCCTCGGCGCCCGCAAACCGGAAACTCTGGCCTATCAGCGTGCGCTGGAGCACTTCGGTGTGAGACCGGAGGATACATTCATGGCCGACGATTCCGGAGCCAATGTCGCCGCCGCACGTGAGGTCGGAATGCACGCCCACCACTTCATCGAGATCGACGGCGAATTCCAGTTGGACGCGCTGAACCAGGCAATCGACGACTTCGCCGGACGAAACCGATGAGCTTGCTGTTCATTTTCGACATGGATGACGTGCTCTACGGGTACGACTGGACGGCGCGGTCCGAGAGTCTGTCCCGCCTCACCGGGCTGAGTTCTCAGACGCTGCAGGACCTGTGGTGGCGCAAGGGCCGGGAATCCGAGGCAGAGGCCGGCCTCCACGCCAGCCCCGAAGCGTACCTTCTCGCATTCAACGCCGCGATCGGGGTGGATGTCACCGAAGACGATTGGGTGTCCATCCGCGGCGGAGCGATGACGCCGATGGCGGAGTCTCTGAAGTCCGTCGCCCGGGCCGCTGAGCTCGGCCAGGTGACTCTATTGACGAACAACGGACCGCTGGCGGCGAAGCACTTGGGCACGCTCGCACCGCAACTGGTGCCGCTGTTCGGTGAGCACCTGTTCACCTCAAGCGACTACTCCGCACGCAAGCCCGACCCGATCGTGTTCGAACGAGTGCTTCAGCGGTATGGAACCCCGGCGCGCGACGCGTTCTTCGCCGACGACCTGCCGGAAAACGTGGCTGGCGCAGAGTCCGTCGGCATCACCGGGCACCTGTTCACGACGGGGGCGGAGTTGATGAGCGCGATCGAGGAGTTCAGCGCAGCGCGGTCGTAGCCCTGTCGCGTCCGAGGAAGTCCTGATGGGTGGCCGTCGCATGCCAGCCGTCACTCGTCAGGAGTTCGCGGATGTCGTCTGCCTGCAGTTCGCCGTGCTCGAGCACCAGAACACCGCCCGGGTGGAGCAACCGCCGTGCAGTGACGGAGACCTGGCGCACAACATCCAGTCCATCCATGCCGCCGTAGAGCGCGTGTTCCGGGTCGAACAGGCGCACTTCCGGGTCTCTTGGTATGGCGTCCGCTGGGATGTACGGCGGATTGGAAACGACGACATCAACCGCCCCATCCAACTCCGGCAGCGCATCCGCGAGGTCGGCGAAGACGGCGTGCGCGTTGTCTTCGCCGTACCGACGGAAGTTCCGCTGCGTCCATTCGAACGCTGCCGGCGAGTTCTCCACGCCGTAAACCAGCGCGTGGCGAACCTCGGTGGCCAGTGCCAGGGCGATGGCGCCGCTGCCGGTGCCGAGGTCGACGGCGATCGGCTCGGGTGAGGCGACGACGCGCAGGGAGTCGATCGCGTACTGCGCAACCGTCTCGGTTTCCGGTCGTGGCACAAAGACCCCCCGGCCCACTGCGAGGTCGAGCGATCGGAATGGCGCACTCCCGGTGATGTGTTGCAGCGGCTCTCTGTGGGAGCGGCGAGTGACAGCATCCGTGACCGCCGCGGCGTACTCCCCCGTCACCGCGGCGCCGGTCACGGCACCGGCCTGTACCTGGCCGCGGCTCATTCCCAGCACATGGCCGATCAGCAGTTCGGCATCGACGTCCGGATCGGGGATGCCCGCGGCCCCGAGCGCCTCGATTGCTGTGTCCCGCAGAGTACGCACAGTGAATGTCACGAGTTCCATCCTTTCACCGCGCCGACCAGCGCGCCGTCGGCGTAGACGTAATCGAGGACGCCCCGTCGACACGCCGCAAATCTGGCCCGGTCGTGCGGCGTGTTGCACCACATCCTCGATTGCATGCCGAGCCCGTGATGGTGCTAGGCGGGCTCGCCGATCTCTGCGATCCGGTGCTCCTCGTCGGCAGTAATGCAGGACTGGATGACCGGGTCCAGCGCTCCGTCCATCACCGCGTCGAGGTTGTACGACTTGTAGCCGGTGCGGTGGTCCGCGATCCGGTTTTCGGGGAAGTTGTAGGTGCGGATGCGCTCGCTGCGGTCCATGGTGCGGATCTGGCTCTTGCGGGCGGCGCTGTCGAGTTCGGCCTGCTCCTCCTGCTGCTGGGCAAGGATGCGAGCGCGCAGCACACGCATCCCGGCTTCCTTGTTCTGCAGTTGGCTCTTCTCGTTCTGCATGGACAAGACGATGCCGGTCGGAAGGTGTGTGATTCGCACCGCGGAGTCGGTGGTGTTCACCGACTGCCCGCCGGGGCCACTGGAACGATACACATCGATCTTGAGGTCGTTCGGGTTGATCTCGACCTCGTCGGGTTCGTCGACCTCGGGGAACACCAGCACGCCTGTCGTGGACGTGTGGATGCGCCCTTGCGACTCGGTGACGGGCACGCGTTGCACGCGGTGCACGCCGCCCTCGTACTTCAGGTGCGCCCACACGCCGTGCGCGGGGTCGGTCGCGTTCGACTTGATGGCCAACTGCACGTCTTTGTAGCCGCCGAGATCGCTCTCGTTGCGATCCAGGAGCTCGGTCTTCCAGCCCTTGGACTCCGCATAGTGCAGGTACATGCGCAACAGGTCCGCGGCGAACAGCGCGCTTTCGGCGCCGCCCTCTCCGCCCTTGATTTCCATGATCACGTCGCGGCCATCATCCGGGTCGCGCGGGATCAGCAGCCGGCGGAGGCGCTCCTGGGCGATATCCAGTTTCTCCTGGATGTCCGGGATCTCCTCCGCGAACGATTCGTCCTCGTCGGCCATCTCGGTAGCTGCGGCCAGGTCGTCGGACAGCTCGCGCCACTCGTGGTACGCCGCGACAATCCTGCTCAGCTCGGCATACCGCCGGTTGACCCGTTTCGATCGCACTGGATCCGAGTGGAGGGCCGGATCGGACAACTGTCCCTGAAGGTCCTCATGCTCGGCCAGCAAAGTTTTCACTGACTCGAACATGGGTCTTAGTCCTCTTTCGCGCCTGCCGGTGACGGCATCGACTTCTGCACCTGCATGAGAAACTCGACGTTGCTCGTCGTGTCCCGCAACCGCCCCAGCACGAGTTCGAGCGCCTGCTGCGTGTCGAGCCCGGCGAGGGCGCGACGCAGCTTCCAGGTGATCTTGGTCTCGTCGACGCCCATCAGCATCTCTTCACGTCGGGTTCCGGAGGCGTTGACATCCACGGCCGGGAAGATCCGCTTGTCGGCGAGTTGCCGTGACAGGCGCAGTTCCATATTGCCGGTGCCCTTGAACTCCTCGAAGATGACCTCGTCCATCTTGGACCCGGTCTCCACGAGCGCCGTGGCGAGGATGGTCAGCGAGCCGCCGTCCTCGATGTTGCGCGCGGCGCCGAAGAAACGCTTCGGCGGGTAAAGGGCAGAAGAGTCGACGCCACCGGAGAGGATGCGACCGGATGCCGGTGCGGCCAGGTTGTATGCGCGACCGAGGCGGGTGATCGAGTCGAGCAGCACGACGACGTCGTGGCCGAGTTCGACCAGGCGCTTGGCGCGCTCAATCGCGAGCTCGGCGACGGTGGTGTGGTCTTCGGCCGGCCGGTCGAAGGTGGAAGCGATTACCTCGCCCTTCACCGTGCGCTGCATGTCGGTGACCTCTTCCGGTCGCTCGTCAACGAGCACAACCATGAGGTGGACCTCGGGATTGTTCTTCGCGATCGCGTTGGCGATGGCCTGCAACACGAGCGTCTTGCCCGCCTTCGGCGGCGACACGATGAGGCCACGCTGGCCCTTGCCAATGGGTGATACGAGGTCGATGATGCGCGGAGTCAGCTTGCCTGATTCCGTCTCGAGGCGTAGCCGCTCGGTGGGGTAGAGCGGGGTGAGCTTGCCGAATTCGGCGCGCTCGGCTGCCTGCTCCACGGGAAGGCCGTTGATCGAGTCGACCTTGACGATCGCGTTGTATTTCTGGCGGCTCGTGTTCTCGTTCTCACGCGGCTGGCGGATCGCGCCGACGACGGCGTCGCCCTTGCGCAGGTTGTACTTCTTGACCTGCCCGAGCGAGACGTAAACGTCGCTCGGTCCCGGCAGGTAGCCGCTGGTGCGCACGAACGCGTAGTTGTCGAGCACGTCGAGGATGCCGGCGACGGGGATGAGCACGTCGTCTTCGGTGATCTCCGGCTCGAAGTCGTCGCTCTGTCCGCGTCGCTTGCGATCGCGGTAACGACTGCGACCTCCGCGGTCACTCTCTGCGTCTTGCTGGCGATCGCCGCTACGGCCGCCCCGGCCGCCTCGTCCGCCCTCGTGCTCGTCGCCTTGCTCGTCGCTATGGCGCTCGCTCTGCTGACGGTCCTGGCGCTCGCCGCCGTTGCGATTGCGATTACGGTTGCGGTTGCGGGACGGAGCGGCCTGCTCGGCCGGCTCGGTGCTGGCCTGATCCGTACTGGCCTGATCCGTACTTGACTGCTCGGTGCGATTCTGCTCGGCGTGATTCTGCTTGGCGTGACTCTGCTTGGCGTCGGATGTCGCGGGAACGGCCGATCCTTCATCGACGGCCGTTGCGGCACCGTCGACGACGTCCTTGGTGCGCGCCTGCCGGCCGGACCTGGACCGTGATGGACGCTCCGCACGCTCTGGCGCGACGACATCGACGCCCGATTCGCCGTGTGCGGCGTGGTCGGAAGCGGGTTTGGCGACTGTCGCCGCGGCGTCGCCGTTGGTGCGGGCACGACGCGCACGCGCTCCAGCCGGCTCGCGAACTCCGATTTGGCCTTCGCGGGGCGCGGCATCCGCCGCGGGCTGCGCTGCGGCGGGCGCAGCCGATTCGGCAGTCGAAGCGGCTTTCGGCTCGGCTGCGGCTTTCGGCTCGGCCTGTGCGGCTTTCGGCGCCGTGGTAGTGACAACGCCGCCGCGCGCGGTGGCACGCCGCGGAGCGCGCTTCTTCACCGCTGTTTCAGGTGCGGGTTCGGCAGGCGGTGCGATGATTGTTGCCGTCTGGTTGCCGGCGTCTGCCTGGTGGGTGTCGGTGTGATTC
>JBDSDO010000050.1:0-32636 GCA_039920505.1 Terrimesophilobacter sp.
GCAGAAATCCAGGGAGAGTCAACTCCTGGGTGCGTGCTCCGCCGCCGATGCTGTCCGCCCGCTCGAACACGAGCACGGCCAGCCCCGCCCTGGCCAGCGTGACGGCGGCGGCCAGCCCGTTCGGGCCGGATCCGACGACGACGGCGTCAGGCGCGTTCACAGTTGGCCCCCGATCCGCATGCTGCCGACGCTAGGCTACGCCGGCGGCAACGGCAAGTGCGGTGCTCAGACCTTGGGGCGGCTGGCGAACTCTGCGAAGATGGCGCGAGGCTCTTCCACCCGCTGGAGAGAGACGATGTCGCGACGCAACAACAGGTTGAAGAACCAGTTGCCGAACACGCGGGTCTTCCTCTCCCACATGGGCATGGCCAGTCCGTGGTATCCGCGGTGCATCACCCAGGCGAGGACGCCCTTGATCGCGAGCCGCTTGGACTGGAAGACGCCTTCATACAGGCCGATGCCCGCAACGGCTCCCTGATTCTTGTGGAAGTACTCCACCGGGGTGTCGCCGCGCAACTGTCCCACGACGTTCTTGGCCATCAACTTGCCCTGCCGAACGGCGTGCTGGGCGTTGGGGACGCAGAATCCGCCGACGCCGCCGCCGGTGAGGTCGGGAACCGCGCTCACGTCGCCGGCACCCCAGGCATCCGCCACCACGCCGTCGTCATTGATCACGCGCAGGTCGGCGCCGACGCGGAGGCGTCCGCGTTCGTCGCGGGGCAAGTCGGTGTTGCGCAGCACCGGGTTGGCCATGACGCCGGCCGTCCAGATGATGAGGTCGGAGTCGAAGGACTCTCCGGTGGACATTTGCACGTGGCCGTCGACGGCCGAGGTGAGCTGGGTCTCCAGGTGCACTTCGGCACCACGCTGAGCGAGGTTCTTCAGCACCCAATGACTGGTTTCGAGGGTGACCTCGGGCATGATCCGGCCCATTGCCTCGATGAGGTGGAAGTGGGTGTCGTCGAACGTGAGTGTCGGGTAGTACTGCAGGAGCGAGCTGGCGAAGCTGCGCAGCTCTCCGAAGATCTCGATCCCGGCGAATCCACCCCCGATGACGGTGAAGGTGAGCAGCCTGTCGCGCTCCGGTCCGGCCGGGAGGTTGGCCGCCTCCTCGAAGTTCGTGAGCACCTTGTCGCGCACGGCGACGGCTTCTTCGATGTTCTTCATGCCGATGGCCTCGTCGGCGACACCGGGGATCGGGAAGGTGCGGGACACCGATCCGGCGGTGACGATGATGATGTCGTAGGCCAGCTCCCACGGCTCGCCGACCTTGGGCGAGATGGTGGCGGTCTTGCTCGCGTGGTCGATCGCGCTGACCTTGGCGGTGATGACAGTGGTCGACTTCAGGTGCCGTCGCAGCGAAACGACGGCGTGTCGTGGCTCGATGGACCCCGCTGCCACCTCCGGCAGGAATGGCTGGTAAGTCATGTAGGGCAGCGGATCGACGACCGTGACCTCTGCCTCGCCCGCGCGAAGCCGCTTTTCGAGCCTCAGAGCAGTATAGAATCCGGCGTATCCGCCGCCAACGATCAAGATTTTTGGCACTGACTCAATCTACTACTTGCCTCGGGGGTGCCCGATTCGGCGGTAGAATACGCGCACCAGAAACGCGAGAAGCGCGCCGAACACCGTAAAGACGAGAAGCGGGATGCCGGTGTCGCGGAGCGACGCCACCGTGGGCAGGATCGTGCCGAGTGGGTTCGTGGCCTGCGCCGAGGGAACCGGAGTCGGTGTGGTGCGTGGCTGTGGTACTTCGGCCTGCGCGGGGGGCGGCGGCGTGGCGGCCGCGCGGCGGTAGACCCGAATCCAGTCCTTCAGGTCGCCCATCGGGTTCGCCGTGACCGGACTCACACGGGCAGTGACGGCAGCGGCCGCGTCAATCAGCCCGTAGCCGTAAATCGGGCTGGGCACCCGGCCGCCGACCGGGTTGGCGGTGGCGATCACGCGGTTGATGACGTTCGCGGCATCCAAGTCGGGGTACGCGGAGCGCACCAGTGCGACCAGGCCGGCGACGATCGGGGTGGCGCCGCTCGTGCCGGACCAGTTGTAATAGCCGCCGCCCGGAGCGGCTCCGACCAGGTTTTCACTGGGGGCGGCGACGGAAATGGTGATTCCTTGCGAGGAGGCGTCGAAGCTCGCTTTGCCGTTCTGGTCCACTCCGGCGACAGTGAGGACTCCCGGCATGGTGGCTGGAGCGCCCACCTCGGTGGTGCCGCTGCCTCGGTTGCCCGCGGCGGCGACGATGACGACGTCGTGTTGCATGGCGTAAAGAAACGCGCCGTCCCAGCTCTCGGGCCATTCCAAGGTGTTGCGGGTCAGCGACATGTTGATGACGTCGGCGCCGTGGTCCACCGACCAGCGCACCGCTTTCGCGATCTGGTCGTCCGATCCCTGGGTGCCGACGCCGAATCCGACGGACACCGACAGCAGCCTGGCCGCGGGAGCGACTCCGATGATTCCGGCGTCGCCGCCGTGGCCTTGCCCCGCGATGAGCGAGGCGACCATGGTGCCGTGCTCCTTGTTCGGTCCCACCGGTCGTTGTCCGGTGGCGGCACCAAGTCCCGAGATGTCGGTTCCTCCGACGACGGTGCCAACGAGATCCGGATGGCTGCTGTCGATTCCCGTGTCGATCACGGCGATGGTCACGCCTGCGCCCTTGGTTCTCTGCCAGGCCTGGGAGAACCCGTAGGAGGCCAGCCAGTATTCGCGGTCACGGATGACGTCGCCGGCCGATGCGGACTGCGTCGCTACCAGCACCGAAGCGAGGATGCCGAACGTCGCGAGCGCGGCCAGAGCGCGTCTCACGATGCGCACTCGCACACTCGAATCGACCAGCTGCTTTCCGCGAGCGCGAGGTCACCGATCGGGTTGACGCCGGGGCCGGCGGCCAGCGCGTGCGCGACCAGTGCATGCAGACACTTGACTCTTGTGGGCATGCCGCCCGCCGATGTTCCTTCGATTTCTGGGACGGATTCGATGCTGGCGCGATCGGCCAGGTAGGCGAGGTGAGCCTGCCCGTACCGGCTGGCGAGTTCAGGGTCGACGGTCAGTTCCGCTTGCCACCGGGCCATCGCACCCGTCGCTTCGAGAGTCGACATCGCCACGACGGCCGTTGGCAGACTCAGGTAGTACAACGTCGGGAACGGTGTGCCGTCGTCAAGGCGCGGACGGGTTGCGAGCACGGCGGGCGCGCAGCAGGCGCAGCGCGCGGCGATGCCCATCACGCCGCGTGCCGGCCGGCCCAGTTGCCGCGTGGCGATGCGAAGGTCCTCGGCGCTGGGGGCTTGGAACGGCGGCGTCACTGGGATCCGCCGAGCACCGGGGCGACAATCTCGTTCGGTGCGGCATCCGTCAGTCCGGCGGTCAAGACGGAGGACAGCAGCGCCTGCACCCAGTCGACCCTGGTGGTTTGGATGCTGGAACTGATCGGGAGGCCTTCTTTGGTGGTGGGGGTGGCCGCGTCGTCCATGACGAGGTAGCTGTACTCGCCCGGATACACGTAGTTGAGCCGTTCGCGTGCCTGCGCTTCGATGTAGCTGGGGTCCTCCCAGCGCGCGTGTTCACCCTTCAGGTCGGCGACACCACTCTTGTGCGCTGCGACGTCGGCTTCCAGCTGCGCCAGTTGGGTGCGCTGTTCGACCAGGGTGCGCAGCGACGGCGCCAGGATCACGACCATGAGCACCACGACGCACAGGGCTGCGATGGTGAACCCGGACAGCCGGATGCTGCGCAGCCACCGGGCCGCGGGCCCCTCCGGCTGCGGCAGCCGGACGGGTACTCGGGTGGTGCGGGGCCGCCTGGTCATGAAACGAGCCTACGGTGCGACTGTCGGTGACAGTGGTACAGAAACCCGGCAGGATGTGCGCTAGGCGCGGAACCGCGGGAAGGCGCTGCTCCCGGCGTAGACCGCGGCGTCGCCGAGCTCCTCCTCGATGCGCAGAAGTTGGTTGTACTTGGCGACTCTCTCGGATCGCGCCGGCGCTCCGGTCTTGATCTGGCCAGCATCCGTGGCCACCGCGAGGTCGGCGATGGTGGTGTCTTCGGTCTCGCCGGATCGGTGCGAGATCACCGCCGTGTAGCCGTTTCGCTGGGCCAGGGCGACAGCATCGAACGTCTCGGTGAGCGTTCCGATCTGGTTGACCTTCACGAGGATGGAATTCGCTGTGTGCTTCGAAATGCCGTCCGCGAGACGCTTCGGGTTGGTGACGAAGAGGTCGTCGCCGACAATCTGAACCTTGTCGCCGAGTTGCTGCGTGAGGTGCGCCCAGCCGTCCCAGTCGTCTTCCTGCAGCGGGTCTTCCATGGTGACCAGCGGGTAGTCCGCGACCAGTTTCGCGTAGTAGCCCGTGAGTTCCTGCGCTGAAATCTTCTTGCCTTCGAACAAATACGTACCGTTGTCGAAGAACTCGCTGGCCGCCGCATCGATTCCTAGGGCGATCTGTGCGCCGGGGGTGAAGCCGGCCTTCGTGATGGCCTCGACGAGCAGATCGAGAGCGGCCTGGTTGCTGCTGAGGTCTGGCGCGAAGCCGCCTTCGTCGCCGAGTCCCGTGTTCAGCCCCTTGCCGTGCAGAAGGCTCTTGAGCGCGTGGTAGGTCTCCACCCCCCAGCGCAACCCCTCGCTGAAGGTCGCGGCGCCGATAGGCAGGATCATGAACTCCTGGATGTCGACGTTGTTGTCGGAGTGTGCTCCCCCGTTGATCACATTGAGCATCGGCACGGGGAGGGTGTGCGCGTTCGGACCGCCGAGGTAACGGAATAGCGGCAAATCGGCGGAGTCTGCGGCGGCCTTGGCGACGGCGAGGGACGCGCCCAGGATGGCGTTGGCGCCCAGACGCTTCTTGTTCTCGGTGCCGTCCAGTTCGATCATGGTGTGGTCGATGAGGCGCTGATCGGCGGCGTCGAAGCCCTCGATGGCCGGACCGATTTCGTCGATGACCGCATCAACAGCCTTCAGCACGCCCTTGCCCTGATAACGGCTCGTGTCGCCGTCGCGCAATTCGTACGCCTCGAAGGCTCCGGTCGACGCACCAGAGGGTACGGCGGCGCGGGAAACAATGCCGTCGTCGAGCAGCAACTCGACCTCAACTGTCGGGTTGCCGCGGGAGTCGAGAATTTCGCGGGCGCTTACTGCTTCGATCAAAGCCACGGTTCTCCTAGTGGGTTCATATGCCGATAATCCGCTCGTCATCCTACTCGGGGGCGCCGTGCCGACCGTTGTGCGCGATAGGCTCACATCCGATATGTTTCAGCGTTACGTCGCCATCGGTGACAGCTTCACCGAAGGCGTCGGCGACGACTTGCCCGATGGACAAGTGCGTGGCTGGGCCGACCTCGTCGCGCTCGGCCTGGCCCAGGGCTCCGCGCAGCCGGTGTCGTACGCGAATCTCGCCATCCGGGGCAAGCTTCTGGGTCCGATTGTGCGGGAGCAGTTGGGGCCCGCGCTCGCGATGACGCCGGACCTGCTCACCGTCTCGGGCGGCGGCAATGACCTGATGCGCCCGCGCGTGGAGATCGGCTACGTCATCGGACTGCTTCAGCGGGTCGTGGATCACGCGCTGGAGGCCGGAGTCCACGTCGTCCTGGTCAGTGGCGGCAACCCGTCGCGGCACCTGCCGATGGGAGCGCTCATGCAGCACCGAGGTGATGCGTTGGCGACGCAGTGGTACTCCACGTTCACGAGGGATGACATCACCCTGGTGGACAACTGGAGCGACCCTGAGCTGACGCAGGCGCGGTTCTGGTCACGGGACAAGCTGCACTTGAACGCGCTCGGGCACACCAGGGTCGCGACCCGCGTGCTCAATGCCCTCGGCGTACCGTCGCCTGCCGCGTGGACGGATGATGAGGGCAGCGCGCCGGGCGCCGCACGCGTGCAGGGCACCGTCGCCTACTACCGCGAGTTCGTGCTGCCGTGGATCGGCCGCCGGCTGACCGGGCGTTCGTCCGGCGACGGTCGTCCGCCGAAACGCCCGGAGCTGAAACCTGTCGAGAACTTCTGAGTCACGACTTGCGGAGGGTGAGGATTTGCTCAGCCCGGCCGAACGGGCCGGTGAGGTCGTGCAGCACTGTGGAGGTGAGGCCAATCCCTTCCGCGCCGAAGCTGACCGAGTTTTGCAGACCCAGCCACTCCCCTTCGGGTTCCCGGTAGAGGTGGATCTGCAGGTCCACGTTGGGGAACAGGTAGCTTCCGGCGCCGGGTCGTACGCGGGTGGCTACGCCGTTGCTGGTGTCGATGAGTCCGATCAGTCGCACGAATGCGGGCGAGTCGACCGTGTCGACCAACGGATGCTTAGTGCGAATCCAGGCGCGGCTGAGGCCTGGGCGGTGCCCGGGGAGCACCCGCACCTCGACCGACTTGATGTACCCGCCGGGCCAATCGTCTAGGGAGACCGGGCCGGAAGCCTCCTGCGGCCCCATCATCAGCGCATCCTCGATGCCGGCGACCGCGCTGGTATCCGAGCGTTGCAGCCGCCACGCGGTCGCCCGCACGGCGGTGCGCCCGCCGGAGACCAGCTCCGCCTGGATCAGTTCGATGGTGCGGCCCGGCCGCAACATCGAGGTGACGACGGAGAATTCGCCGTCGGGGATCAAGCCGAGGATGTCGAAACTGAGCCTCGCCATCCGCAGTTCGGGGCGAGGTTGGAATTGCTCAAGGCAGTGCGCGAGGATCCCGGAGACGGGTGCCATATGCTGCTCGTGCGCGTTCCAGGCGCCCTGCGCGTGCACGGTGGACGCGAAACGGTTGTCTTTCAGTGCGCGGTAGTACGGTTCGACCGCCGTGTCGGTCTTAGCGACGCTCACGCGAGGTTCCGGAATTCGAGGTCGTCCACGCCGGCAGTCGCGGAGGAGACCGTGGCGACCTGCCGGTATCCGGACGCGGCAAGTTCAAAATACAGCGCTCCGGCGTTCTTGCGGCCGCGTTCCAAGCGCACCCGGATACCGCCGGCGATGAGAGCGGCTTTCAAGGCAACGAGCCGCGCAGGCGAAACGGTGTCGTCGTAGACCAGCGCGCGCGCATCCTCGGCCGCATCGGTAGGGAGGTCGACCAGTTCGAGGATGCGCTCGAAACCGATCGAGAACCCGGTCGCGGGCACGTCGCGGCCGAGAAAGCGCCCGATCATGCCGTCGTAGCGGCCGCCACCGCCGAGGGAGCTGCTGGAGCTGGGGTGGGCAATTTCGAAGATCGCGCCCGTGTAGTAGCCCATTCCGCGCACCAGGTTGGGTGAGAAAACCAGCGGAACCTCGGGCACGGCATCGCGGATGGCCAGCAGGTCGCGGTACGCCGAAACGTTCAGCCACGGCGGGGGCGAGCCGAGCAGGGACCATCCGCTCTCGCCAAGCGATGCCAGTTCGCGCAGTGTGCCGGCGACGTTCTCGGGGTTGACCTCGACAAATCCGGCCAGCTCCGCCGCGACGGCGTCGACGCCGATTTTGTCCTCCTTGTCGAGTGTGATGAGCGCCCGATCGCGCAAGTCGGGCCCGATGCCCCACCAGTCCAGGAGCGAGTGCAGGATTCTGCGGTCGTTGAGCCGGAGGTGCCATCCGGTCAGCCCGAGCGCGCCCACCGTGGCGGCCGTGGCCGTGACGAGTTCGATTTCGGCCAGCGGTCCGGATTCGCCGATAATGTCGATGTCACACTGCAGGAACTGGCGGTACCGTCCCTTCTGCGGCCGTTCGGCGCGCCACACCGGGGCGAGCTGGATGGCACGGAACACGGCGGGCAGCTCGGCATGGTGCGTGGCGTAGAACCGGGCGAGCGGCACGGTCAGGTCGAAGCGCAGTCCCAGATCGACGAGGTCGAACGGGTCACTGGCGGCGTGCAGGTCTGCCACGTCGAGTCCGCGTCGCAGCACTCCGAAGGCGAGTTTCTCGTTGTCGCCGCCAAGCCCGGCGTGCAGCCTCGAGCTGTCTTCCATGACCGGCGTCTCGATCTCGTCGAACCCGTGCGCACGGTAGGTGTCACGGATGACGGCGAGCGCCGCCTCCCGCCGTAGCTTCTCGCCGGGAAGGAAGTCGCGCATGCCGCGCGGAGGGTTGACCGATGTTGCCATGAGTCGATTCTGGCATCTCCGCGCAGGGTGCCGTTGGCGGGCGCAGCTCAGTCGGCCTAGCCGAGAAGTTCTTCGATGCGGTGGCGGTGCAGCGCCACTGCCCGCGCGAACGCGGCGGTCGCCTTCGCCTCGTCGCCGTTGATGACGAGGTCGAACTGGATGCCATAGAACGTGTCGACAACCAGTCGCGACTCTTCCTCAGCATCCAGGTTGCCGATGCCGAACGAGATCAGCGCGTCGTAGCCGATTTGCTGCCAACGGGCGAAGAGGGAGCGCACGAATGTGTGTTCGTCTGGGGACAACGCTTCCATCATCGACGCCTCGAATTCCAGCCGCTGCAACTGGCGGTTGCGCGGCTCGAGTGTCCACTCCCAGGATCGTTCCAGTCCGTCGAAGTAGGCGTCGAGGGACGCTGGATTGATGACGAGGTTTTCGTGGATTCCGGTCTCGCGGGCGGAGATCGCCGAGACAACATCGCGCACCAGCTCGGCGCGCGTGCCGAAATGGTAAACGAGGGTGAACGTGCTCACGCCCAGCGCCGAGGCCAGTTTGCGGAACGTGAGAGACGATAACGGCTTGTCGAGAAGGTACTCCAGGGTGTTCGCGACCAACTCCGGCTTGCGTTCGAGGTCGGGAAGACGTGACATACCCTTACCATAACGGATGTTTGCACTAACGGTTGTTTTCCCGATAAGATTCATGTGTTGCTGTGGTTCGGCGTACCGTCGATGAAAGTCCGGGATCGTCGGAAAGCACTCATAGCGAGTCCGGAATCGGGAAATTCCTGGCTCGTGTCCGGCACCGGGGCCCGCGCAAGCGAGGCTCACAGGTGTCTGGGCAAGGTGCCCCTTCCATTCGGGTTGGAAGGGGCACCGCCCCATGTCGTCAGGCTAGGATCGCGTCGCGTCGTCCATCCGGGAGTCCGCTTCGACAAGGCGGATGTCATCCTGCAGACGGCGAAGCGTGCCGCGGAGGGCGCGTTCCGGGTCCCATCCCTGCGCTTTCGCCGACACGACGATTCCTAACAGGTACTGCCCGAGTTCGGCCTCCGTCGTGGCGGGAAGCGAACCGACGGGTACGGCCGCTCCTGCCTTGGCGGCTCGTCCGACCAGCTTGTCTGCCAGCGCCAACGCCGGCATCGCCTGCGGGATGCCATCGAGCACGCTGGTGCGGCCGGGCTTTTCTACGGCTTTCAGATCGTCCCAGATCGCGACCACGTCTTCTGCTGTCTCGGCGACCGTGTCGCCGAAAACGTGCGGGTGGCGTCCCACCATCTTCTGCGCCATGTGCGCGGCGACATCCTGGATATCGAACTCCTCGCCGGGAGTGTGTGAGGCGATATCGGCATGGAATACCACCTGGTAGAGCACGTCGCCCAGCTCTTCCAGCAGTTCCTCCCGGTTGCCGCTCTCGATAGCGTCGACCAATTCGTAGGTCTCCTCGATGAGGTAGCGCACGAGCGACTCGTGAGTCTGTTCGCCGTCCCACGCGCAGCCGCCCGGTGCGCGGAGTCTGGCCATGATCGCGAGGAGGTCGTCGAGCTTGTCGGTCATGACGTCAATCCTCGCACCGCCGGGTCTCAACCACCGGTTACGAGGCGACGTCTCCCGACTGCGACGGCGCCGGCGTGAGCACTTCGGCGCCGAAGATCGCCACGAGCAGTTGGCTGGTCCACGCGAGCAGAGCAGCATCATCCGTGTCCTGGAGGTTTGGCATCGGCGCCATCACAGCCTTTGCGGCGCGCAAGTAGCGTGCCCCCGGATACATCCGCTGCAGCCGCACCTGCACTGAATCTGCCAGGTCTGAACCCACCACGCGGAGGTTCGATCCGACCACTACCACTTCGGACAGACCTGCCTTCTGGGCCATCCGGCGCAGTTTGGAGACGGCGATGAGGTTTTGCACCTGCACGGGCGGTTCGCCGTAGCGGTCGGTCAACTCCTCGAGCACCTGACCGATCTGCCCTGGGGTGGAGGTGGGCGAGCTGGCCGACGATAGCTTTTGGTAGGCCTCGAGCCTCAACCGCTCGCTGTCCACATACTCCTCGGGGATGTGCGCGTCGACCGGCAACTCGAGCCGCAGCTCGGTCTGTCCCTCGGCTACCTCGCCGCGGAACGCGCTGACTGCTTCGCCGATCATCCGCAGGTAGAGGTCGAAACCGACGCCGGCGATGTGCCCGGACTGCTCGCCGCCGAGCAGGTTGCCGGCACCGCGGATCTCGAGGTCCTTGAGCGCGACCTGCATCCCGGCGCCGAGTTCGTTGTTGGCGGCTATCGTGGACAGCCGGTCGTGTGCGGCTTCGCTGAGCGGCTTGTTTTCGTCGTAAAGGAAGTAAGCGTAAGCACGTTCGCGCCCGCGACCGACGCGGCCGCGCAATTGGTGTAGCTGGCTGAGTCCGTATTTGTCGGCACGGTCGATGATCAGGGTGTTCGCGTTGGCGACATCGAGGCCGGTTTCGATGATGGTGGTGGAGACGAGCACATCGAATTTACGTTCCCAGAAATCGACCATGACTTTCTCGAGCACTGCTTCGGGAAGTTGGCCGTGCGCGACGGCGATGCGCGCCTCCGGGACCAGCTCGGCCAGTTGCGCGGCGACCCGGTTGATCGATTTCACCCGGTTGTGCACAAAGAAGATCTGTCCCTCGCGCAGCAGTTCCCGGCGGATCGCGGCGCCGACCTGCTTGTCGTTGTACGGTCCGACATAGGTGAGAATCGGATGCCTGTCTTCCGGCGGGGTGGCGAGGGTCGACATTTCGCGGATGCCGGTGACCGCCATCTCCAGCGTGCGCGGGATCGGGGTGGCACTCATCGCGAGGATATCGACGTTTGTCTTCAGCTTCTTCAGAGCATCCTTGTGCTCCACGCCGAAGCGCTGCTCCTCATCGATGACGACGAGGCCGAGGTCCCTGAACACGATGGTGCCGGACAGCAGCCGGTGCGTACCGATGACGATGTCGACGCTGCCGTCGGCCAGGCCCTCGATCGTCTCCTTGGACTCCTTGTCGGTCTGGAACCGGCTGAGCGCGCGCAGGTGAATCGGGAATCCGGCGAAGCGTTCCGCGAAGGTTTCCATGTGCTGCCGCACGAGCAGGGTCGTCGGCACGAGCATGACGACCTGTTTGCCATCCTGGACCGCCTTGAACGCGGCGCGGACGGCGATCTCGGTCTTGCCGTATCCGACGTCTCCGGAGATGAGCCGGTCCATGGGGATCGGCCGTTCCATGTCGGCCTTGACCTCGTCGATGGTAGTGAGTTGGTCGGGCGTCTCCACGAACGGGAACGCCTCTTCCAGCTCACGTTGCCACGGGGTGTCTGGCGGGAACGCGTGCCCCTTGCTGGCCATCCTGGCCGAGTAGAGCTTGACCAGTTCGACGGCGATGTCGCGGACGGCGCGGCGGGCGCGGCCCTTCGCGGCGGCCCAGTCGCTGCCGCCCAGTTTGCTCAGCGGCGGCGCCTCTCCGCCGATGTACCGAGTGAGCAGATCGAGCTGGTCGGTGGGCACGTAGAGTTTGTCGCCGGGGAAGCCGCGTTTGCTCGGCGCGTACTCCAACAGGAGGTACTCTCTGTTGTTTTTCACCGGGTTCCTGCCGCCGGTGCTGACCTCGCGTTGCACGAGTTCGACGAAGCGTCCCACTCCGTGAGTTTGGTGCACGACGTGGTCACCGGCCTTCAGCTGCAGCGGGTCGACGACGTTCTTGCGGCGGCTGGCGAGTTTTTTCACCTGCCGCGCGTCGTATCCGGCTGCCCTGCCGTAGAACTCGCTCTCGCTCAGCACCGCGAGCTTCAGTTCCGGCACCTCAAAGCCGTGCTCGACGGATGCCGTGAGCAGGTACGCGACGCCCGCGTCCAGCTCCGCAGGCAGGTCCTTTACCACTCGCGCCGCGCATCCGCGTTCGGCCAGCACGTCGGCGGCGCGTTCGACGAGGCCTGCTCCCTGCGCTACGACCACGACGCTCCAGGAGTCGGCGAGCAGCTGGCCGACGTGGTCGAGTGCGCCATCGACCTGGCCGGCGAAGTTCGGCACTGACGACGCGTCAACGCGCACGTAGTGGTCGTCGGCCTCGGCGGTTGGGGCTGTCTCGGCGGTAGCGCCTCCGGTGACCTTCCCGGAGTCGAACCCGCTGAACGTCCACCACGGCCGCTCCCCCGCCGCCGCCCGCAGCTGCGTCATCGAGAGGAAGCCGCCGGCATCCAGGTCGATCGGGGCTTCGGCGCCGGCGGTCGCGGCGTGCCAGGCGGCGGAGAGGAACTCGCGGTTCGTTTCGGCCAGGCTTACCGCGCGGGAGGCGACGCGCTCGGGCGAGAACACGGCGATGGCCGAGTCGATCGGCAGGTAATGGGTGAGCGGCACGAGTCGTCCGAGCAGCGCCGGTGCCAGGGATTCCATTCCGTCGACCGGGATGCCCTCGGCGATTTTGACCAGCATCCCGGCCAGGCTCGGGAACTCGTGCTCCATTTCCCGTGCGCGCTGGCGCACCTCCGGGCCGAGCAGCAGTTCGCGGCTGGCGAGGAGCTCGACTTCGGCCAGCTTCTCCGGAGCGGAGCGTTGGTCCGATACGGCGAACTGCCGGATCTGCTCGATTTCGTCGCCAAAGAACTCGACGCGCACCGGATGCTCGTCGGTCGGGGCGAAGACGTCGAGGATGCCGCCGCGTACCGCGAACTCGCCGCGGCGGGTGACCATGTCTACGCGGGAGTAGGCGAGCTCGACCAGCCGCGTGGCCAAGCCGGTGAGGTTGTAACCGCGCTGCCCAGCGACGAGTCGCACCGGCTCGAGGCTGGTGAGGTTGTCGGCGAGCGGCTGCAGTGCTGCGCGCACGGAGGCGACGACGACGATGTCGGAGACGGATTCCGGATCCTGCGCGGCATCCTGCTGCCAGCGCTGGAGTGTGCGGAGGGCGCGGATGCGCTTGCCGACGGTTTCGGCGCTCGGGCTCAGCCGCTCGTGCGGCAGCGTTTCCCATGCGGGGAACTCGACGATTGTGGCGTGCGGTGCAATGCTTGCCAGCGCATCCCGGAGCGACTCGGAATCCCGCCCGGTCGCCACGATCGCGAGCAACACCCGCGGTGGCTGCCTGGCGGCAAGCAGACCCGCGACGAGGGGTGCGCGAAGACCGTCCACGACGGAAAAATCGGCGCTGCGGCGGGAGTGTGCGAGCGCCTCATCGAACGTGCGGGCGCGCGAGAGCGCAGAGATTAAGCCCTCGAGTATCACCGGATAAGTCTACGCATCACCGTCTGGGCGGTCCCGCCGTGCCCTCCGCATCCGTCGCCCCCAATCCCGTCTCACGGAGTTTCTGTGGTTAAGCCCCAAATTCCCCGACGCCGAGGCAGCCGGATGACAGAAACCCCGTGAAACGGGATGAGGCGAGTCAGTGCGGGGTGCGCGTGTACTTGGTGGTGAGGTATTCATGGATGCCCTCCGGGCCACCCTCACGACCGAGACCGGATTGCTTAACCCCGCCGAACGGTGCCGCCGGATTGGAGACGACGCCCACGTTCAGCCCGAGCATGCCCACCTCGAGCCTGTCGATCATCCGCTGCCCGCGAGCGAGATCGCGAGTGAAGACATAAGCGACCAGCCCGTACTCCGTGTCGTTGGCTAGCCGGACGGCCTCGTCCTCCGTGGAGAATGACGTCACCGCTGCCACAGGCCCGAACACCTCCTCGTGCAGGATGGCGCTGTCGCCGCGAACCCCGGTGATCACCGTCGGTTCGAAGAACGTGCCATCCCCGTCAATAGGATGCCCGCCGACCCGCAGGCGGGCACCCTTGTCCAGGGCGTCCTGCACGAGAGCCTGCGCCTTGGCGACCGCGCGCTCGTCAATCAGCGGTCCGATGTCGACATCGTCGTCGAGCCCGGAGCCGACCCTGAGCGCACCCACCCGGGCGGTGAGCCCGTCCGCGAATTCCCCGGCCACCGATTCGTGCACAATGAACCGGTTCGCCGCCGTGCAGGCCTGCCCGGTGTTGCGGAACTTTGCGCGCATCGCACCGTCGAGCGCAGCATCCAGGTCGGAATCCTCGAACACCACGAACGGGGCGTTGCCGCCGAGCTCCATGGAGGTGCGCAGCACGCTGCCGGCGGCCTGGGCGAGCAGCAGCCTGCCGACGGCAGTCGAACCGGTAAAGCTGATCTTACGCAAACGCGGATCCGCGATAATCGCCGCGGACACCGGCGCCGGGGCGGAGGTCGTGATGACATTGACCACTCCGGCGGGCAGACCGGCCTCCTCGAGCAGCCGCGCGAAAAAGAGCGTGGTGAGCGGGGTCAGTTCGGCGGGTTTCACTACCACCGTGCAGCCCGCCGCGAGCGCCGGCGCGATCTTGTGCGTGGCCATGGCGAGCGGGAAATTCCACGGCGTGATCAGGTAGCACGGCCCGACCGGGTGCTGGGACACGATCATCTGCCCGGTACCCTCCGGGTTCGCCCCGTACCGTCCGGTGATCCGCACCGCCTCTTCGCTGAACCAGCGAAGGAATTCGGCACCGTAAGTGACCTCACCGTACGACTCGGCGAATGGTTTGCCCATTTCGAGTGTCATCAGCCGCGCGAAGTCGTCACGGCGGTCCTGCAGCAGCTCGAAGGCGCGGCGAAGCAGCTCGCCCCGGATGCGCGGCGGAGTCGCCGCCCAGTCTGGGGCGGCGTCCACCGCGGCATTCACTGCCGCGATGCCGTCGGCGGGGGACGCATCGGCGATGGTGGCGATCACCAAACCTGTGGCAGGATCCCGTACGTCGATCGGATGCAAGCCCGACCCGTTCGTCCACTTCCCGCAGATGAACAATTGCCGGGGCACGTCCTCCAGCAGTCGCGTTTGGACGTCCGGCAGTTGCGTGGCGGTACCTGTCACGCCGCGGCTAGCGCATTCGCAAGGACCTGCACGCCCTCGCGGAGGAGCTCGTCGGAGATCGCGAGCGGCGGGAGGAACCGGATGACGTTGCCGTAGGTTCCGCAGGTCAGCACGATCACGCCGGCGGCGTGCGTCGCCGCCGCGACTCGGGAGGCGAGCGCAGCATCCGGGTCGCCGGTGCTCGGATCTACGAATTCGATCGCCATCATCGCGCCGCGGCCGCGCACCTCGGCGATCCGGGGATCGGCGGCCAGGTCTCCCAGCACCTCGGTCAGGAGTCGTTCGATCTGCTGTGCTCGTTCGATGAGCCCGTCTTCCTCGTACGTGCGAATCGCAGCCAACGCCGCCGCGCACGCGATCGGGTTGCCGACGTAGGTTCCTCCGATGCCGCCGACTTGTGGCGCGTCCATGATCTCGGCCCGGCCGGTCACAGCCGACAGCGGCAGTCCGCCCGCGATGCCCTTCGCCGTGACGATGAGATCGGGCACGATGCCTTCGTGTTCGCTCGCGAACATGGCGCCGGTGCGGGCGAACCCGGTTTGCACCTCGTCGGCGATGAAGACCACCTGGTTCGCACGGCACCACTCGAGCAGCGCGGCCAGGTAACCCGATGCGGGGACGATGAACCCGCCCTCACCCTGGATCGGTTCGATGATCATGGCAGCGAGGTTGCTCGCCCCGATCTGCTTCTCGACATAGTCGATCGTGCGACGGGCCGCGGCGGCACCGTCGAGTCCGCCATCGCGCAGCGGATACGACAGCGGCGCCCGGTAGATCTCCGGAGCGAAGGGGCCGAATCCGTTCTTGTACGGCTGGCTCTTCGCAGTCAACGCCATCGCCAAGTTGGTGCGGCCGTGGAACGCGTGGTCGAACGCGACGATCGCCTGCTTCCCGGTGTAGCTGCGGGCGATCTTCACCGCGTTCTCCACCGCCTCGGCACCGGAGTTGAACAGGGCGCTGCGCTTGGCATGGTCGCCGGGCGTGAGCCGATTGAGCGCTTCGGCGACCTCCACGTAGGACGCGTACGGTGTCACTCCGAAACACGTGTGGGTGAACTGTGCCACCTGCGCCTGCACCGCCTCGACGACCCGCGGCGCACTGTTGCCAACGCCGGTGACGGCGATGCCCGAGCCGAGGTCGATGAAGGAGTTGCCGTCGACGTCGACGAGCACGCCACCGCCGGCAGCCACCGCGAACACGGGCATCGTGATGCCAACTCCGGCAGCCACCGCCTCGGCCTTGCGCGCCAGCCATTGCCTGGACTTCGGTCCGGGGATCTCAGTGAGAAGCCGGCGAACCTGAGGTAAGGACGGGCCGCCGAGGAGGGTGGTCTGGGAATCGGAAACGAGAGTCATGATGGTGCTCCTGCAACGTGAGGGAGGAGGCGCCGAGCCGGATGCCGTCGGTGCCGTTGGCGCCATCGTAGAAGCATTTCCCCGGTGCTACCGCATACACCATGTACATTGAGGGCAAGAAATACATACATGGTGTCCACCGCCGTGTCGTGGGTGACAGTCTGAGGAGAGTGGTGACGATGCCTGCCACAGTGCGGCGCCTGCTCGACAATGCCGCATTGCACCTCGAGTTGCTTGCCGCGGAGTTCGAGTTGCCATCCGGAACACTCGACACGGCGGTGGCGTGGGTGCACAGTTCCGACCTGCCCGACCCCACCCCATTCCTCTCCGAAGACGTGGTGCTACTGACCACCGGAACCCAGTTCGGCACCGCGGACGGAGACGACGCGGCCGCGTACGAGGCCTACGTCTCGCGGCTGCGCGAGCACGCGGTCGCGGCACTCGGTTTCGGCACCGACGTCGTGCGTGAGGGAACCCCGGATTCGCTGGTCGACGCCTGCCGGAAATTCGGATTGCCCCTGTTCGAAGTGCCTTACCGCACCCCATTCATCGCCATCGCACGACTCGCCGCCGACATCACCGCCGAGGATGCGTACGCCAGGAACAACTGGGCACTGTCGGCACAGCGCGCAATCGCGCTCGCGGCCTTACGCCCCGATGGTCTCTCGGCGACTCTCGCCGAACTGTCCAGGCAGTTGAACCACTGGGTGGCGCTGTTCGACGCCGCCGGGTCGCTCGATCGTATGTTCCCAACCGATGCCGTATCCGCACCGACTCTGGATGCGGTCAGACGCGAGGCGGCGCGGCTGCTGGGCCGTGCGCAACGCTCGAGTTCGACAGTGGTGCTCGCCGGCGAGTCGATCACGCTCCAGACGCTGGGTGGGCGGGGCAGACTCCGCGGCATCCTGGCGTTCGGGCACGAGCATGGCCCTGACCAGGCGAGCGAGCAGGTCGTGACCAGCGTGATCGCCCTGGCGGGACTCGCTCTGGAGCAAAACCACGCCCTCGACCGGGTGCGCGCCAACCTGCGGAGGGGACTGTGGCGGCTGCTGTTGTCCGGTGACGTCAACCTGGTCAACGAGCTCTCCCGCGAGGAATGGGGCGGGCTCCCGGCCGAGCCGTTCGTGGTGGCGTTGGCCAACGCACCGGCGCAGCGGCTCGAGTCCATCGTCGAGCACCTCGAACTGCACGCCGAAAGCAGCACGTCCCGTCTCTTCTACGCTGTCACCGACGACGGGATCGTATTCTGTGCGGAACGGGGGCACGCAATATTCGGCGACCTGGCGGCGAACTTCTCCCTCCATCTCGGGCTATCGGCGCCCACCACCTATGCCGACCTGAATCGCGCGCTGCGGCAGGCCGAGCGCGCGCACCTCTCGGCGGTGCGCTCGGGTGCGGAGGTGGTGGATTTCCAGAGTGTGTCGGGCCAGGGAGTGCTCGCCACCATGGTCGGCGCGGATGCCGCGGAGGTCGGCCGCTCGGTCCTCGCGCCACTCCTGGCGCACGACGCGAAAAACGGCACGGGGCTGGTCGCGACGGTACGTACTTGGTTGGAGGCCAATGGCGAGTTCGAGGCGACCGGCCGGGCACTCGGCCTACACCGGCACACCGTGCGGGCCAGAATCGTCGAAGCAGAACAACTGTTGGGCCAGGACCTGGGGAGGTTCCGGGCGCGGGCGGATCTCTGGGCGGCGTTACTGGCGGTCGATAGTTACGACGGCGGCGCTCGGGACACCTGACCGGGCGCAGTGCGCCGGCCAACGGCGACCAATCACTCCGCCGGGGAGTGGGTGTGGAACTGCAGTTGCGCCGCCGCCAGCGAATCCCGCGCGATCTTCCCGACCGCATCTGCGGCATCCACCAGCAGGTTCGGCAGCACGGCTCGCTCCGTGGACGTGAAGTCGTGCAGCACGAAGTCCGCGGCGCTCTGACGGCCGGGAGGCCGCCCGATGCCCACACGCACCCTGAGGAAATCGTTCGAGCCGATGGCCGCGATGATGTCGCGAAGGCCGTTGTGGCCGCCATGTCCGCCGCCCTGCTTCAGCCGCAGGGTATCGAACGGAAGGTCCAAGTCGTCGTGCACGACGATCAGATGCGATGGATCGATTTTGTAATAGTGCGTCAACGCGGCGACGGGCCCGCCTGACACATTCATGAAGCTACCGGGCTTGGCGAGGATCAGCCGGGGCTCCTCCAGGCCGCTTCGCCCTTCGGCAACCAGGGAATTAGTTTTGTGGCTTTTGAAGGTGGCGGACAGGCGATCGGCAAGTTCGGCCAACACCATCTGCCCGACGTTATGGCGATTGCTGGCATAGTCGGGCCCGGGATTCCCGAGCCCGACTACGAGCCACTGGTCGGTGTCCAGCGGATGCCTCTCTTCAGCGTTCGAATCCGGCGTGATTACTGCGCGCCGTTCACTCTGGGTCTACTCTGGGCCTACTCGGCGGCTTCTTCAGCCACTGCTGTCGACTCTTCAGCCGGTGCCTCGGCCTCCGCACCGAGGTCCTGCTCGACGGGAACGCTGATTGCGACAACCAGCACGTCTGGCTCGGTGACGAGAGTGCTGCCTGCTGGCAGCACAACATCCTTGGCCAAGATCTGAGTGCCGGCTTCGAGGCCTTCGACATTCACTTCCAGGCGCTCCGGGATGTTCGTGGCGAGCGTCTCGATGAGCAGCGTCTTGGCGTCCATGTCGACTTCCAGTCCGGGAGCAGGCTCGCCGACGACGTGCACAGAGACGTCGACCTGCACCTTTTCGCCGGCCTTGACGATGATGAGGTCGAGGTGCTCGATGATCTGGCGTACCGGATCCTTCTGCACGTCCTTGACGAGCGCGAGCTGGTGCTTGCCGGCGATGTCGAGATCGATGATCGCGTTGGCCCGCCGGATGATCAATGCCGTCTCGTGTCCTGGCAAGCTCACGTGCTGGGGCGCCGTGCCGTGTCCGTAGAGCACTGCGGGAATCTTGCCGAGTGCGCGGAGCTTGCGCGCGGCGCCCTTGCCGAACTGGTCGCGGACTTCGGCACTGAGGCCGTTGTCAGCGCCCTTGGCGATCTTCTTCTCTGTCTTGGCCTCGGCCATTGGTTACTCCTTCGCAGGCGGTCAGGCCCGTCTTGTCTTTGGTGTCGTGTGATGTCAACTCGAACGCATGTCAGCGTGAGGAAAGACTGTGTCGTGTCCCGAAAATGCCGCCTCTGGACACTGCGCCTGATCCACCGCGTCGATTACGGATGTCCACCGACAGGTCGCCCTGCCGACCGACGATCCCTCGCCGAAGTACAGTAGCCGAGTTTATCAGGGTCGGGACGGCGAGCGTGAACCAGCCTCCGCCGCCGCATCGAGGAAGGCGCGTGCCCGTTCTCGGAGCGCCCCCAGGTCCCCGCCGGACGCCGCGTCTTTCACCAGCGGACTGCCGATGCCCACGGCCACGGCGCCGCGCGCCCAGTATTCAATGGCTGCGGGCAGATCCACTCCCCCGACCGGCACGAACGGTGTCGTCGGTAGCGGATCGCGCAGTGCCGAGAGGAACGCGGGACCGCCGCTCGAGGCAGGGAACAGCTTCACTGCGGTTGCTCCGGCCTCCATCGCGGCGTATGCCTCACTGGGAGTCATCGCGCCAGCGATCACGGGGATGCGTCGCCGTACCGATTCCGCGACGCTGGGTGCGATGGCGGGCGTGACGAGGAACGAGCTGCCCGCGGCGCGCGCCTGAGCCACATCGGACACCGACAGCACGGTGCCGGCGCCGATCATCGCCTCGCCGGCCCGGTGCGTCACGGTCTCGATCACCCGCAACGCGTCGTCGGTGCCCAGCGAGATCTCCAGAAACCTGAATCCCTCGTCAATGAGCGTGAGCGCCGTCGCGATGGCAGCATCCGCCTGGGAACCACGGATGATGGCGAGCAATCGAGCGTCGGTCAGCTCACAAAGAAAGTCCGTCGGGGTCATCAGGTCGCTATCATCGGTCATTTCGTCACCACTGTGTTTGTCTCACCACTCCGCAAACGACCCGTCAGGGTGCCGCCACACCGGCGAGCGCCACGCATGACCTTGTCTGTCGGCGGCGCGCACGGCCCCCTCATCGACTTCGATGCCGAGGCCGGGGCCGGTGAGCCGCTCGATGCATCCGTCGACGAATGCCAGCGGTGTTTTGTCGAGCACGTAGTCGAGCACTTCGGCGCCGCGGTTGTAATGGATGCCGATGCTCTGTTCCTGAATGAGGAAGTTGGGCGTGGCAAAACCGACTTGCAGGCAGGCGGCGAGAGCGATCGGCCCTAGCGGGCAGTGCGGTGCGAGTTGCACGTCGAAGACTTCCGCGAGCGAGGCGATCTTGCGCACCTCGGTGATGCCGCCGGCGTGCGAGAGGTCCGGCTGGGCGATCGCGATGCCGGCACTCAAGACGGGCAGGAACTCCTGCCGCGAATACAGTCGTTCGCCCGTAGCCACGGGAATAGAGGTCGACTGGACGAGCCTGCCGATGAGGTGCGAGTTCTCGGGAACGACTGGTTCCTCGAGGAAAAACGGATGCAGCGGCTCCAGCAACGGTGCCACGCGCCTGGCGTCGGCCAGGGTGAAGCGACCGTGGAAGTCCACTGCCACGTCGCGGTTGTCCCCAAGCACCGATCGGGCGGCCGCGACGCGTTGCACGACGCCGTCGATCTGGGCGACGCTCGCGATCGCCCCCATTCGGCCGCTGGCGTTCATCTTGACGGCCGTGAGACCCACCGCGAGCTGGGCGGAGATGGCGTCGGCGACCTCGGACGGCTCATCGCCGCCCACCCATCCGTACATCCTGATCCGGTCGCGCACGTGGCCGCCGAGCAGCTGATGCACGGGCACGCCGAGCGACTTGCCGGCGATGTCCCAGAGCGCCTGGTCCAGCCCGGACACGGCGCTGGAGAGGATGGGGCCGCCACGGTAGAACGACCCCTTGGTCATTACTTGCCAGTGATCCTCGATCCGCAAGGGGTCTTCACCGATCAGCAATTCGGACAGCTGCGCAACCGCGGTGCGCACGGTTTCCGACCGGCCCTCGACGACTGGTTCACCCCAACCGACAATGCCGGTATCAGTTTCCACGCGCACGAACAGCCACCGCGGCGGGACCAGGAAGGTTTCGATCCGGCTGATTTTCATGTGGTGGCGGTCCTCGCTGCAAGGAATTCGACAATGCGGTCGAGGATCTGCTGCGGGGTCTGAGCGACGTCGACGGTGATGCCGGGTTCGTCCTCGTCGCGTTCCTCGAGAGTGTCGAATTGGGACTGCAGCAGCGAAGTCGGCATGTAGTCGTGGTGCCTGCCCGAGATCCGGACCCTGATGAGATCTATGTCTCCTTTGGCATATATCGTGACCAGGGCGGGCGCGTGCTCACGCAGCAGGTCCCGATAGCTGCGTTTCAGAGCGGAACAGGCCATCACGATTCCGTGGTCGCCCGCGGCGGCCAGTTGTTCGCCGACCGCCTGCAACCACGGCAGGCGCTCCCCGTCGGTCAACGCGTGCCCGGAGGCCATGAGCCGGATGTTCTCAGCGGAGTGCAGACTGTCGCCGTCTACGAAGGGGACGTCGAGCTTCTTCGCCAACGCGGTTCCGATCGTGCTTTTGCCCGAGCCCTGCACCCCCATCACGATCATGGGTGGCAACGTGTGAGAGCCCATCGATTAACCCTTCGTAGCGCCGGCTGTGAGGCCGGAGACGATGTATTTCTGCGTGAACAGAGCGATCACCATGATCGGAATGGTGACCACGACTGCCGCCGCCATAAGTCCGCCCCAGTCGATGCTCGCGTACGACACGAAGTTGAAGATGGCCACCGGCAGCGTCTTGGTGTTGGCGCCGGCGAGCACCAACGCGAACATGAAGTTGTTCCACGAGAAGATGAAGGAGAGGATGCCGGAGGTGGCGATGCCCGCCACCGACAGCGGAAGGGTGATCCTTCGGAACGCGCCGATGGGTGTGAGCCCGTCCACTTGCGCTGCCTCTTCCAGTTCCATCTACATCGAGTCGAAGAACGACATCATGATGTAGACGATGAGAGGCAACGCCACGAACATGTGCGACATGATCAGCACGGAAAATCCGCCGACCATCCTCAGGTTGGCGAAGATGAAGTACCACGGTACAAGCAGGCTGACGCCGGGGATGATGCGCGCCATCAGCACCACCATGGCTGAGCGGTGCATGGTGAATCGGCTCATCGCATACGCGGCGGGCACGCCGAGGATCAGCGAGAACACCGTCGCCCACAGCGCGACCCAGAAGCTGTTGAAGATGAAGCTGAAGTAGTTGTTGCGCCCGAGCACGTTGTCGTAGTTCTCGAGCGTAGGCGTGAAGAAAATCGTCTTGCTCGCGTCGTAGATGTCCACGTTGGTCTTGAAGGAGGCGATCAGCATCCAGATCAGCGGCGCGACGAACACGACGACGATGAGGATGAGCACCACGGCCCGGAACCACGTGTACGCGCGCGAACGCAGCGGCTTCTTCCGTGGCGGCCGCACGGCCCGCACCGAGTCGGCAGTGGACGTCGGCTGCGTCAGCGTCGAGGTCATGATTGGCGCTCCTTTCTGCGATACGTGAGCACCCACATGCAGGCGATGATGATGAGGAAGAACAGGATCAACACCGTCGAGGCGATTCCGTAGTCGCTGTAGTCGAAGCTGACGCCGAAGACATAGACGTTCAGTGTCTCGACTTCGTGGAACGATCCACCGCCCTTGCCTTTCGTGGCGTACAGGATGTCGAAGGTCTTGAGCGCGTCGATGCTGCGCAACAACACCGCAACGATCACCGTGGCCTTGAGCAGGGGCAGTGTCACATACCAAAACCGTTGCCAGGCGTTCGCTCCGTCGATGCGCGCCGCCTCGTCCGGTTCGTCGGACAGCGAGGTCAAGCCGGCCAAAAGGATCAAAACGACCATCGGGGTCCACTGCCAAATGTCTACGAACATCAGGGTGGGAAGGGCCGTCGTCTGACCCGACAGCCAGGGCTGGGACGGGATGCCGAACCAGTTCAGAACCTGGTTGGCAAAGCCGATGTTCGGGTCGAAAATCAGCCGCCACATCATGCCTACGGCGACGGGAGTGGCCACCAGCGGAAGCAGAATCGCTACGCGCACCCACTTTTCACCGCGGAACGGGCGCCACAACAGCAGAGCAATGCCCATCCCGAACACGAGCTCGACCACGAGCGCGCCGATCGTGAAGAAGAATGTGCGGCCGACGGCGGGCCAGAACCTTGCGGTGTCGGTGAGCACCTGGAGGTAGTTTTCGATGCCGACGAAATCGGAGGGGTTGCGCACCGAGCCCTGCGCATCCGTGAAGCTGAGGTAGAGCGTCCACCCGAGCGGCACGGCAATGAGCAGCGCCACGAAGATCATGGCGGGCGCGGCAAACAGCCACTTGCGGTGCTTATTGGCCCAGTCCGAGAAGTTCTTCGTCGGCTTCGCCGAACGGGCGCGCACAGCTAGTGAAGTCATAGTTCACCTCGCGGGAGAAAGGAGTCGGATGCGGTGGAGTGTTAATTTACGGCCGACGCGCGACCGATGCCAGTAGCCTGGCATCGGCCGCGCGGAAGGCTGGGTGTTACTTTTCGTCGTCCAGGAGTGCCTGGAACGCCTTGTTGGCCACATCGGCGGCCGCATCCGAGTCACCACCGGTGATCGCGGTCACGATCGGAGTTCCGACGATCTCGCGGGCCTCTGGGACCTTGATCACGAGCGGGCGGTCGTGGCCGACACCGGTCTTGGTGCTGGTCGCGATGGCTGCGGCGAGATCCTTCGGGTAGGTCGCGGTGCCGGCCGGGTTCGCCCAGACGGAGTCACGCGCACCGGGCACGCCCTCTTTCTGGATGGCGAGGGTCATGTCAGCGCTGGTCGCCCACTGGATGAACTTCCATGCGGCGGACTTGTTGGTGGACGCGTCGTTGATCCCCAACGCCCACGACGGCACGTTGTAGGGGTTGGAGCCGGCAGTGCCCTTGGGCAGTTGCGCGAATCCGACGGTGTCAGACACCTTCGACTTGGCCGGGTCGGTGGCGTTCTTGTAGAGGCTGTCTGCCTCGGTGTAGAACGCCGCGTTGCCCTGAGTGAAGATGGCCATTGCTTCCGGCCAGCTCATTTCGGTGCTGACGTGGTCAGGACCGTACTTGTTGATCAGCCCGCCGTAGAATGCATACGCCTTCTTGGCTTCAGGCGTGTTCACCGCTGCCTTGCCGTTCTTGTCAATGAACTCGCCACCGAAGCTGTACAGGAAGCTGGAGAACTGGGTCACCGCCGCCGACTTGTCGGTGCGGGCCACAAAGCCGGCGATGCCCGGGTTCTGCTCCTTGATGGTCTTGGCAGCCGACTGCAGTTCGTCCATCGTCTTGGGAACTTCAAGGCCGGCCTTCTTCAGCAGGTCCTTGCGGTAGTACAGCACTTCCTGTTCGGTGATGATCGGAACGCCGACCACCTTGTCCTTGAAGCTGGTGGACTTCACCGGGCCGTCTTGGAAGTCGCTCCAGTTCCAGTCCTTGTTGCTCTTCACGTCCTTGCTGAGGTCGGACAGGTAACCGTTCTTCGCGAACAGCTTGCCTTCCTGCAGCGGGCGGTACATCATCACGTCGATCTCATTGGTGCCGGCATTCAGCTTCACGTTGTACTGGTCGGAAAGCTGGTCTTCGCCGTACTGGCTCACCTCAACCTTGACGTTGGCCTGCTTCTCGAACTCCGGCAGCTTCTGCTTGATGATGTCGGTCCATACGTGGTTCGCGAGAGTCACCCGCAACGTAGTCGGGGTCTTGGCGTTGTCGGCGCTGCCGCCGTTGTCGCTCCCCGTGCTGCAGGAACTCAGCACTCCGGCCGCGAGAAGCGCCGCTGTTGCGATGCCCACGACCTTCACAATCGATTGACGCTTCACTGTGTCTCCATTCTCGTGAGCGTGCGCTTTGTTGACGCACTCTCGAAGGGTATTCGTTTTACATCTGTCCTAAGACCAAACGCTAGCCAATAGATCATACATATTCAAGCTCGTGACCAAAGCGATATGATTTATTCCATGAGCACCGCGGCTGGTAAGAACCCTCAGGTGGCATTGTTGACACCGCTGACGGGGCTGCATGCCCAGGTACTAGACCTGCTCGGGCTGGCGGTGACGGAGGGCGAGTTGGTCGGCGGGTCCGTCATCCGCATCGAGGAACTCGAGACCCGGCACGGCGTCTCCCGGTCGGTGATCCGCGAGGCGCTTCGGGTGCTTGCGTCGATGGGGATGGTCGCATCGCGTCGCCGCGTCGGGGTGCAGATCTTGCCGTCAAGTGAGTGGAATCTGTACGACCCGCAGGTGATCCGGTGGCGCCTGGCGTCATCCGGGCGGATCGCGCAATTGCGGTCGCTCACCGAACTTCGCACCGCCGTGGAACCGGAAGCCGCTCGCCTCGCTGCGGTGCGGGCACCGCTCACGAGCGCGAGCGATCTCATGGGCCTCGCCGGCAAACTGTGGGCCGCCGGCCAGTCCGGAGATACCGAGCGGTTCCTCGAGCTCGACATAACATTTCACCGCCTCGTGCTGTCTAGCTCGGGCAATGAGATGTTCGCCAAACTCAACACGCTCGTGGCCGAGGTGCTCACCGGCCGCACCCACTACGGGATGATGCCGCAGCACCCGCATGACGAAGCGCTGCAGATGCACGTCGATGTCGCAAGCGCAATCCAGCGCGGCAATGGGGACGAAGCCCATCGCGCCATGCTGCGGATCATGCAACGCACGCGGGAAGAGATGAGTTCCCTCTGGGAACAGGGCCCAACGCCGTAGCCTGGTTCGCCACCGCGCGGCGAAGTCGAACTGTGGGAGCGTAGGAGCCATGACCGAACGCATCAGGACCGGAATCATCGGTTTCGGACTGTCTGGGCGTGTGTTCCACGCACCGTTCGTCTGCACGAACCCGGATTTTTCACTCGACCTCATCGCAACGCGCGATCCGGGGCGCCGTGCCGTCGCCGCGTCTCAGTATCCGGATGCGCAGCTCGTCGCGTCGCCGGAAGACCTTCTTGCCAGGGTCGCGGCCCTCGACCTCGTCGTGTTGGCATCTCCCGCGCACACGCATCTCGAGCAAGGACTCGCGGCATTGCGCGGCGGGGCGGCGGTCGTTGTGGACAAGCCTTTCGTCCCGTCGACCGCGGAAGCCTCGGCGCTGATCGGTGCCGCTGCAGCGACGATGCGGCCGCTCATCG
The DNA here is from genome assembly GCA_039920505.1 of Terrimesophilobacter sp. GTDB lineage: Bacteria > Actinomycetota > Actinomycetes > Actinomycetales > Microbacteriaceae > Parafrigoribacterium. Next base: position 26,464 of record JBDSDO010000050.1, read on the forward strand.
TTTTCCAGAACCGGCGCTGGGATGGGGACTTCCTCACTGTGAAGTCGCTCATCGCCTCGGGTCGACTCGGAAAGATCCAACGGTACGAGTCCACGTTCGAGCGGTGGGCGGGACCGCGGCGCGACCGTTGGCAGGACACGACGACGATCGCCCAGGGGGCGGGCATCACGTTCGACATCGGCAGCCACCTCATCGACCAGGCGCTGCAGCTGTTCGGCCCGGTGGCCGATGTGCACGCTGAACTGCGCATCGGGCGAGCGAGCGGCGTCAGCGACGATGACTCCTTCGTCTCGCTGCTCCACGCCAGCGGCGTGCGCTCCCACCTCACCATGAGCAACGTCGCCGCACTGTCAGGGCCGCGATTCCGGGTGCTGGGCACCCTTGGGCGCCTATCGCGTGAACGGGCTGGACGGCCAGGAGGCGGCGCTGGATTCCGGCATGCTCCCCACCGATGACGGTTATGGAATCACCGACCAGAAGGATTGGGGCTTGCTGAGTCTCGGGCAATCGACAAGAAACCTCACCACGGAGCGCGTGGCAACTGAGAACGGCAACTACCCCGCGTTTTACCGCGGGGTAGTCGCCGCCGTGCGCGGCGATGGGCCCGTCCCGGTCGACCCCCGGGAGTCACTCGAGGTGGTGCGCATTATCGAGCGGATTCACCGCGAGTTCCCCGCTGCCTGACCGCGACGCCGCTCGCCGCCTATTCGCCGCACCCTGTCTGAATGCCGTGCGTTGTCTGGCGTGAGAGGACTATGCCATTACAGTTCGCGCTGTTCTCCAGTAGCCAGGAAATCCCGCCTCTATCGTTGAGGTAGTTCCCCGCACTTCCGGGCAGGGAGACTTCCTGGGAAATAATCGACCCCGGCGTACCGAAACCCCAGGCGGCCTCGGGAATGCCGATACTTGGCAACCAAACCCAGTTCCCGGAAATCACCGGTGCAGTGCAGGACATGTTGCAATCGGGTGCTGCTCGGCTGACGTTGATGCAGTCGTCGGCGAGTGCGGGAGAGGCGATCAGCACTAAAGCGGCCGTTGCTCCAGCCACGGCAAAAAGTTTCTTGAACATTTTCTGCTCCATCGTTGGTGTGAATCTGACGGTTTTTCGTTCTTGATTCCTGCACCTGTCGACAGGGCTAGCGGATCGACAACCCTGTCTCCAGCCCCCAACGGCGGTGACAATACGCCGGCGAAAGTGACGGGGTCAATGGGTTGTGAGCGACCTTTTCGTGTGCTAAACCGCCCGGATTACTTGACCTTCCCGGACGCCCGCAGGCTGCTCCAGCCCTCGCCATCCGGGTAGGTCCACTTCGCGACGGACTCCGGCAGCATCTCCGCCCCGATCCCGGGCGCGGTCGGTGCCGCGTAGCGGCCGGCGGTGAGCTTCACAGGCGAGACGAAGTGCTCGTGCAGGTGGTCGACGTACTCGATGACGCGGTTCTCCTTGGTGCGCGCCACGACCGCATAGTCGAAGAACGAGTAGTGCTGCACCAGCTCGCACAGGCCGACCCCGCCCGCGTGCGGGCACACCGGCACACCGAACTTGGCGGCCAGCAGCAGGTTGGCGATGTTCTCACCGGGACCGGCGACGCGTGTCGAGTCGATCTGCATGACATCGATGGCACCGGCCTGCAACAGTTGCTTGAACACAATACGGTTCTGCACCGCCTCCCCGGTGGCGACCCGGATCGGAGCGATCTCCTTCCGGATCCGCGCGTGGCCCAGGATGTCATCGGGGCTGGTCGGTTCCTCCACCCACCAGAGGTTGAACTCCTGCAGTTGGTTGATCCACGGTCCCGCCTCGTCGACCTCCCACCGCTGGTTGGCGTCGACGGCGATGCGGATGTCCGGCCCGACGGCCTCGCGCACCAGGCGCATCCGCCGTTTGTCATCTTCGACGTTGCCGGCGACCTTCATCTTGATCAGGGTGAAGCCTTCGGCTACCGCCTCGCGGGCCAGGCGCTGCATCTTTTCGTCGCTGTAGCCAAGCCAGCCGGGTGCCGTGGTGTAGCCGGGGAACCCGTGCGCCTCAAGCTCAGCGATCCGCTCCGCTTTGCCCTCCTGGCCGGCGCGCAACATCTGCAGCGCCTCCGTCTCGGTGAGCGCGTCGCGGATGTGGCTGAAGTCCACCACCGCCACGAGCTCCTCGGGGGACATCGAGGCCATCAGCTTCCACAACGGCAGTCCGGCACGCTTGGCCTTGATGTCCCACAGTGCGCTGAGCACGGCACCGGCCGCCATGTGGCTGACGCCCTTCTCCGGGCCGATCCAGCGGAATTGGGAATCGTGCACGAGCAGCCGCGATACCTCACCGAGTCGGGAGAGCATGTCTTCGAGGTCCCAGTCCGGCAAGAACTTCACGACCGAGCCGATCGCAGCGCACATCACTTCGTTGCCACGACCGCCGGTGAAGGTGAACCCGTAGCCGACCGGCCATGACGAGTCGTCCACCGTCAGTTGCAGGTACGCGGCAGAGTGGTCGGGGTCGACGTTCACCGCATCCGAGCCGTCCAACTCCAGGGACGTGGGGTATCTCACATCGAGGATCTCGACGTTCGCGATTTTCGGCATAGTTCTATCCGTTCGATAGGTGGGGCGCGGCAACGAGGCCGCGCACGGCGGAAAGCTGCGAGACGACTGCGGCCTTGAAGGCAGCCGATTCCCGCAGCGGGAGGGGAAAAATGCTCTGGAGGGCGAAGACTCGCTCGACAACGGCGGCAGCATCGGTTTCAAGCGCATCCGGGGAGCCGACCGCGGCGTGAAGCCGGTCGGCCAGTGGATCGTCCAGCGTCGGGCCACCGGGCTCAAGGGTCGAGGCGACGAACAAGATCCAGGCAGCGACGACGAAGGCGAGGCCGATCGGCAGCTGGCCGGCCGAGAGCCGGTCCACCGCCGTCCCGAGGATGCGGTTGGGCAGCTTTTGTGATCCGTCCATTGCCACCTGACGGGTGGTGTGGGCCAGCGCCGGGTTGGCGAACCTGGCCAGCACCTCGTCACGATACTGCTCCAGATCAAGTCCCGTCGGCGCCTGAAGCGTTGGCAGGATGTCGTCGTCGAGGATGCGCCGGGCCGCGTCCCGCAGAGCCGACTCGGTCACCGCGTCGGCGATCGTCTCGAATCCACCGAGCACGCCAACGTAGGCGAGCATCGAATGCGTGCCGTTGAGGATCCGCAGCTTCGCACGCTCGAACGGATCGACGTCCGCGGTAAGGATCACGCCCGCGTTCTCCCACGCCGGCCGCGGGCCGGCGAACCGGTCCTCCACCACCCACTGCGAAAATGGCTCCGCGACCACGAGCGCTTCGTCGGTGAGACCGAGCAGCGCGAATGCCTCTTCGTGATCGGCCGGGGCCGCCGCCGGAGTGATCCGATCGACCATGGTCGACGGATAGGACACGGACTGCTCCAGCCACTCGAGCCACCCGGAGACCCTCTCGCCGGCGGCGAACGCCAGCGACACCACCACCTTTTTCACCATCACTCCGTTGTGCACGACGTTGTCGCAGGACAGCACCGTCAATGGTTGGCCGCCGCATCGGAAGCGTCGCGCCAGCCCGCGCACGAGCAGACCGATTGCGGTCTGCGACGGCGCTGTCGCTGGATCGCCGCGCAATTCGTCAGCGATCAGCGCCAGATCGTGCTCGACACCGGGCAAAGCACGGTCGATCCCGCCGTCTGGCGCCCGCAGATAGCCCTTCTCGGTGATGGTCAGCGACGCGATGTGTGTGGACGCACTGGCCACGGCGTCGAGCACGCGTGCCGAGTCCCGTCCCGGCCAGGCTACTTCGCGCAGCGAACCGATGATGCGCAGGCTGGTCTGCCCCACGCCCTTCTGCAGCACACCGTAGAGGCAATCCTGCGGACGCAGCTGGTACACGACACTGTCGGTGCGCCCGGTCACTCCAAGGATCCCCCACCGGGTGTCTCCGGTTGCCGCCGCTGCGTCTTCGGTGAACACTGCCTGGTGGCTGCGGTGGAACGCGCCGACGCCGAAGTGCACGATCCCGACCGACAGCGCCGACGGGTCAACCACCGGGCCAGAAACTCCGGAGGCCAAGGGCAACGCCGACGTCAGAGTCGCGATTGAAAGCCGTTGCGGTGATGTCACGAGTGTCTCCAAAGGTCGGGCGAACGGGAAGTAAGACGGTGTGCGCTGTCACGATCGCTTAGCGCCCGTGACACATTTCAGAGCCGCACGATCTCTCCCGATTCGCTGGAGGCATAAATCGAGCGGATCAGCTGCACCGACCGGCGTGCCTCAACGCCCGAAATCGCGGGCTGGCGGCCCTGAACAACGGCAGCCACAAAATCCTGATACTGGGCGCGATGCCCGCCCTCGGCAACCGACTTCGGATCACGTGCACCCAGACCGGTGACCGCGTTGTCGCAAAGTTGCGCGATCTCGTCGTCGTCGGGTGTCGCTGTGGCGAAATCCCACACCACCGGCACGTCGTCGACGAGAGTGACGGAGCCGAACTCGCCTTTGATCTCCACCCGTTTGCTTTCGCCCGGATAGCAGGACGTGCTGCACTGGATGAGGCCAAGCCCGCCGTTGTCAAACTCCAGCCACGCGACAGCATTATCTTCGGTCTCGATGTCGTGGCTACGCGTCTGCACCTTCGCGGACACCGTACGCACGTCTCCCGCCAGCCACAGCAACAGATCGACAGCATGAATACCCTGGTTCATCAGGGCTCCGCCATCATACGCCACCGTACCCCGCCACGGCGCAGCCGCATAGTATTCGTCGCTGCGTTGCCAGGGGATGTAGGCGGAACACTGCGCCAGCCGGCCAAACCTTCCCAGGTCAATCGCTCGCTTGAGCGCCTGAGCGCCCTGGCCGAACCGGCTCTGGAAGATCACGCCGAGAAGCACGTCATGGCTCTGGCAGGCAGCGATCAGCCGGTCGATGGCGTCCACCGAAATATCGAGCGGCTTCTCGCAGAACACGTGTTTCCCATGCTGCGCGGCTTGTATGCCGATCTCGGCATGGCTGCCCGAAGGGGTGGTGATGACTATGACATCGCAGTCGCCGCGAGTGAGGAGATCGTCGAGGCTCGTCGCCGCGTCGCAGCCGAACTCGGCGGCGAATTTCTGCGCGCTCGCCGGCGAGCGCGAGAAGCACGCGGTGAGCCTCGCACCCTCGGTGTCGGCAATGGCTTTGGCATGCACCGCCGCAATGCCTCCGGCACCCACCAAGCCGAATCGCAATGTCACTGTTCGGACTCACTCATCACGAGACTCTTTCACCTGAGCTACCAGCTGGGTGGGGTTGATGAACCGCAACGCGATGATCAGAATGATCAGCATCATTGCGGTGTAGACGACGCCCATGGCGGAGATCAGCTGCCGCGACTCTCCCCCGCCCGCGCTGGTCATGGCCCGGTAGATCGCCACCACCAGGGTGTCGGATTGCGGGCCGGAGACCAGGAAGGTGAGGTCGAACATCCCGACGGTACGCACGAGCACGAGGATGCCGGCGGCCAGGATGCCGGGAACCAGCAGCGGTGCGAGGATCCTGGCGAAGATCTGCCGCATGTTGGCCCCCGACATCCGAGCTGCGTTCTCGATCGTCGGGTTGATCTGTTCGATGAACGGCGTCATCGTGATGATGACGAACGGCACCGACGGCACCAGGTTCACCAGGATGACCGCGAGCAACGAGCGACCCAATCCGAAGTTGTACATCACGGTGGCCAGCGGGATGCCGAACGTGATCGGCGGGATCAGGATCGGCAACAGGAACAGCACCATGATCGCGCGTTTGAATGGGAAGTTGCGCCTGGCCAAGATGTATGCAGCCGGCACACCGATCAGAATCGACAGCGCCACGACGGTGAACGCGACGACCAGAGTGACCAGGATGATGTGGGTGAGGTCGAACCGGGTCCACGCCTGCGCGTACCAGCCGACGGTGAAGTGCTCAGGCAGCCAAGTGGTGAACCACGGCTTGCCGAGCGAGTCCACCAGCACGCTGATGATAATGCCGAATAGGAAGATAAAGAAGGCGGCGACGCCGGCCCAGACGAACCAGGTGCCCGGTGACGCGACGAGGGACTTCTCCCCTGGGGCCAATACCCGTCTGCTCGTGACCATCAGCCCTTCCCTCCGGTTGATCCCTTATAGAGGAACGATCGCCCGAGCAGGATGAACGCGACGACGATGAGCTCGAC
>JBDSDO010000051.1:0-24627 GCA_039920505.1 Terrimesophilobacter sp.
GAGCTCTCCCTCGCCGCCGATCCGACCGTGGAACTGAAGCCGCAGCCGATGCTGCCGAGCACTTCCCACGAGTTTGGCCGCCTCAACCCGAAGTATGTTTTCGACACTTTCGTCATCGGTTCCTCCAACCGCTTCGCCCACGCGGCCGCGGTCGCCGTGGCTGAAGCTCCGGCCAAGGCCTACAACCCGCTGTTCATCTACGGCGACTCCGGTCTTGGTAAGACTCACCTCTTACACGCGATTGGCCACTATGCGGAGAGTCTGTACCCCGGCATCCGGGTGCGCTATGTCAGCTCCGAGGAATTCACCAATGACTTCATCAACTCGATCGCCAACAACAGGGCCTCGGTGTTCCAGTCACGCTATCGGGACATCGATGTTCTCCTAATCGACGATATCCAGTTCCTGCAGGGAAAAGACAGTACGCAGGAAGCCTTTTTCCACACCTTCAATACCCTGCACGACCACAACAAACAGGTCGTCATCACCAGCGACTTGCCGCCCAAACACTTGACTGGCTTCGAAGACAGAATGCGGTCACGATTCGAGTGGGGACTGATCACGGACGTCCAGGCGCCCGATCTCGAAACACGCATCGCTATATTGCGCAAGAAAGCGCAGAGCGAGAAACTGCAGGTCCCCTACGACATCCTCGAATACATGGCCTCCAAGGTGTCCTCCAATATCCGGGAACTCGAGGGCACACTCATCCGGGTCACCGCATTCGCGAGCCTGAATCGTACACAGGTTGATCTGAGCCTCGTGCAGACCGTGCTCAAAGACCTCATTACCCTCGACGAAGACAACGTAATCGCCCCGGTGGACATCATCAACCGCACCGCCGAATACTTCAAACTCACCGTCGACGACCTCTACGGATCGTCGCGCTCCCAGGCGATCGCGACCGCCCGCCAGATCGCCATGTACCTGTGCCGGGAACTGACGAATTTGTCGTTGCCGAAAATTGGACAGCTTTTCGGAAACCGCGATCACACCACCGTCATGTATGCCAATAAGAAGATCAGCGAGCTCATGAAAGAGCGCCGGTCCATCTACAACCAGGTGACCGAACTCACCAGCCAGATCAAGCAAAACCACCGCTACAACAAACACTGAACGCCCTGAAATCTGTTTGACACATCACCAATTCACAGCCTGTGGACAACCTGTGGACAACTGCCCTATTTAAGCGGATTTCTTGTGAAATGCATCCAGTCGCCTGTGGAATCAGAATCCGAACCACCTAGTTCGCAGTAACTGCCACACGGTGAGCTCCACAGGTCATACACATCTCACACGGTTGTAGTTCTCCAACGCCGACAGCCCCACTAAAAGTTATCCACAGTTCCCACAGCGGTTATTACGATTAATCTCTTAAATTCAATGACCTGATCAGAAATAACCTTTGGGAAAGGGGCCGGTGCGCCTGTGCCAGTATTAAGCCCCACACAACATTTCGTGCACAAGGGGTGAGCCATGAGGTTCCAGGTCAATCGTGACGTCTTCAGTGAGGCTGTTTCGTTTGCGGTGAAGCTCCTACCTCAGCGCACCACGCTGCCGATCTTGAGCGGCGTTTTGATCGAGACATCGGATACCGGTCTCACGCTGTCGGCATTCGACTACGAAGTATCGGCACAAACGACCATCGTCGCTGACATCGAGGAACCAGGGCGCATCCTGGTCTCCGGCCGCTTGCTGGCCGACATCGCCAGCCGGCTCCCGTCCGCTCCCGTGCAGTTCACCACCGAAGAAAACAAGATTTCGGTTGTGTGCGGGTCGGCGCACTTCACTCTCCTCAGCATGCCCGTTGAGGAATACCCGACACTGCCCACCGTGTCGGGAGCAACGGGCCTTCTCCCTGGAGAGGAATTTGCTACTGCGGTCGCCCAGGTTGCTGTCGCCGCCTCGCGCGACGATGTAACGCCGGTGATCACCGGCGTACAACTGGAGATCTCCCAAGGGAATCTGAGTCTCATCGCCACCGACCGGTACCGTGTCGCCGTCCGCGATGTTGAGTGGGATTCCGCGGAACCTACGGACCAAGAAACCGTCAGTGCGCTGATACCAGCCCGCACGCTGCAAGAAGTCGGCAAGACATTCGGGCACAGCGCGACAGTGTCGGTCACCATCACCCGCGGAGACGAGCGGGAGCTAATCGCTTTCAGCGCAGACAAGAAGACAGTCACCTCACTGCTGATCAAGGGGAACTTTCCACCGGTGAAGCGTCTTTTCCCGGAAGCCGTGGAGAATTATGCGGTGATGAACACCGCCGAGCTCATCGAAGCAGTGCGGCGGGTGTCGCTCGTGCTCGAGCGGGAAGCAGCCCTCCGGTTCAGCTTCAGCCTGGATGGTCTGGTGCTGGAGGCCATCGGGTCGGAACAGGCCCAGGCATCCGAGACCATCGACGCGCACTTGAGCGGAGGGGACACGGTAGTGTCGCTCAAGCCTCAGTTCTTGTTGGATGGTTTGTCGGCGGTGCACTCCGAATTTGTGCGGATTTCGTTCACCAAGACTGAGAACCCGAACAAACCGGGTCCGGTGCTCATCACGAGTCAGTCGTCGAAGGACCAACCCGGCGCGGACAATTACAAATACCTTCTGCAACCCAATCTTCTGCTGCGTTGAAAAGGCTTGAGGGAAGAACGCCAATGTTGAGCGGCAGTGTCTCGGTAGGACTAGTCGGCCTCGGTCGCATGGGCAGCAATATGCGTACCCGCCTTCGCGATCGCGGCATCACGGTGACCGGTTACGACCGTAACCCCGAGGTGTCCGACGTGGGTAGCCTCGAGGAATTGGTTGCCGCGTTGCCCACGCCGCGGATGGTATGGGTCATGGTTCCCGCCGGTGCGGTCACCGACTCTGTTATGGCGGAGCTGGCCACCGTTCTCGACGCCGATGACCTGGTGATTGACGGTGGAAACTCCCGGTTCACCGACGACTTCACTCACTGCGCACTACTGGCCGAAAGTGGCGTGCACTACGTTGATGCGGGTGTTTCCGGAGGCGTCTGGGGCCTGAAAAACGGCTACGGCTTGATGGTCGGTGGTGCGAAGGACGACGTGCGGCGAGCGATGCCGGTTTTCGACGCGCTCCGTCCCGAAGGCCCACGCGAGGAAGGTTTTGTTCACGTGGGCGAGATCGGAGCCGGGCACTACGCCAAGATGGTTCACAACGGGATCGAATACGCACTCATGGAGGCTTTTGCAGAAGGTTATGAGCTTCTCGACGCGAGGTCAGACCTGATCAAAGACGTGACGGGAACCTTCAAGGCTTGGCAACGCGGCACCGTCGTGAGGTCCTGGCTGTTGGAACTGTTAGTGCGGGCGTTGGAACAAGACCCGGAGTTCGAGGACATCGAGGGGTATGTCGAAGATTCGGGGGAGGGACGGTGGACGATCGAGGAAGCGATCTCCCATGCGGTTCCCGTGCCCACAATCGCGGCATCCATTTTCGCGAGGTTCGTCTCACGTCAAGAAGAGGGCTCGCCGGCCATGAAGGCCGTCGCGGCTCTCCGTGCTCAGTTCGGTGGACACGCCGTCAAGAAGGCCGACTGACCGCGTCGATCACAGAAAGCACTCTGCCATGATCGTCGATCGGCTCAACCTCACCGATTTCCGTAATTATGCGAGCGCAGATGTCGGATTCGTTGAAGGCGCAAATCTCCTCGTCGGCAGCAACGGACAGGGCAAGACGAACCTGGTGGAAGCCCTCGGGTACCTCAGCACGCTCGGTTCGCATCGCGTGTCCACCGACCACGCGATGATACGGCAAGGCAGCGACGCCGCCATCGTGCGGGCACAGGTGAGACACGATGACCGAAGCGTGCTCGTGGAAGTGCAACTCAACCGATCCTCCGCGAACCGGGCGCAAGTCAATCGCTCCTCGATCAAGGTGCGCGAACTTCCGCGATACTTTTCCAGCGTCCTATTCGCTCCGGAGGATCTTGCTCTGATCCGGGGGGAGCCCTCGGGCCGGCGCCGCTTCCTCGACGAGTTGCTGGTGTTGCGCTCGCCGCGACTTTCTGGAGTCTTTGCCGACTACGACCGGGTGCTGCGGCAACGTAACTCACTGCTGAAATCCGCCCGCGCGAGCGGCACGAAGGGACAGCAACTGTCCACCTTGGAAATCTGGGACGAACGCCTCGTCGTGCTCGGTTCCCAGGTCATCGTGGCTCGCGCCGATCTTGTGGCTGCGCTGGTTCCCGAAGTGAAGTTTGCGTATGTTTCGGTCGCCGGCGACGACCACCACGCGAACCTGACCAATTCGCTGAGCATCTTCGGCGGTGGGTCAGAACCTAGTGATGAGGCAGGAGAACCCCTCGACGACACCGCACCGTCAGAAACCGGGCCGCTCACCCCAACCGACACTGAAACTGCGTTCCGAAATCGACTGGCCACCCTGCGGAGGAGCGAATTGGAGAGAGGAGTCACGCTCGTGGGGCCGCACCGCGACGATCTGATTCTCGGCCTGAACAGGATGCCCGCGAGGGGATATGCCAGCCATGGCGAGTCCTGGTCGTTCGCCCTATCGCTGAAGCTTGCTTCTGCGCAGTTGTTGCGACGAGAATCGTCTTTCGGAGATCCGGTACTTATTCTCGACGACGTGTTCGCCGAACTGGACGAGCACCGGCGATCCAAGCTGGCCGAGGCAGTGGAAGGATTCACTCAGGTGCTCATCACTGCTGCGGTCTTCGATGAGGTACCTGGTGAATTGACCGGGCACACCGTGCATGTCTCTGCGGGCACAATCGTCCCGGGGCCGGATCAACTGAACGGCACGCAACAGCCGGACAGCGCCGGATGACTGAGAACAACCACGACGAACACGACCTGGGAGTCGAACCGGAATCCGAGTCCAGGCTGGTGTACCTCCGCTTTCGACGCGTATTCGGCGACGGTTCGTCCAGGTCCAGCGATGCCCGCAAGCGATCTAGGAAAGAGCCAGGTGCGAGCGTTCCCTTCAGTGCCGGCCGCGATCCGCAGTCGCTGTCATCGGTTGTCGACGCCCTCACCACAAAGCTCGGGTGGAATTCTCCGCTGGCCAAATCCGAACTGCTCGCCTCGTGGAGCGAGCTCGCGGGGATCGAAACGGCCGAACATTCAACCCCGGTGGGCATCGAGGACGGCATTCTGAGCGTGCGCTGCGACTCCACGGCATGGGCGACGCAACTCCGGCTGATGCGCGGCGCGATAGTGGGCCAGATCAGCACCAGATACCCGGACGCAGGGATTACTCAAGTGCGATTTGTCGGACCCAACGTCCCCTCGTGGAAAAGAGGCCCCAGATCAATTCCAGGGCGCGGTCCACGGGATACTTACGGATGACTGGACAAAATAGGTCGATCGCTAGAAAAGAAGTCCGCAGACGGCCGTTTTCGGCTTTGTGCGACATGGCGTTTGATAGACTGAAACAGTCGCCGAGGCAGCTACTGCATCCAGAAGCCGGGCCAGGAACGACAGTTGATCTACCCCGGCAGGAGCCAGCCTTTTCATGTCAGTTACCGCGCAGTCGCCCGCAGACAAGAACACCGGTCTTACCAGTCCAGACTATGGCGCTGACCAGATTCAGATTCTCGAGGGGCTTGAGGCCGTGCGCAAGCGGCCAAGCATGTACATCGGGTCTACTGGTCCGCGCGGACTGCACCACCTGGTTTATGAGGTCGTCGACAACTCGGTCGATGAGGCGTTGGCCGGCTATTGCGACACCATTTCAATAGTCATGCGCCGTGACGGTGGCATCCAGGTACGTGACAATGGCCGCGGCATCCCGGTCGGCCTCAACAAGCACGAGAACAAGTCCACCGTCGAGGTGGTCCTGACGATCCTGCACGCCGGCGGCAAATTCGGCGGTGGCGGCTACACGGTCTCCGGCGGCTTGCACGGCGTTGGTGTCTCAGTGGTCAATGCGCTCTCCAGCCGGCTCGATGTCGAGGTGCGCCGCAACGGATTCGTCTGGCGCCAGAGCTACAAGCACGGAGTTCCCCAGGCGCCGTTGTCCAAAGATGAGGCGTATGTCGGCACCGGCAACATGGTCACGTTCTGGCCGAGCTCCGAGACGTTCGAAAGCGTGCAATTCGATTACGAGACGCTGCGAGGCCGGTTCCAGCAGATGGCGTTCCTCAACAAGGGTCTCACCATCTCGCTGACCGACGAGCGTGGACTGGATGGCGCGACCGAGCCGATCGAGGTCGTTTACCTCTATGAGAAAGGTCTCGTCGACTACGTCGAGTACCTGAACTCCGCGAAGAAAATCGAGGTCGTGCATCCGGAGATCATCTCCTTCGAGGCGGAGGATACCGAGCGCAAGATTTCGGTCGAAGTCGCCATGCAGTGGACCAACTCTTATCAGGAGAGCGTGCACACCTACGCGAATACGATCAACACCCACTAGGGCGGCACCCACGAAGAAGGTTTCCGTGCGGCCTTGACGACTCTCGTCAACAAGTACGCGAGGGAAAAGGGCATCCTCAAAGAGAAGGACGACAACCTCACCGGCGACGATGTGCGTGAGGGGCTGACGGCGGTGATTTCTGTGAAGCTCGCCGAGCCGCAATTCGAGGGTCAGACCAAGACGAAGCTCGGCAACACCGAAGCGAAGTCGTTCGTGCAGCGGATCACCGGCGACCAGCTGACCGATTGGTTCGACAGGAACCCAACGCAAGCACGCGACATCATCCGGAAGGCTCTGCAGGCATCCGCTGCGAGGATGGCCGCCCGCAAGGCGCGCGAGCAGACCCGTCGGAAGGGACTGCTGGAGTCCAACAGCATGCCGGGGAAGCTGCGCGACTGCTCGAGCAACGACGCGAGCATCTCCGAGATCTTCATCGTCGAGGGCGACTCGGCCGGCGGCTCCGCCGTTCAGGGCCGCAACCCGGAGACACAGGCGATCCTGCCGTTGCGTGGCAAGATCCTGAACGTGGAGAAGGCACGGCTCGACCGCGCGCTCGGCAACGCCGAGGTCCAGGCGATGATCACCGCCTTCGGGGCCGGAATCGGCGAGGAATTCAACCCGGAGAAAGCCAGGTATCACAAGATCGTGCTGATGGCCGACGCCGACGTCGACGGACAGCACATCACCACCCTGCTGCTCACGCTGCTGTTCCGATACATGCGGCCACTGATCGACCTCGGCTACGTGTACCTAGCGCAACCGCCGCTGTTCCGACTCAAGTGGACGAACTCGCCGCACGAATATGTCTATTCCGATCGTGAGCGTGACGTGTTGCTGGAAGCCGGGATTGCCGCAGGCAAGCGGATCCCGAAAGACAACGGCATCCAGCGCTACAAGGGCCTCGGCGAGATGGACTACAAGGAGCTGTGGGAGACCACGATGAACCCGCAGACGCGCACGCTACTCCAGGTGACCCTGGACGACGCCGCTGCCGCCGACGAGATCTTCTCCACGCTGATGGGCGAGGATGTCGAATCGCGCCGCAGCTTCATCCAGCGCAACGCCAAAGACGTTCGCTTCCTCGACATCTGATCGCGCGAAGCCCGATCAGGATCGAGTAGGCCGCCCGCGGCCGTATCGAGATCTTCCCGACGAAGTACTTCAGACAAGAACAGAGAACTGATGGCTGACGAAACAGACAACACGCAGGTCCCAGCGGACGATCACATCGCCGGACCGGACATCGACACCGCGCACGACAAGGTCGAGCAGGTCGACCTCCAGCTGGAGATGCAACGCTCCTACCTGGACTACGCGATGAGCGTTATCGTGGGCCGTGCGCTGCAGGAGGTGCGCGATGGACTGAAGCCGGTGCACCGCAGGGTGATCTACGCGATGTTCGATGGCGGCTACCGCCCGGACAAGGCGTTCTCCAAGAGCGCCCGTGTGGTCGGCGAAGTGATGGGACAGTTCCACCCGCACGGCGACGCGTCAATCTATGATGCACTCGTGCGCCTGGTGCAGCCCTGGAGCCTGCGTTATCCCCTTGCGCTAGGCCAGGGCAACTTCGGTTCCCCGGGCAACGACGGCGCTGCAGCGCCTCGGTACACCGAGACGAAGATGGCTCCGCTGGCCTTGGAAATGGTGCGCGACATCGACGAGGACACCGTCGACTTCCAAGACAACTACGACGGACGTACTCAGGAACCGTTCGTGCTGCCGAGCCGGTTCCCCAACCTGCTCGTCAACGGCTCCGTCGGCATCGCCGTCGGCATGGCCACCAACATCCCGCCGCACAACCTCCGTGAGGTGGGCGAGGGTGCGCTGTGGTACCTGGCGAACCCGGATGCGACACAAGAAGAACTCGTCGAAGCGCTCATTCACCGCATCAAGGGGCCGGACTTCCCCACTGGTGCACGAATCCTGGGCCTCAAGGGGATTCAAGACGCCTACCGTACCGGCCGCGGGTCGATCACCATGCGCGCGGTCATCAACGTCGAAGAGTTGCAGGGACGCACCTGCCTCGTCGTGACCGAACTGCCCTACCAGGTGAACCCGGACAACCTCGCGCTGAAGATCGCCGAACTCGTCAAGGAGGGCAGGATCTCCGGCATCGCCGACATCCGCGACGAGACCTCCGGACGCACCGGCCAGAGACTGGTCATCGTGCTGAAGCGCGACGCCGTGGCCAAGGTCGTGCTGAACAACTTGTACAAGCACACCCAGCTGCAGGAAAACTTCGGCGCGAACATGCTCGCGATCGTTGACGGCGTGCCGCGCACCTTGGCGATCGACGGCTTCGTTACCGCATGGGTCGACCACCAGATCGAGGTCATCGTGCGGCGCACCGCCTTCCGGCTGCGCAAGGCCGAGGCGGATGCGCACATCTTGCGAGGCTACCTCAAGGCACTCGACGCTCTCGATGAGGTGATCGCCTTGATCCGCCGCTCACCCACCGTTGAGGAGGCCCGCGTAGGCCTCATGGGGTTGCTGGATGTCGACGAACTCCAAGCCAACGCCATTCTCAACCTGCAGCTGCGTCGCTTGGCTGCGCTGGAGCGACAGAAGATTCAGGATCAGGCCGCCGAGTTGGAGCGGATGATCGCCGAGTACACCGACATCCTCGCGAAGCCGGAACGGCAGCGGGAGATCGTCAGCACCGAGCTCACCGAGATCATCGACAAGTACGGCGACGACCGGCGCACCGAGATCATGTTCGGGTTCGACGGTGACATGAACGTGGAAGACCTCATCCCCGAAGAGGAGATGGTGGTCACCGTCACCCGCGACGGCTATGTCAAGCGCACCCGCAGCGACAAGTACCGCAGCCAACACCGCGGCGGCAAGGGCGTGCGTGGCGCACAACTGCGTGCCGATGACATCGTGGAGCACCTCTTTGTGACCACGACCCACCATTGGCTGCTGTTCTTCACGAACACCGGCCGAGTGTATCGGGCGAAAACGTACGAGTTGCAGGAGGCCGGGCGAGACGCCAAAGGGCAGCACGTGGCCAACCTGCTCGCGTTGCAGCCGGGGGAGGAGATCGCGCAGATCCTCGCTATCCGCGACTACGAGTCCGCGAGCTACCTGGTTCTCGCCACCAAGGGCGGACTGGTGAAGAAGACGCTGCTGCGCGAATACGACACCAACCGCTCCGGTGGCATCATCGCGATCAACCTCCGCGAGGGCGACGAGCTGGTCTCGGCGATGCTCGTCGAGGAGGACTCGGACGTGCTGCTGGTGTCCCGCAAGGGGATGTCGATCCGGTTCACCGCATCAGACGATGCGTTGCGCCCGATGGGACGCGCCACATCCGGAGTCATCGGCATGCACTTCAGGAACGAGGACCAGCTGTTGGATGCCTCCGTCGTTCCGTCGGACGGTGCCAGCGAATCCACCGGATACGTGTTCGTGGTGACCGACGGCGGCTACGCCAAGCGCACCTCGATCGACCAGTACCGCGTGCAGAACCGTGGCGGACTAGGCATCAAGGTCGCCAAACTCCAGGAGGCCAGAGGCGACCTGGCCGGGGCGCTGATGGTCGAGGACGACGACGAGGTGCTTGTGGTTCTTGCCAGCGGCAAGGTGGTACGCTCTGCGGTGGCCGAAGTTCCGGCCAAGGGTCGCGACACCATGGGTGTCGTGTTCGCCAGGTTCGCCGAAGACGACAAGATCATTGCCGTGGCGAAGAACAGCGAACGCGATCTGGACGGCCAGGACGTTCCAGACGACGACGGCGAGGAGATCGCTGACGTGGAGTCGGAGCAGACTGGGGAAACTCAGACCGAAGGTGAGCCGACACCTATGGAAAAGGACGAAGCCGAAAATGAGTAGCGTCGCCGAAAAGCTCCAGCGCAAATCGCAGCGTGCTGTGCAAACCAAACAAGTGCGCCTGAAGCTGGTCTACATCGACTTCTGGTCGGTCGTGAAGCTCGCCTTCCTCGTCACGGTGTGCCTAGGAATCGTCATGATCGTGGCGACCTTCCTGATCTGGATGTTCCTGGACTCGACGAGCATTTTCGACAAGATCAACACGCTGATGCAGAGCATCCTCGATGATGCCAGCTTCGATGTGATGAGCATCTTTTCCCTGGTCAAGGTGATGCTCTTCACCTCGATCGTCGCGCTGCTCAACGTCGTCGTCGGCACCGTACTGGGTGCCTTGGTCGCGGTGCTGTATAACTTCACGGTGCGGATCACCGGCGGCATCCTGGTCGGCTTCACCAACAACTAACGATTACAAGAAATCGCGGCGGATGCGATAACCTCGAATCTGCCCTCATGGGGATATAGCTCAGGCGGTTAGAGCGCTTCGCTGATAACGAAGAGGTCCCAGGTTCAAGTCCTGGTATCCCCACTGGTGTGTCATGAGGTCGTAGTGCCCGGGGTCTTAGCTCAATTGGCAGAGCGCCGCCTTTGCAAGGCGGAGGTTAGGGGTTCGATTCCCCTAGACTCCACAGAAATCCGAGTTCAATGAGGCGTCGGCGTCGAAATCGGCTCGTCGAACCCGTCAGCTTCGTCGCCCACCCACAAGTCGTCATCCGAGCGGAGAACCTGCCAGGCCGCGTAGGCGACACCGGCGAGAGCGACGACTCCGACGCTCATCAGGATGAAACGACCGGCCCCGGAGGATTTCTGTTGCGGCACGATCTTGCCCTTGCGCAGCCGGTCAAAGGCATCACGCACCTTGACGTCCTTCGCCAACTCGGCCATGGTCATCGCCGACCCGAACGCTCCAGCCACCGCCGGAATAATATCGTCGGAGATCTTGTCTCTAGCACTGCGGGCAGCCCGCTTGGTCGTCACGATGCCCGTGGCGACAGTCGGTAGCACGCGGTTGACAGCGGTGTCCCGCACCCGCGGCACGACTTCTTCGCGGCCGACACTGACCAATTGACGGCGGGCTTCACTCAGTACCTTGGTGGCGCGATCCAGCACTTCGCGCTGGTCCTCCCACAGGTCGGAGGCATTTCCCCTGAGACGCTTCAGTCCGCGCCGGCGCTTCCGTGACATTCCCATCAGAAACCTCCTCCAAAGTGTTCGCTCGAAATTACAACTATCCTCGCATGCTGCCTACAGGCAGCAAACTCGTGCTGCCTGTGTGAACGCTGATACCGTACCCGGCGTGTGAAACAATAAGCCCATGCCTCTCCACACTCACGTAGCCACTTTGCACACCAATCACGGCGACATCCAGGTCAACCTGCTCGGCAATCATGCGCCGAAGACAGTGGCCAATTTCGTCGGTCTCGCCACAGGATCTATCGAGTGGACCCATCCCGCCACTGGCAAGGTCTCCAAAGACAAGCTGTACGACGGAGTTGTCTTCCACCGCATCATCGATGATTTCATGATCCAGGGCGGCGACCCGCTAGGGCAGGGCACCGGCGGTCCTGGATACCAGTTCGACGACGAGATCCACCCAGAGCTCGACTTCACCAAGCCGTACGTGCTCGCGATGGCGAACGCCGGCAAGCAGGCCGGCCATGGCACCAACGGTTCGCAGTTCTTCATCACCACAGTCCCCACCACCTGGCTCCAGGGAAAGCACACCATTTTCGGTCTGGTCGAGGACGAGGCCTCCCAGGCAGTGGTTAAAGTCATCGAGAACGTCAAGAAGGATGGCCGCGACCGTCCCCTCGAGGACGTCGTGATACAAAGCGTCACCGTCGAGGAAGTCTGAGCGCAGTCAACGACAGCGGAAATGGGAGTTCGGATGCCCAAGGTGCACGTCGCGTGAGCGACGCGTCGAACGATCCTACGAATTTCTGCTACCGGCACCCGGATCGTCAAAGCTTCGTCCTCTGCCAACGCTGCGGCAGGACCATTTGTCCCGAGTGTCAGACCCAGGCTGCCGTCGGCGTGCACTGCCCTGAGTGCGTAGCAGAAGCCCGTCAAAGCTCACCGCGGCGCAAGCCGGCTATCCTGACGGCCGTGCGGCGCGGTACGCGCACCGATTCACCGGTGGTGACGTACGGCATCATCGCGCTGTGCGCCCTGGTGTTCCTGGTGCAGTACGTCACGGGCGGGCCGTCCACCGGCACCGCGACGCAGGACCTCATCTACTTCCCGCCGTGGACGCAGTTCGAGCCCTGGCGGATGATCACGACCCTCTTCCTGCACGGGTCGATCCTGCACATCGCCCTCAACATGTACTCACTGCTGATTTTCGGCCAGATCCTGGAACGCGCTTTAGGCCGCTGGCGCTACCTGACGCTGTACCTGCTCAGCGGTCTGGGTGGATCCGTAGGAGTGCTGCTCATTGCGCCCGGTATCGCGGTGCTCGGCGCGTCAGGCGCGATCTTCGGATTGCTCGGCGCGTTCTTCGTGATCCAGCGTCGCCTCGGCGGCAACAGCGTTCAGCTCATGGTGGTGATCGGGTTGAACCTGGTTGCCGGGTTCATCATCCCCGGCATTGCCTGGCAGGCCCACGTTGGCGGTCTCCTCGTCGGCGGTCTGGTCGCCCTGGTGTTCGTGAAAACACGGCAACCTCGGCAGCGCAACCAGCAGGTTCTCTTGCTCGTCGGCGTGCTGGTGGGACTCGTGGTGATCTCTATTGCCGGTGTTGTCTGGCTGCCCGCCCGACTGATCGGCTAAAAGTTATCCACAGGCTCATCCACAGTGGGGATAGTTACAGTGGTGTAATTGCGTCGGGTGTTCAGCGCCAGCGCGTTGTCATCAAAAATCCGACGAAAAGGATTCCGAAGCCGACGAGAATGTTCCACTGATCCAGCTGTTGCACGGGGAGCGTGCCTTGGCTGACATAGAACACGATGATCCAAGCCAAACCGAGCAACATCAGCCCAAACATGATCGGCTTGAACCACACGGGGTTGGGGACATTGTTCCCGGAGTGCTGTTCTTCCGGGCGCGCAGCATTCGTCTTCGATGTGGCCATGCCCCGATTCTATCGGAAAAGGGCCGCCACCCCTGGGCGCCCCGGCAGTAACGCCCAGGCCCAGCGCCTAGAATCGACCACATGAGCGATGATCCGGCACCGTCGTCGCGCGGCAAACGTCGACGCCGCGAACGACACCGGGTCAGCATCATCGGGGTCCTCGGCGAACTGCTGGTGACGGCCGGAGTGCTCGTCTTCCTGTTCCTCGGCTGGCAGCTCTGGCTTAATGATCTTCTCGTCGGCGAACAACAAAACGCATCCGCAGCGGCGCTTGGACACACCTGGACAGCGGGCGTACCGACCGTTCCGACGGTCCCGGATGCTCCGGCCGCTCAGCCGGTGGCTTACGGCGAACCGGTCGTGGCCACGGCGCCGGCAGAAGCCACGAAGTTCGCCATCATGTACATCCCGCGATTCGGCGCCGACTACGCCAGGTCCATTGCCGAAGGAGTGGGCACGGTGCGCGTGCTCAACAAGAACGGCGTCGGCCACTACCCGGGCACCCAGATGCCCGGGCAGGTCGGCAATTTCGCGGTCGCCGCTCATCGCACCACGTATGGGGCGCCGTTCAACTCGATTGCCACCCTGCGCGTTGGCGACCGCATCTACGTGCAAACCGAACAGGGCTATTACACCTACGTGTACCGCAATACCGAGTATGTGTATCCGAACGGCGTCGGCGTGAAAGACCCCGTGCCGCAGTCGAAAACGGCGGCCACCACGGACAGGCTCTTGACGATGACGAGCTGCAACCCGAAGTTGTCCGCCGCCGAACGAATCGTCGCCTACAGCGTCTTCGACTCGTGGCACCCGCTGTCCGCGGGTCCGCCGGCGGACATAGCCGCGCTCGTGCAGAAGGGAAGCTAGAAATGTACGGAGCACTGTGGCGCCTCCTGCCGGGGCCGGTGTGGGTGCGCATCCTGGAGCTGCTGGTGCTGCTGGCGATCGTGTTGTTCGTGCTGGTCGAGTGGGTATTCCCGTGGCTCAACACGTTCGTGAACGTCAACGACGTGACGGTCGCGCCGTGACCCGGGTCCTCGTCATCGACAATTACGACAGCTTCGTCTACACGCTGAACGGATATCTGCTGCAGCTGGGCGCCGAGACGACGGTGCTTCGCAACGATGCCTTCACCGACGCGGAGGCCACCGACCGGCTCGCCGAGTACGACGGGGTGCTGCTATCGCCCGGACCGGGCACACCGGCCGCGGCGGGCGTGTCGATCCCTCTCGTCCACGCAGCGTTGACCGGCGGGACTCCGCTGCTCGGAGTGTGCTTGGGCCATCAGGCGATCGCTGAGGCGCTCGGTGCGACGGTCACGAACGCGCCGGAGATCATGCACGGCAAGACGTCCCTCGTCAGGCACGACGAGAGCGACTTTTACCAGGGGGTGCCACAGCCGTTCCGCGCCACCCGGTACCATTCGCTCGCGGTGGTGGATGCGACGGTGCCAGCAGAACTCATCGTCACCTCCCGCACCGAGAGCGGCGCGATCATGGGGCTGCGGCACGAGAGCGCACCGGTGTTCGGCGTGCAGTTTCACCCGGAATCGGTGCTCACCCAGGGTGGCTACCTGATGCTGGCCAATTGGCTCGCCGTTGCCGGGCTGCCCGAAGCCCGGGTCACCGCACGGGACCTGGTGCCCTTGGTCAACCTGGAGAGCTAAGTCAGCCGCTGCAGTAGGTGAGGCTCATCTTCGACCGCTGCGGCTGGTCGCCTGCCGGCAGAGACTGGGAGGTCACAGCGTCGCCGGAGCAGCTCTTGTCTTGTCTTGGTGTCACGTCCAGTCCGAGCGCCGTGAGCGTCGCCGTGGCGGTGCCGACCGGCAGCCCGGTGACGGTGGGCACCTTCACCATGCCATTGGAGACGAACAGGTTCACCGTGTCGCCCTCGTGGGCGCTTGCGCCGGCATCTGGTTCGCTGCGCAGCACGATGCCCGCCGGGATTGTCGGCGAGTACTCGCTGTCGGTACGACCGTATTTCAGCTTTGCGGCCTCGAGAGTGGAAACCGCGTTGGCCTCCGGCATGTTCCGCAGTATCGGCACCGTCACCGGATTCTTGCCCAGGGACACCCACACCTTGACGACCTGCCGTTTGCCCACGACCGTCCCGGGCTCCGGGTCGGTGCGGGTGATCACGCCGGCCGGGACCGTGTCGCTGGAGACACCGAACCGGTTGGGTACGAGTCCCAGTTTGGTGAGTGTTTGCGCACCATCTTCGTATTGCGCTCCGACGACTCCGGGCACCGTCACCGAGAGGTCCGCGCCGATCGGCGTCTGCTGAAACGTGAGCACCCAGAACATCACGGCGGCGATAATCACTGCGACAATGGCGACGCCCGCCCAGATCCACGCCACCGGCGGCCGGGTCTGAGTGCGGACGAGGCGCTCGTCGTTGGTCGCCGATAGTTGCCGCATGGTAGCTTCTGAACCGGCGACGGCGTGCGGGTTGACCCCGAACAGGGTGGCGTTGAAGTCGCCGCCCGGCTTGTGCGCAGGGACGTTGCCGGCTGCCGCCGCATCCAGATCGGCGCGGAACTCGCCGGCGGTTTGGAAACGGTCGAACTTGTCTTTGCTGAGCGAGTGCAACACCACGGCGTCGAGCGCCGGGGACACCTGTGGGTTGAGGCTGCTGGGTGCCGGTGCCTGCTCGCTGATGTGCTGGTAGGCGACAGCGGCCGGTCGGTCGCCGAGGAACGGCGCCCTGCCGGTGAGCAGCTCGAACAACACGACACCTGTCGAGTACAGGTCGGTGCGAGCATCTACCGACTCCCCGCGCGCCTGCTCGGGCGAGAAGTACTGCGCCGTGCCGAGGATCGCACTGGTATCGGCCACCGTCGCGGAGTTGTCGGACACGGCCCGGGCGATGCCGAAGTCCATCACCTTCACCTGGCCGTTTTGGGTGACCATGATGTTACCCGGCTTGATGTCACGGTGAACGAGCAGCGCGAGGTGGCTGTACTCCAGAGCGGTGAGCACTCCCGAGATGACCCGGATGGCTTCCTTCGACTCCAGTGGACCATCGGCGATGATGTCTTTGAGCAGCCGGCCGTCGACGTACTACATCACGATGAACGGCAGTTGGGTTTCGCGACCATTAGGCTCGCGGATGGTCTCCTCGCCGGCGTCGAAGACCCGCACGATGGTCGGGTGCGCCATCCTCGCGGCCTTCTGCGCTTCTTCACGGAACAGGATGCGGAACTTCGGATCGGTGGCCAGCGACGGCTTCAGGAGCTTAATCGCCACGCGTCGACCGAGGCGTGTGTCGGTGCCCAGGTGCACGTCGGCCATGCCGCCGTGCCCAATCAGTGCCCCGATCTCGTACCTGCCGGCGAGCAGACGAGTACCTTCTGTCACGTGCGCTCTCCCGGATGGCCTCGGTAATCCCTTGCCAGTGTAACCGGTGGTGCCGTCGTTACTTGTCTTTACGGATTCGGAACCGCGCTCTTGATCGTCAGCGTCGGAGACGCCGGCGATTGGATGCCGGAGCACTCCGCCAGATAGTTGACCGTGGTGTCGCCGGGCTGGGCGGGCAGCGTGAAGGTGTTCGTTGTCGTCGACGGCGGGATCGGATTGTCCGGCGACGGCTGTCCGTTCACGCTCACCCGGTACGCGGTGAGCGTGGTGTTCGCCGGGCAACCCTGGTAGGCAACCCACTGCACAGTGACTTTGGTACCCGGAACGTAAACGCCACCATTGGGAGGCTGATCAGACGACTTCACGGTGGGCGCGCTCGGTGTCGAGGGTTCCGGGATTGCCGACCACACCTTGACCGTCACCTGCGTGCCCTTGTCCAAATTCCCGGTCGGATTGACGTCATACACCTTGCCGACGTCACCCTTGTTCTGGGCGATCGTTCCGTCCTGCACGTCGGCGATCATCCCGAGGCTCTGCAGCAGGGCGCGCGCCTCGTCGGCGGTCTTACCGACGAAGTCGCCCTTCACGATGCTCACCGTGGTCACGGTGGGGCTGGGAGTGGGCGTCGGACTGGCCGAGGGAGAAGTCGTCGCGCTGACCGACGGCGACGAATTCGCCGGGACCGGTGTGTTCTTCTGCTGCAGGGCGAGGATGATTCCGGCCAACACCACGAGCAGGATCAGCGCGATCAGCGCGATCAGCGGCCAGGTCCAGGGGTTCCTGCGCTTCTTCGCCGCGGCCGCCTGCGCCCGGGTGGGCGCGGCGGTCTCCGAGGAGGTGGTGAGCAGACGAGTCGCCTGGTTGTTGTCGGCGGGACTGCGCAGAACCGCCAACGAGCCGGTGCCGACAACGCCGGGTACCGCTGCGGCAGCCGCCGCGACGTCGCCGCGTCGGAGGGCTTGCGCCGCTCTGGCGAGGTGGGCCGCGGAGGCTGGACGATTGGCGGGATTCTTGGCGATGGAGGAGTAGACGAGGTTGCGCACCGGTTCCGACACGGTGACCGGAAGTTCGGGTGCCGCCTCGTTGATCTGCGCCATGGCGATGGCGACCTGGGATTCTCCGGTGAACGGCCGGCGGCCCGCGAGGCACTCGTATGCGACGATCCCGAGGGAGTAGATGTCCGTGGTGGGGGAGGCCGGGTGCCCGCTGGCCTGCTCCGGGGACAGGTATTGCACCGTGCCCATCACCTGGCCGGTGGCGGTCAGTGGTACCTGATCGGCAATCCGGGCGATACCGAAATCGGTGATCTTGACCCTGCCATCCGGGGTGATCAGCAGATTACCCGGCTTGATGTCGCGGTGCACCAGGCCGGCCGAGTGGGCAGCGTGCAGCGCCGCCGCGGTCTGCGCGACGATGTCGAGCACCCGATCGGTGGAGAGCACCCGTTCGCGCTCGAGGATGGTGGACAGCGCTTCACCGGGCACGAGTTCCATGACCAGGTACGCGCTGCCGTCTTCTTCGCCGTAGTCGAAGACGTTCGCAATGCCCTCGTGGTTCACAAGAGCGGCGTGGCGCGCCTCGGCACGGAACCGTTCGAGGAACCCCGGGTCGCCCAGGTATTCGTCCTTCAAGATCTTGATCGCGACGGTGCGCCCGATGACGAGGTCAGTGGCTTCCCACACCTCGCCCATACCGCCGATGGCGACGCGGCTGGAAAGTTGGTACCGTCCCCCGAAAGTGAGGCCGCTGGTGGGTCTCATTTGTTCAGCACCGCCTCTATGACCTTCCTCGCAATTGGCGCAGCTACCTGATTGCCGAAACCAGTCCCGTTTTCGACGACGACTGCGACGGCTATCTGCGGATCATTCGCGGGGGCGAATCCGGTGAACCAGAGGGTATTGGCTCGTCCCTCGCCGTTCTGTGCTGTTCCAGTTTTGCCGCCCACATCGACTCCGCTTATTCTCCCATTACTGGCAGCGCCATTGTTGACGTTGTTCACCATGAGTTGTCGCAACGTCGCGCTACTCTGCGCGCTGATCGGTTGGCTGTATACCTTGGGCGTGAACGACTGGATCACCTTGAGGTTCGGGGCAGTCACAGTCCGCACCACTGTTGGTTGCATCAGAGTCCCTCCATTGGCAATACCTGCAGTTACCATCGCGATTTGCAGCGGCGTTACCCGCACGTCACCCTGCCCGAACGAGGAGAGCATGACACTGGGCGCATCCATATTCTTCGGGTACACGCTCGGCGTCGCCGGCATGGGGACCTTGATGCGCGCGCCGAAGCCGAACTTCTTGGCGTAGTCGCCGATCGTGCCTTGCCCCACTGCCGCACCGATCTGGGCGAACGGAACGTTGCAGCTTAGACGCAGCGCATCCGCGATCGAGATCGTCGCGGTGCCGCCGCAGTTGCTGTCTTCCGCGTTGTGCAGCACCGACGAACTCAGCGGCAGCTGCAGGGTCGGCGGATTGGGGAACTGGCTGTCCGCTGTGAACTTTCCGCTGTCGATGGCCGCGGAGGTGACCAGCAGTTTGAAGACGGAGCCCGGATGATAGAGGGCGCCGGCGGTGGTGCGGTTCACCAGTGGATTGGTCGGATCGGCCAGGAGTGTGTTGTATGTGGCGATCACGTCCTTGGTGCTGTGTGATGCCAAGGGGTTCGGGTCGAACGCCGGCTTGGACACCATTGCCAGGATCGCACCGGTCTTCGGGTTCAGTGCGATCACGGCACCGCGGTAGTCGCCCAGCGCATCCCAAGCGGCTTGCTGCGCGACCGGGTCGATGGTCAACTCGACCGCGGCACCTTTGGGCTTGTCGCCGGTGAGGATGGCGTTGACCTTGTCCAGGAACTGGTCGTTGGCGGTTCCGCTGAGGTGGTCGTTCAGTGCCGACTCGACGCCCGTGGTGCCTTGGTTGAGTGTGAAGTATCCGGTGACCGCCGAGTACAACTGCGGGTTCGTGTACACACGCTGGAAGTTGTATTGGTCATCCGAGGGTTTCGACTCCGCGATCGGCTGTCCCTGGACGAGGATCGGACCCCGCTCGGCGGAGTAGCTGTCATACATCGTGCGCACGTTGCGGCTGTCGACGCGCAGGTTGTCCACCTGGAAGACACTGATCACCGTGCTGGAGCACAGCAACGCAATGAACATCACCAGTACCGCCGTGCTGATTCGCTTCAGTTCTTTGTTCACTTACCCCACCACCAGTCGCGGCTGGTTTCGAATGGTGTCTGACAGGCGCAGCAGCAGCGCCGCGATGATCCAGTTCGCCACCAGGGAGGATCCACCTGCTGCCAGGAACGGTGTCGTCAACCCGGTCAGCGGGATCACCCGGGTGACGCCGCCGATGACGATGAACACCTGCAACGCGATCACGAAGGCCAAGCCAACCCCGAGCAGCCGGCCGAAGTCATCCGACCCCGCGAAGCCGACCCGCATGCCGCGGGAGACGAACAGCAGGTACAGCGCGAGGATGGCGAACAGGCCTGCGAGGCCGAGTTCTTCGCCCAGGCTGGTGACGATGAAGTCGCTTTCGGCCAGGGGAACGATGGTGGGGCGGCCTTCACCGAGTCCGGTGCCCAGCAGCCCGCCGTGAGCCAGGCCGAACAGGCCCTGCACCAGCTGGTAGCTGCCGCCTTGCCGATCGTAAACTGACGGGTTGAACGCATCGAGCCAGCCGTGGAAGCGTGAGGTGACGTAGCCGAGGGTTTGGCTGGCGACGACGGCGCCGGCGAGGAAGAGCCCGATCCCGAGGATCACCCAGCTGAGTCGCCCGGTGGCCACGTAGATCATGACCAGGAACAGGCCGAAGTAGAGCAGCGAGGTGCCGAGGTCGCGCTGGAAGATCAGTACCGCCATGGCGGCGGCCCAGATGACGAGGATCGGGCCGAGATCCCGCGCGCGGGGGAAGCGCATTCCGAGGAATTTCCTGCCCACCATCGAAAGGCTGTCGCGGCTTTCCACAAGGTAGCCGGCGAAGAAGATCGCCAACGCGATCTTGCCGAGTTCTCCCGGCTGGAACGAGAACGGGCCGATCTCGATCCAGAGGCGAGAACCGAATTTCGTCGCCCCGATGAACGGCAGCATCGGCAACAACAGCAAGACGATGCCGGTGAACATTGCGATATAGCGGTAACGCTGCAGTACGCGGTGGTTTCGGATGACCATGATCACGCCGAGTGCGATGGCCATGGCCAACGCGGTCCACACGATCTGGCGCACCGAGGCTGAATCCCAGCCGGAGGCGTGGCGAGCGATGTCGATGCGGTAGATCTCGGCGATGCCGAGGCCGTTGAGCAGGGTGACGATCGGCAGGATGAACGGGTCCGCCTGGGAGGCGACGAAGCGCAAAGCGACGTGCATTCCGAGAGCGAGCACGGCGAGGCCGGCGCCCTGGAAGATCACGTCGAGACGCACCGTGCCGAGTGCGCCGAGCTGCACGAGCACCGCCGCGGCGCCGTTGATCCCGCAGGCGAAGAGCAGAAGAACGAGCTCGAGGTTGCGCAGCTTGGCTGGCACGTGCAGCGTCAGCTTGATGTTGCTGGTGAATACGTTGCGCGCACCGGCCTGAGTGGGCTGGGCGATGGCAGCGGTGCTTTGCGTGTCAGTCATTGGCGGAGTTACGCAGTCGGTCCAGGATAGCTTTCGCGTCGGCCAGATTGTCCGCGCTGATCGTGTTGACCACGCTGTCCCGCCAGTAGGCCGGGAGAGTGTCGAGCCGCAGGCTGGTTTCTTCGTAGACGCTGTGCAGCGAAATCGGCCCGATGTTCTGTTGCACTCCTTGGAAGATCACCACGGTCTGGCCGTCAGCGCCGACGTAGTAGTGCGTTTGGGTCCAGCGGTAGCCGAACACCAGCGCCACCACGATCGCGATGATGGAAAGAGCGATGCCGATCAGCCAGCCGATTCGCCGTCGCTTCGCGCGCCGCCGGTCTTCCTCGATGAGTTCGCTCAGATATTCGTCCGATTCCGGCTCGAAATGGCTGTCTTCCTGCAGCGTGACCTTGAGCGGATGCAGCAGCAGGGTAGGTAGACGCAGGGAGCGTCTGGAGGCGTCGCTCTCGAACGACAGCGGCTGCGCGGCGGATCCGACGATCGCCGGTGGGGTGCTCCCCGAGTCGCCGGTCTCGTCGATGTCGACCACCACGACGGTGACGTTGTCCGGAGCGCCGACGCTGAGGCTCTCCTCGACGAGCTGCTGCGCCGCATCCTGGGCGCTCGCCGCCGACTGCAGCACACCGCGGATCTTATCGTCCGCGACGTAACTGCTCAGCCCGTCCGAACACAGCAGCCAGCGGTCGCCCGGCTGCACCGACTGCACGGTCGTGTCAATTTCCGGTGTGGCGTCCACGTCGCCCAGCACGCGCATCAGCACCGAGCGCCGCGGATGCACAGCGGCTTCTTCCGGGGTGATCCGTCCGGAGTCGACCAGTCGTTGCACGAAGGTGTGGTCGGCGCTGATCTGCGTCAGCTCGCCGTCGCGCAACAGGTAGATGCGGGAGTCACCGATGTGCGCGATCGCGACGTCGTCGCCGACCTTGAGGATGGCGCTGACCGTCGTGCCCATGCCCATCAACTCTGGATGCTCGAAGACTGTTTGGGCCAAGAGGGAGTTCGCAGCGACGAAGGCAGATTGCAGCGCGTATTGGGCGTCGTGTGCCGATGCGTAGTCGGTGTCGGTTTCGATGACGCGGCGCAGCGCTACTGCCGAGGCGACGTCTCCGCCCGCGTGACCACCCATGCCGTCCGCGACGACGAACAGTCTGGTTCCGGCGTAGCCGGAGTCCTGGTTGTTGGCCCGGATCTTTCCCACGTGGGACGCTGCGGCGCTCTTGCCCGTTGTCGGCATCCGGTTACCGCCGAAGTTCAAAGCTGGTCGTACCAATTTTGATGGGCGTGTTCAGCGGAACATGGGTGGGAATGGTGACGCGAACGCCGTCGAGGAACGTGCCGTTGGTGGAGTCCAGGTCTTGCAGAACCCAGTCTTCGCCCCACAGCAGAAGCCTGGCGTGGTGGGTCGAGGTGTAGTCGTCGCGGATGACGAGGCCGCTTTCTCCGGAGCGTCCGATGGTGATTGGTTCGCCGGTGAGCGGGAGTTCCTGGCCGGCTTTGGCGCCGGAGGTAATGACAACTCGGGTGGCCGAGGAGGCAGTCGCCGGGGTGCCGCTGGCGGTCTGGCCGGGCGCCCGTGCCGCGGACGGGGGAGCGGGCGGTGCGGCCGGGGCGCTGGGGAAGGGGGCTGCCGCCTGGCTTTCTGAGGGCATCCGGCGCACGCGCTGGCCGAAAAGGTCGGAGCGAAGGGCGTAGACGACGGCGAACACGAACGCCCAGAGAAGAAGGAGGAATCCGAATCTCAGGAGCAGCAGTGTCAGTTCGCTCACCGGCGACCACCGTCATTGCGTGTCGGCGGGTCGACCCGCAGGTCGGAGAACTGATCGATCGACGATGATTGGGCCAACACTCGGAAAACAATACGGGTTCGGCCGATGGAAATCACTGAATCGGCGGGAAGCGGCGCGCGTTTGACCGGTGCACCGTTGAGTTCGGAACCGTTGGTGGACCCGAGGTCGTTGACTTCGGCGCGCGAACCGTCCCAGAGCACTTCAACGTGTTTGCGCGAGATTCCCGTGTCGTCGACCACAACATCTGCGTCACTGCCTCGACCGATGATGGTACGGGATTTGGTGATCGGATACCGCTTGCCGCCGATGTCAAGCACAGGCGTCCACTGCACGGTTCCTTTGATGTTGACCGAGTCGACCTGGATCATGCCTTGGCTGAGCGCAGGGTCCTCGGCCAGCTTGATGCTGATGCCGCCGGGGAATTGGTAGTGCTGAGCCGTGGCGTGCTGTTGCACGAGTTGGGTCAGCTCGTCGATCAACGCCGGGCCGATCGAGGTCATCCTTTCGTGGTCGAGGGAGCTGAGGCGCACGGTGAACTTGTTCGGGACCAGGATCCGATCGCGCGACACGACTGCCGCTTTGGTATCGAGCTCGCGGCGCAGGGCGCTGGTGATCTCGATCGGCTGCAGACCGCTCTTAAAGGTCTTGGCGAAGGCGCCGTTGACCGCCCGCTCAAGCCCTCTTTCGAAGTTGTCCAGTAGCCCCAAGAAAATCCCTCTCAGCGTGCGCGTACGTATCACGATGTTAGTCGGTGGCGCTCCGACCGGGCTGTTTCTGCGCTCGGCACGCTTTGTGCCGGGCCGTGGGCACAGTCCTAGCCCGATGGTTCGTCGACGGGTCGTCGCTTCTCCTGGGTGGCGCTCTGACGCAAGAGGTCGGCCAAGGCGGCACTTTTGGACGGCATCGCGAGCGGGGTCTGTGCGGGGTCTTCCCTGCGCGGCGGAACGAGCCAGTACCGCGCACCGGAGCGCGTGATGCGCCAGCCGTTGTTGTGGAGCAGCATGTGGTGGTGGCGACAGAGCAGGATGCCATCGACCACATCGGTGTTTCCGTGATCGCGTTGCCACTGATTGATGTGGTGCGCTTCGGTCCAGGAGACGGGCCGGTTGCATCCTGGCCACATGCAGCCGCCGTCGCGGGCCGCCAGCGCGATCCGTTGACGCTTGTTGAACCGGCGCTGGGCCCGCCCGACGTTGAGTGGCTGTCCGGTGTCATCGAAGACGATGGGCTGGATTCCTGTGTCGCACAGGGCCCGTTGAATGGTCGCTGCCGAGACCGGGTCCAGCTGTCCTTCGATGCGACCGTGGCCGGCGCCCTCGCGTAACGACTGTTCAGTCACCAGAACGCGCACCGCAGGACGGTTTGTGCCGATCACGGTGTCGGGAGCGACGTCGTCGCCGATCGTCAACAATTGCAGGAAGCCGTCGTGCGCGAGCTGTTCGGTGGTTCGCGGATCCGCGATGATCGCGTCGGCACGCGCCTGCTCTCCGGGATCGACGAAGCGTGGTCCGCCGCGCCGCGGCGAGGTCAGTTGGTCGTAAGTCGCCGTCACGATGGCGGCGGATTCCGGATCCAGTA
>JBDSDO010000052.1:0-18183 GCA_039920505.1 Terrimesophilobacter sp.
GTACACGACGACGGAGGAGATCGAGCGCTTTCTCGACGGGATGCGCGACGTGCGCGCGTTCTTCGGCGCCGACCGGGAGGTGGTGAGCCGATGAGCGGCCTCGGAGCCCTGTATCAGGACCTGATCCTCGACCACTCCAGGCAGCGGCACGGGGAGAGCGAGCCGAAGCCGGCCGACGCATCCGCCCACGAGATCAACACCAGTTGCGGCGACGAACTGACCGTGCGCGTGCACGTGGCCGCCGACGGCCAGACGGTTGAATCGATCAGTTGGAACGGCGACGGATGCGCGATCTCGCAGGCGTCCGTGTCGATGCTGCACGATCTCACTCCGGGCCTGGCGCCCGCTGAACTTTTCGCGCGGATCAACGCGTTCCGGGAGATGATGCGCTCCCGCGGCAGCATCGAAGGCGACCCGGAGCTGCTCGGTGACGCTGTCGCGCTGGCCGGTGCTTCCAAGTACGTCGCCCGGGTGAAGTGCGCGATGCTCGGCTGGGTGGCGCTGGAAAACGCGCTGAAGCAACTGGACACGACCACCTCGTAGCGCCCCGGTTGCCGCATAGATGCGGATGCAGCTACTTCCAGCCGCCGGGAGGCCCGATGATGAGCAGCGTCGTCATGATCACCACGATGCCGGCCACGAACACGGTGACGAGCGTCGTGGGGTGATTCAGCATCCAGCGCAGCAACCGACTCACCCAGGTATGGTCGCGCGGGTCATCGGTGGCGGTGTGGCGCCAGCCGCCCTCAAGCAGCCCCCGCCGGTCGAGGCGGAGGTCGAACGGGATCGTAGCGTATGGCACGATCGCGGTGGCCACCGCGGCGACGATCTGCTTCACACTCCAGCGCTGGTTCACGCCGACCAGCACCGCCGTGAGGGCGTAGGTGATGAAGACGAAACCGTGGATGGACCCGGCGATCAGCACCGGCAGCCCCCCGGAATCCGCCACGTACTTCAGCAGCATGCCGGCGATGAGCAGTGTCCAGGTCACCGCTTCGCCGATGGCGACGATGCGGTAGAAGGTGCGCGGTGGCAGGCGGGAGATCTTGGGGGCGGCAGTAACAGTCACCCCGCTATCGTCGCAAGCGCCACCTGAGCGTTGCATCAGTCGAAAGTTGGAACGTCGCCAGCGCAGTGCTATCGGACCAGCGCAGCCTCGATCACCGAGGCGAATACCGCCAGACCGTCCGTGCCGTTGCGCATCGCTGCTGGGGTATCGGGACCGAAACCCTCCTCGGTGGCGTGCTCAGGATGCGGCATGAGGCCGACCACGTTGCCGCGCGCATTCGACACTCCGGCGATGTCGTTCACCGACCCGTTCGGGTTCACGTTGAGGTAGCGGAACGTGACCTGCCCCTCACCTTCGATCCGCGCGATCGTCTCGGCGGAGGCGACAAAGGCGCCTTCGCCGTTCTTCAGCGGCACGATGATCTCGGCGTCCGCCGCGAAGCCGGAGGTCCACGCGGTCGAGGTGTTCTCCACCCGAAGCCGCTGGTCCCGGCACACGAACGAGCCCAGGTCGTTGCGAATGAGGCCGCCGGGCAGCAGGTGTGCTTCAGTGAGCATCTGGAATCCGTTGCAAATTCCGAGCACC
The DNA here is from genome assembly GCA_039920505.1 of Terrimesophilobacter sp. Classification (GTDB taxonomy): domain Bacteria; phylum Actinomycetota; class Actinomycetes; order Actinomycetales; family Microbacteriaceae; genus Parafrigoribacterium. The sequence continues at coordinate 1,595 of JBDSDO010000052.1, forward strand.
GGCATGCCGGCGTTCGCCGCGTCGATCACCTCGCTCATAATCGGGGACCGGCTGGCAATCGCGCCGCAGCGCAGGTAATCACCGTAGCTGAACCCGCCAGGCAGCACGATGGCATCCACGCCGTACAGGTCGTGGTCGCCGTGCCACAGCGCCACCGGCTCGCCGCCGGCGTGTCGGATGGCGCGCTGCGCGTCCCGGTCGTCGAGTGAGCCTGGGAAGGTGATCACGCCGATGCGCATCAGTGCGTCTCTCCGGCGACCTCGGTCGAGCTTGACGAAATCTCGACCGACTTGAATCGCACACCCACGACATCTTCAATCACCGCGTTGGAGAACAGGGTCTCGGCCAGCTCGCGGGCTTCGATCAGCGCCGCCTCGTTGGCCGGCCCGTCGAGCTCAATCTCGAAGCGCTTTCCGATCCGCACATCCCTGAACCTGGTGCTGCCCAGGCGCGCAAGCGCCCCGGCGACGGCCTTGCCTTGCGGGTCGAGCAGTTCGGCCTTGGGCATAACCTCGACGACAATTGTGGGCACGGATCACTCCAAGAAGAACGCCTACGGGTGGATGACCCGATTCTAGCCGAGCGCGCTCCCGCCATTTTGGGGAGCGGATGTTGCCAGCACGTCGCAGAATAGACGAAACGTGTTGTGCGCCCGAACCATCGAGGAATTGATCATGGAAACCATCGCCAAGCCGTGGCCTGCCCTCTGGGCGCTCGTGCTCGGCTTTTTCATGATCATGGTCGACACCACGATCGTGTTCGTCGCCACCCCGGCGGTCATGACCGGGCTGCGCACCGACATCAACAGCGTCGTCTGGGTCACCAGCGCGTATTTGCTCGCGTATGCCGTGCCGTTGCTCATCACCGGGCGGCTTGGTGACCGGTTCGGTCCGAAGAAGCTGTACTTGGCGGGACTAGTGGTCTTCACCCTCGCCTCCGCCTGGTCCGGGTTCGCGGGCGACATCACGATGCTCATCCTGTCTCGTGCCGTGCAGGGGCTCGGTGCCTCTCTCATGACACCGCAGACGATGGCCGTGATCACCCGCATCTTCCCACCCGATCGCCGCGGCGCGGCGATGGGTCTTTGGGGCGGGGTTGCCGGGGTCGCCAGTCTGGTCGGTCCGATCCTCGGCGGTGTGCTGGTGGATTCGCTCGGTTGGGAGTGGATTTTCTTCATCAACGTGCCGATCGGTGTCGTCGCGTTCGTGATCGCGGTGAAATACGTGCCGGTGCTGCAGACGCATCAGCACCGCTTCGACATCGTCGGAGTCGTGCTCAGCGCCATCGGCCTGTTCTGCCTCGTCTTCGGCATCCAGGAGGGCCAGACCTACAACTGGGGCACGATTGTCGGGCCCATTTCGGTGTGGGGCCTCATCGTCGCCGGTGTCGTCGTGCTGGGCGCATTCGCCGTGTGGCAGGCGGTCAACAAGAGGGGCGAACCGCTGCTGCCGCTGAAGCTCTTCAAGGACTGGAACTTCTCGCTGGCCAACGTCGGCATCACGGCGGTGGGCTTCGCGATCACCAGCCTGTCGTTGCCGATCATGCTGTATGTACAGATCGTGCGCGGACTCACCCCCACCGAGGCCGCCCTGTTGCTGGTGCCGATGGCCGTGATCAACGGCGCCCTGTCGCCGGCGATCGGCAAGCTCACCGACTACGTGCATCCGCGCTATGTCGCCGCGCCGAGCATGCTGGTCTTGAGCGGCGGGCTGTATTGGCTGAGCACCATGATGACTCCGGATGTTCCGATCTGGCACCTGCTGTTCCCGATCGCCATGCTTGGCCTGGCCAACGCCGGGATGTGGTCGCCGCTGTCGACGACCGCGACCCGCAACCTCCCGCCGTGGCTCGCCGGTGCCGGATCCGGCGTCTACAACACCACTCGGCAGATTGGATCCGTGCTCGGCAGCGCGGGCATCGCGGTGCTGATGCAGGCGCGCATTTCGGCCGAACTCCCCGGAGTCTCCGAGGCGCAAACCGGCGGGCAGGGTGCGTTGCCCTCGGCACTGCATGCGGGGTTTTCCGCTGCGATGGGGCAGTCGCTACTGCTGCCGGCCGCGGTGATCGTCGTCGGCGCGATCGCGTGCCTGTTCTTCGCCCGGCCGACGCGCACCGGCTGGGACGAGGAGCGCGCCGTTCGAGGCTTGTCTGAGTCGGCGCGGTAGTCGACCACACGAAGATTTTTTGTGCGATAAGCAACGGGGTACAAAAAATAGTCGGGGTACAGCGTGTTTCGTAAATGGGGGACTTCCCGCCGAGTTCACTGAGGCTGAGTTCCCCTATTTTTGTACCCGCACAGGGGGACAATCCGCGGTGAAAAGCTGCCAAAACCTTCGGGAGATTAGAAGAAACTTGCACTCTGGGGCTAAGAAATGCACGAAAACTGTGGATCCCGCACCGATTACGAGGGTTCGGTGCCATGGAATTTGGCGGATTTCCACGAAACCCCCCGGACTGGGTGCAGTACCCCACTTGTCCTCCTAAATGCCGACCCGATACAGTCTTCCTAGATCAGGCGACCGATATATCGGGCACATGGTACTTGCGAAGCCCAAGTGGCTGAGCATGCCCAACTTGGGGGAGTGGCACAGCTTTACTCGACAGGGAAGTTCATCCGAACAGGATGCTTTCTTTCGGTGATTCGTTTTGCCCGAAACACGAAATAGGAGCACCACATGAACAAGTTCACGAAAGCTTCGGTGGCCGGTGCGGTCGGGATTGCCCTTCTGCTCGGGGGCGCAGGAAGCTTCGCGTTGTGGAACGACAGCGCAACGGTCGACGCAGGTACGATCAACGCCGGCTCGCTCACTCTGTCTGCCGGAACCGTCGCCGACGGAGTGTGGAAGAACATCACCGTCGGACACGTCGGCGTGATCGACCCGGCATCCTTCCACATGGTCCCCGGCGACACCGTCCAGTACACGCGCACGCTCACCATCACCGGCGTCGGTGACGACCTTTCCGCGACATTGACACCGACCTTCCCAGCGCCGTTGACGGGCAACTTCACGTCAACGTTCGCTGTCTCGAAGGTGAGCGGTCCGGCCACTCTCTCCGGGAACACGCTGACCCTGAGTTCGGCCGGCACCGCCGTTGTTGACGTAACGGTCACACTCGCGTTCGATGAGGCTGCTCTCAATGGCAGTCAAAACGGCGCGGTGTCTCTCAACGGACTGCAGTTCACGCTGACCCAGGTCAAGCCGTAACCGAATTCAGCGGCCTGCCGGCTGTGTCCCGCTAAAGGCGGGGCGCAGCCGGCGTTCGATAACAACGCGCCACAGGGGGTGAGGACGTGCGAACTGCTTCTGTGATCAACGGTCCGGCCGCAGCTCGCACGCGCCGCGTCGGCCGCTACCTTGTCTTCGCACTTGGCGGGGCTATCGCCGTCCTTGCCATCAGCCAGACCGGCTCGGCAAATAGCAGCTACGCGCTCTGGAACGCCGCCGACACGGTCGACGCCGGGTCCATCACGACCGGCTCCATCCGTGCCGATATCGACATCGCAGGTCTGTCCGGCGGATACACGTCCAGCCGACTTGTCCGGAGCGGGACGGTCACGATCAGCAACACGGGCACCGTGAGTGCCGACTACACCACCGACTTCGCCTGGTCGGCTGCCTCGGCCCTGACGGGCGCCATCTCGACCCTTGTCTGGAAGACCGCATCGGCCACAGACTGCTCAGGCGCCGCACCCGCCGGTGCAACGGTCCTCTCCGGCGCCGGCCCGACCGGCACCCTCGCCGCAGGATCGACGAATGTCTACTGCCTCAGCGCCACGCTGAATCCGTTGGGTGTTCCAAGCGGCAGTGCCGCGGTTGCGACATTCGATGTCAATCTGCAGCTCAGCGGATGGAGCAGCACCGACTCCGCCTCGCTCGCGCAAACTTTCACAGACACCGCAGCACCCAGCATCCCGACGCTGTCGGCCTCCGACCTCACCGCCACCTCGGTCACCATGGCGTGGACCGCGTCCTCCGACGATGTCGGGGTGGCCGGATATGACCTCTACCGTGGAACACAAAAAGTGGCCAGCCTTTCCGCGTCCGACACCTCGTTCGTCGACGTGTGACTGGGCGGTGCCACGGTCTATATTTACACGGTGACGGCACGCGATGCCGCCGGGAACGTGTCCGCTGCTTCAGCCGCACTCGGTGTGACGACGCTGGTGCCGCCGGACACGCAGAAGCCCACCGTGCCGACCGCGCTCGTGGCGACGAACACGACGGCAACCGCGACGACAATATCGTGGACACCGTCGACAGACAACGTTGGGGTGGCCGGGTACGTCATTTACCGGGACGGCGTTAAGCTGACGACGGTATCGACGCCGAATTTCACCGACACCGCTCTGGGCGCCGGAACCACTTATTCCTACACGGTCACAGCGCTCGATGCGGCCGGGAATGAGTCGGCCCCATCCGCCGCTCTTCGCGTGGTCACGCTTGCAGCAGGCGACACACAGGCGCCGACGGTGCCGTCCAACTTGGTGGCGTCCAACACGACAGCAACCGGGACGACCGTTTCGTGGACGGCCTCCACCGATAATGTGGCGGTCACCGGATACGACGTCTATCGGAACGGTGCCTACCTGAAGACCGTGACGACGCCCAGCTTCACCGACAGCGGCCTGAGCGGCGACACCACGTACAAGTACACGGTGAGGGCGCGCGACGCCGCCGGAAACGCTTCGAACACCGCGACGCCGCTGGACGTCCGAACGGGCGTTGCCGCCCTCGGGTGCTCTGTTGAGAACAAGAACAAGGCGCAGATCACGATCACGGGGGGAGAGCCCGGCCCGTGGTCGGTGTTGGCCAACGGCGTCTTCTACGAGACGGTGAGTTCATCCACGTTCGAATACAAGAAAACTGATTCTGAGGTCGGCGAGTATGTGATCACCGTGAAGCGGCCTGACGGGTCACTCGCGGGGTCAGTCACTCTCGTCGTCGCCACCACCAGTTCGGGCTTCACATGCAAGTGATCATTCGCTCGGCGGCCGCCATCATCGCGCTCGGACTTTCCGCTGGGATGCTCGGACCGGCGCAAGCGGCAAACGCCGCAAACCAGGACCTCCAGTTCAGCACCGACGGAATCAGCTACGGATCCACCATCGCCGGCCCCCTCTTCGGCACGGCCGCCATCGTTCCCGGCGGGAGCCTCCGCGCAAACCTGTATGTCAGAAATGCGACGACCCACGACGCGACACTCGATCTCCATGCCACGGGCGCGACGGCATCCGCGGCCGCTTTCGCCCGGTCGTTGGTGCTGCAGGGGTCGGTCGAACAGGTGAGCGGCGATCCGCTCGCGCTCGGGACGGCGGGCGATTGCGCCCTACTGCTGTCGGGCGCGGCCATACCGGCGGGTCGGAGCGTGCAGGTGTCACTCACTCTTGCGATGATGAGTTCCGTGACGGATGCCGTGGCCCAACGGGAGAGCGCCGCGTTGAATCTGCGGATCTCGCTCACCGACGCCAATATGCCGACGCCGGATGACCGCGGTTGCGTCGATGGCGTCGACGTCCCGGTGTTCAACGCGAAGCAATCCGAGCCGGCGAATCTGGCGACGACCGGCACCGACCCCCAACTCCCGCTGCTTTTCGGGGCCGTGCTGGTCGGAGTCGGTATCGCGCTGCTGCTGGCCCGGCGCAGGCGCGAGCACGAAGAATGAGCGATCGCGAACGGGGTCACGGTGTAGTGCATTATGTCGGCCTCGGCATCAGCATCGGCGTGCTCGGACTGATCCTCCTGCTTGCGCTCGTCGTGATCGTGGTTCCCAAGGTCGCCGGAGCCACTCCCATGACGATCCTCACCAGTTCCATGGAGCCGACGCTACCGCCGGGCACGTTGATCGTTGTCAAGCCGACGCCCATCGACCAGATCGGTATCGGTGATGTGCTCACCTATCAGATTCGCTCCGGTGATCCCGCCGTCGTATCGCACCGCGTGATTGGGGTGAACTCGGTGAGCGACGGCACGTTCACCTTCGTCACCAAGGGCGACAACAACGGCCAAGCCGACCCTGCCGTGATCGAGGCGCAGGTCAAGGGAACCGTGTGGTACAGCGTGCCGTGGCTCGGATACGTGAACAACGCCGTCGGCGGGCAGCAGCGGTCGTGGATCGTCCCCCTGGTCGCGGTACTCTTGCTCGCCTACGCCGGATACTTGGTCACGAGCGGCACTATCGCCTCAGTACGGCGCCGCACGAGCCGGGCAGTGTCCGAGCCGGGGGACAATGATCGGCCGGATGGCGTCGGCCAGGACGAGTGACTCGTGCGTCTCAAACAGGATCGCAGGGCGGAACAGACCGGTTTGTCAGGCGCTCAATGAGTTCCCGGTACCGTGCCGCCGTCCGATCCACGATGTGCTGTGGCAGCTGCGGGGGAGTCCCCATCTTGTCCCAGTGCTCCACCAACCAATTGCGTACGATTTGCTTGTCGAAACTTTGTGCCCGACGCCCGGCGGCCCAGTCCTCGGCATCCCAGTAGCGCGATGAGTCGGAGGTGAGTACCTCATCCGCCAGCGTGGTGTCGCCCGTGTCACGATCGGCACCGAACTCGAACTTTGTGTCGGCGAGCAGGATGCCGCGGGCCTCGGCGATCGCCGACGCCCGGGAGTATGCGGTGAGCGACAGCTGCCGCAACTCGGTTGCCACGGGGCCGACGAGCTCCTCGGTGCGCTCGAAGGTGATGTTCTCGTCGTGCTCCCCCAGCGGCGCCTTGAATGCCGGGGTGAAGATCGGCTCCGGAAGCCGGTCGCCGAACTGAAGCCCGTCGGGCAGGGCGACGCCGCAGATGCTGGCCGTGGTCTGGTACTCGGCCCAGGCGCTGCCGGCGAGATAACCGCGCACCACGCACTCGATCGGGTACATGTCGAGAGCCTTCACGAGCATCGCCCTGCCTTTGACGGCATCCGGCACCGCCGCGTCCTCGACCAGGTGGTTGGGGATGCCATCGAGACGGTCAAACCACCACAGGCTGAGAGTGGTAAGCAGTTCGCCCTTTCCGGGGATACCCGGCTCGAGCAGGTGGTCGAACGCGCTGACCCGATCGCTGGCGACCATGAGCACCTGATCCGGATGCTCCGGGGACGTGTAGAGTTCGCGCACCTTCCCCGAGTAGAGGCGGGTCCAGCCGGGCAGGGTTTCGTCGCTCGCGATCACGATTCCATTATTCAGGACCGCACCCGGTCGCACTCTCGTCCGGTACCGTTTTCATTATTCAGGACGTGGTGTGACGGATGTGGCGAATCACCGGTACTGAGACCGACAACCGCAACAGCAGCCTCACCAGTCCCACACCGTCCTGAATGATGCGAGGCGGAAACGGTGGTGTCCATGTTGATGGAGCTGGTCGCCGTCGAAGGGCCGGGTTAGGCGACGCCGGCGGCGATGTCGGTGCGGTACTGCCCGCCCTCCAGCCCGATCGCGTCGAGTGCTTGGTACGCACGCGATCGCGCCGTTGCGAAATCACCCGCGGTCGCGACCACACTGAGCACCCGCCCACCGGTCGTGACGAACTTTCCGTCGGAGCGTGCAGTGGCGGCGAAGGCGAGACTGATGCCAGGCACCGCCGCCGCCTCATCGAGCCCGGTGATCGGACGACCGACCTCCGCGCCGTTCGGGTATCCTTCGCTGGCGAGTACCACCGCGACGGCCACTTCGTCCGAGAACTTCGGATAGGGCAGCTTGCCCAATCCGCCGGTCGCCGCCGCGTACATCAGGCCGCTCAGCGGTGTCGCGAGCCGGGGTAGCACGACCTGCGTCTCCGGATCGCCGAAGCGCGCATTGAACTCGATGACCCGGGTGCCGGAGGGCGTGAGCACGAGTCCGCAGTAAAGCAGTCCGACGAACGGCGTTCCCTCTGCGGCAAGCCGGCGAATGGTCGGCAGCGCGACTGTGTCGATCACATCGTCGACGAATCCGGCTGGCAGCCAGGGCAGCGGTGAGTACGCCCCCATACCTCCCGTGTTCGGCCCGGCGTCGCCGTCGTGCAGCCGTTTGAAGTCCTGCGCCGGCGCCAGCGGCAACACGTCCTGGCCGTCGGACAGTAGGAACAAGGACACCTCCTGCCCGGAGAGGAACTCCTCGACGAGCACCCCGCCGTGCCCGAGCCAATATTCGGCGTGGGCCAGCGCGGCGTCCCGGTCATCGGTGACGAGTACTCCCTTGCCCGCGGCGAGGCCGTCCGCCTTCACCACGTAGGGCGCACCATACTTGTCCAGCGCGTCCGCGGCTTCGGCGATGGTCGTGGCTCGCATCGCCTGTCCGGTGGGGACCCCGGCCTCCTGCATGATGCGTTTGGCGAAGGACTTGCTGCCCTCCAACTGCGCGGCCGCCTTGCCGGGCCCGAACACCGGGATGCCGACCTGGCGCACCCGGTCGGCGACGCCGGCGATCAGCGGCGCCTCGGGGCCGATAACGACGAGCTCGATGTCGTTGTCTGCCGCGAAGCGCGCCACGAGTTCACCGCTGGTCGTGTCGAGAGAGACGATCGACACGTCGCGGGCAATACCTGCGTTGCCGGGCGCCACGGTGATGTCATGGACCGCGTTCTCCCGCAGCAGCGCCGTCACTATGGCGTGTTCGCGGGCTCCGGAACCGAGGACGAGGATTCGCACCAGAACAGGCTACCCGGCTGGCGAGTCCGCCGTGTGCCGCAAGCGTCCGAGAGGATGCCATGCGGATGCGGCGCACCGCGCCATTCGTGGACGCGTGGTGCAATTAGCCCTCGGTGATCGGCCACAGCAACGTATTCCGAATGTGGCATATGTTGACAGGCTCGTTCTGCCAGGAGTACGGTCACGACCATCGGGTCAACGAAGACATCGGAAGAGGCAAGCAATGGCAGGATTGAGTCCCTGGAATCGTCGTCAGTTTCTCGAAGTATCGGGGCTGGCCGCCGCGACCGCCGCACTAGCGGGTTGCGCAAGCGAACCGGGCAACTCGCCCGGCACCTCGAAAGCACCGGCAAGCGGGACTGGCGGAGCACCGAAGGAGACTTTCGAGAAGCCGTCCACGAAGGTCAGCGGCACCCTGAGCATCCTGCTCTGGAGTCACTTCGTGCCGAGCGCTGACACCTGGTTCGACAAGTTCGCGGCGGACTGGGGCAAGAAGGTCGGCGTTGACGTGCGCGTCGACCACATCGCGCTGGCCGACGTGCCGGCGCAGATCGCCTCCGAAATCCAGGCCGGGCAAGGCCACGACATGATGCAGTACATCGCGACTCTGTCCCAGTTCGAACCCGGTGTTCTGGACATGAAAGACGTCACCGTCGAGTGCAACAAACGGTTCGGGCAGCAGCTGGAAATCTGCAAGGAGTCCAGCTTCAACCCGAACACCGGCACGTATTACGCGTTTGCCCCCGGCTGGGTGCCGGATCCCGGCAACTACCGGAAGAGCCTCTGGGAGCCGGTGGGTATGGCCAACGGCCCGACCACCTGGGACGACCTGCTCAAGGGGACCACGGAGATCAAGAAGTCCAAGGGCATTCAGGTTGGTCTCGGCATGTCGCAGGAACTCGACTCCAACATGGCCACGCACGCGCTGATGTGGTCGTTCGGCGGTTCGGTGCAGGATGCTAACGAGAAGGTCGTCCTCAACTCGCCCGAGGTCATCGCCGCTGTGGAATACATGACCAAGCTGTACCAACAGGCGATGACGCCGGAGGTGTTCTCCTGGAACGCGGCGAGTAACAACCAGGGCCTCATCGCCGGCAAGCTGAGCTACATTCTCAACTCCCTGTCTGCCTGGCGCACGGCACAGGAGGTGAACCCGGAGGTGTCCAAGGACGTCTTCTTCACCAAAGCGTTGAAGGGGCCGAAGGCAGCGCTCGCCGCCCAGCACGTGCTCTACAACTGGATCCTGCCCAAGCACTCCGGCAATGTGGACGCCGCGAAAGAGTTCCTGTTTCACTACACGGCGAACTTCGCGTCGGCGAGCTACGCGTCGAAGATGTACGACTTCCCGGCCTGGCCGAAGCTCGCGCCCGATCTACCGGCCTGGCTGAAGAAAGACCCGTTCGGCGCAACGCCGGTCGACAAGCTGTCCTTCCTGGGCAGCACCGAGGACGCGGCGAAGTGGAGTGCCAGCATTGGGCATCCGGGGCCGTCCAGCCCGGCGATCGGCGAGGTGCTTGCCACCTACCTGATCCCGAACATGTTCGCCAAAGCAGCCCGCGGGGAACTGACCCCGGAGCAGACAGTGGCACAGACCCAGACCCAGGTCGAGGCGGTGTTCACCAAATGGCGGGCCCGTGGCCTCGTCGGCGGTTGACGCCCTTTCGGATGGATGGTGATACGCGGCGTGTCAGCGCCCGCGTGAGCGACGCTGACGTGAAGGAGAAAACAGTATGGCGGTAACCGTCGAGGTCAGGGACCTCTCAAAGGTCTACCCCGGTGGAACGAAGCAAGCAGTAGACGGGGTCAACCTTGCCACCAACGAAGGCGAATACCTCGTCCTGCTCGGGCCGTCAGGCTGTGGCAAGACCACGCTGCTGAGGATGATCGCCGGCCTGGAGCAGCCCACCGGCGGTGACATCCTCATCGATGGCACCGTGGTGAACGGGCTGCCGCCGCGCGTGCGCGGCATCGCGATGGTGTTCCAAAGCTATGCGCTGTATCCGCACAAGACCGTGATGGGAAATATCGTCTTCCCGCTGCGCGCGGCGCACATGGAGAAATCGGAACGCGAGAGCAAGGCCCGGCAGGCGGCCGAAGTGTTGGGCCTGGGCGGGTTGCTCGACCGGAAACCCCGGCAACTTTCCGGCGGCGAGCGGCAACGCGTTGCTCTGGCCCGGGCAATGGTGCGCAATCCTGCGGTGTTCTTGCTCGATGAACCACTTTCCAATCTGGATGCCAAGTTGCGGGCTACCGCCCGCGACGAACTCAAGCGCTTCCAGGAACGAGTGGGCACCACGACGATCTACGTCACCCACGACCAGTCGGAGGCGATGGGTCTCGGCGATCGGATCGCCGTACTCGATCACGGCAAGGTACGCCAAGTCGGCCCGCCCGCCGAGGTCTACGACAACCCCGCCGACACGTTCGTAGCGACCTTCATCGGCTCCCCGCCGATGAACCTCATCACCCGCGACGACGACCTGGTCGGGCTGCGGCCAGAGCACATGCTGCCCGCGCAAGAACTTCGTGGCGAATTCGCGCCGATCGACTTCGCGGTCGACCGGATCGAGTATCTTTCCGGCGACCGGCACGTTTACGGCACGGTGCTGAATCTCGGCGAAGACGCCCAGGTCATCGCCCGGCTTCCCTCCACGATCACGACGCCGATCACGCCAGGGTCCGTCGCCAAGTTCGGGATCGGCGTGGACCGCCTGCGCTACTTCGACAAGGTCACCGGCTTGCGCACGACAGTGGCGCCGGTGGGAGCCGTCGGTGTCTGAGCTGCGCGTCGCCGACAAGTCCCGCAGTGCGTCCGTTGCCGAGGTCCGCCTGAAGATGGCGGATCGAGACGGCCTCCTGTCCTGGCTGTTCCTGGTGCCGACCGTGGTGTACATCATCGCGCTGGTGGGCATCCCGTTTGCGTTGGCCATCGCGTTCGCGTTCAGCGATGTGACCACCGGCGACTCGAGCTTCCAGTGGGTTGGTTTCAAGAACTTCCAACTGATTTTCCAGGACCCCGTGTTCTGGACCGCCCTGTGGAACACGCTGTGGTTCACCGCGATCTCGCTGGTGCTTATCGTCGTACTCGGCGGCCTGCTCGCGGAGATTCTCGCCGCCGATTTTCACGGCAAATGGGTGGTGCGTTTCTTGATCCTGCTGCCGTGGACCACCCCGGTGGCGCTGTCTTCGGTCGCCTGGCTGTGGCTGCTGGACTCGATCTACAGTCCCATCGACTGGGTGCTGCGGGCGTGGGGGCTGATCGAGGGGAACATGTACTGGTTGGGGGAGCCGACGCTCGCGCAGGCATCCGTGATCGCGGTGCAGGTGTGGCGTATCGTGCCGCTGGCCGCGGTGATCATGCTCGTCGGGCTGCTGTCGATCCCCAAGGACATCCCCGAGGCCGCCAGGGTGGACGGTGCCGGATATTGGCGCCGGATGTTCGAGATCACGATGCCACTGACCGCGCCGTTGATCGCCGTGGCGGCCCTGTTCGGCGCGATCTTCATCTTCACCGACATGACAGTGCCGTATATCCTCACCCGCGGCGGGCCGACGAACACCACCCAGGTGCTCGCCAGCTGGTCCTATGTGCGCGGCATCGCCGGCGGCGACATCGGGCAGGGTGCCGCGATCGCGCTGTTCCTGTTCCCGCTACTGCTGGCCGCCGCGGTGGCCATCCTGCGCTCGGTGCGGAAGATGGAGACCTTCTGATGACCACCACTTTGGCGAACCCCGTGCTGCCAGACACGCGGGAGACGGATGCGCTGCGGCGCCGCTACGGGCGCCGACATGTCATGGGACGGGTTGGCCTTTATTTCCTTGCCATCTTGGTGGCGCTCGCCTGCGGCGGACCGTTCCTGTGGAGCGCAATCACTGCCACGAAACTGAACGCGGATCTCTACAACCCGACGAACAATCCGTTCATCTACAACCTGTCGCCGACGTTGGATCACATCACCTATCTGTTCACCAGCACCGACTTCCCGATCTTCGCCTGGAACACGCTGTGGGTGGGCATCCTGGTGGTGCTCATCACTCTCGCGCTCGGCATCCCGGCGGCCTACTCGATCGCCAGGTTCGACCGCCGGTGGTCGACTCCGATGGGCATCGCGATCTTCTTCGTCTACCTGATCCCGCCGAGCCTGTTGTTCCTGTCACTGTCGCGCCTGGTGGTGTGGCTCGGGCTGCAGGACTCGACGTGGTCACTCGTGGTCGTGTATCCCACCATCACGCTGCCGGTGTCGATCTGGTTGTTGATCGGATTCCTGAAGGCGCTGCCGCGAGATATCGAGGAGCAGGCGATGGTGGACGGCTACAGCCGGGTGGGAGCCATCATCCACACGGTGCTGCCGCTGCTGTTCCCCGGCATTGTCGCGGTCGTGGTGTTCGCGTTCACGCTGACGGCCAGCGAGTTCATCTACGCGTTGGTGTTCATCTCCCCGACCGCCAACAAGGTGGTCTCCACCGGCGTGCCCACGGCGTTGATCCGCGGCGATGTGTTCTTCTGGCAGTCGTTGGAGGCCTCTACTCTGCTCATCGCGCTGCCGATCGCGTTGATCTTCAACCTGTTCCTGGCACGGTTCATCTCCGGGTTCACGATGGGCGCCGTGAAGGGCTGACCCTGCGCACTCCTCGCCTAATCTTGCCAATGGGTGTCGCGCAGTAGTGGCGCCGGTTACACTTCCCGGATGGCTTTTATCGAGGCATCCGGTTTGAAGAAGACCTATACGCCACGCGGTGCGAAACCTGTGCACGCGCTCGACGGGCTCGACTTGGCCGTGCCGCAGGGCACTGTCACGGCGCTGCTCGGCCCGAACGGAGCCGGCAAGACCACCACCGTCAAGGTACTGACGACGCTGATCCGTCCTGAAGCGGGCACCGCGGTCATCGACGGGATTGACGTCATCCGGCATCCGGAGCGCGTCCGACCGATCATCGGCGTCTCCGGACAGTACGCCGCGGTGGACGAGAACCTCACCGGTTTCGAGAACCTCGACATGGTCGGCCGCCTTTACCACCTCGGGGCCAGCGCGTCCCGGACCAGGGCCCGTGAACTCATCGGCCTATTCGGGCTGACGGAGGCGGCGAACCGGCCGGTGAAGGGATTCTCCGGCGGAATGCGTCGCCGCATCGACCTCGCCGGCGCCCTGGTGACCCGGCCGAAGGTGCTGTTCCTGGACGAACCCACCACCGGCCTCGACCCGCAGGGCAGGCTGGATATGTGGGACATCATCACCACCCTGGTCGGCGAGGGCACCACCGTGCTGCTCACCACCCAGTACCTGGAGGAGGCCGACCAACTGGCGGACAGCATCTCGGTGATCGACGAGGGCAGCGTCATCGCGCAGGGCACTGCCGATGAGCTGAAGGCGTCGATCGGCGGGCAACGGGTGGAGATCAACCTGGTCTCGCCGGATGACTCGATCGCCGCGCAGGAGATCCTCACCCGGTTCGGCAGCGCCGAGCCGACCGTGTCCGGGGATGGACGTGAGCTGACCGTGAAGGCGGCGGACGCGCCGGACGCTTTGCAGCGGATCCTCGCCGAATTCGTCGACCGCGGTATCCACCTTTACGACGCGGGGATGCGGCGGCCGACACTCGACGATGTGTTCCTGCGGCTCACAGGACACGTCGCCGAGGAGGACGGGGCGGAGGAAGAAGCTGTGACCCACCCGGGCGGCAGGACGTCCCGCGACACGAGCGACAAATCTCACCGGAAGAAAGCAGAGCGGAAGGCATCATGACGACGACGTTGCACGGCGGCACCTACGGCACCGCCCGACCCGGCGCATCCGCGTTCTCGCACTGGCTCTCCGACGGCTGGATCACCACCCGTCGCAACCTGATCAAGATCAAGCGAGTGCCGGACATCCTGGTGTTCACCACGCTGCAGCCGATCATGTTCGTGCTGCTGTTCACCTACATCTACTCCGGCGTGATCGAGATCCCGGGCAGCAGCTACAAGGAATTCATCATGGCCGGCATCTTCGCCCAGACGGTGGTGTTCGGCTCAACCTATTCCGGCTCGGCGATGGCTCAGGATCTCAAGGACGGCATCATCGACCGCTTCCGCAGCCTGCCGATGAGCCCATCCGCCGTGCTGATCGGCCGCACCAATGGCGACCTTCTCATCAACGTGATTTCCATGATCGTGATGATGACGACGGGCCTCATCGTAGGCTGGCGGGTGCGGTCGAGCTTCTTCGAGGCGGTGGCCGCGGTGGGGTTGTTGCTGCTGTTCGCCTACGCGCTGTCCTGGGTGATGGCGTTCCTCGGGATGCTTGTGCGCAGCCCGGAGGTGATCAACAACGTGTCGTTCCTGGTGCTGTTCCCGCTCACGTTTATCTCGAACGCGTTCGTGCCCAGCGAGACGCTTCCCGCGCCGCTTCGGGTGTTCGCCGAGCTCAACCCGGTGACCGCGCTGGTGCAGGCGGCCCGGCAACTGTTCGGGAACGTGCCGCCGGGCTCGCCGGTGTCGGATGTCTGGACGCAGCGGTATCCGATCATCACCGTTCTAATCGGGATCGTGGTGACGCTGATGATCTTCGTGCCGCTGGCCGTGCGCAAGTTCAAGCAGATCAGCACTCGGTAACTCGCGCCGAGCGATAGTTTTCCGGACGAGTGTGGTTGCCGCGGCGGCCTGTTTCGTCCGAAAACCTATCGTTCAGCGGGGACTGGAACCAGCCGCAACCGCAACAGTCGTACATAGGATGCATTAGTGGCCAGCGCTCAGGTACTGGATGGCGGTGCTTTCGCTGAGCACGTCCGCATACTTGGCGGCGATATCGAAAAGGTTCGATTCGTGCACCTCCGTCGTGCGGTCCGAGACGGCATCCTGCACCACCGCGGCGAAGAAGCCATGACGCATCGCGTCGGCGGCGCTAGCCCGGATGCCTCCACTCGTGGTCACGCCGACGATGATCGCGGTGTCGAATCCGTTGGCCTGCATCGTGGTGGCCAGTGTTGTGCCGAAGAATGCGCTGTCGTACTGCTTGTTCAGGACGAGTTCGTCCTCCCGGGGCGTGACCTGAGGCATGAATTCGTTCATGTCATTGTCGCCGATGAGCAGTCGCAGCGCCGGTACCTTGTATACAGACAGTCCTCCGTCAACTCCGCCGACTCCGAACACCGTGCGCGCGTGCATCACGGGAAGGATTGCGCCGCGCGCGGCCCCAATGACCCGGGTGGCTGCTTCCAGGCTTGCCGTGTTCGGCAGGCACATCGGGCTTCCGGCATCGAAGTAGAAGTGCATGAGGTCGACGGCGAGTACAACAGGCCGTCGGCCGAGGGCCATCATACCGGATCGATCTGTTGAGAAGTCTGTCATCCGTGAATTGTCGCAGAATCCGCGCCGGCCGAGACGATAGTTTGCCCAGCGATAGGATTTCGGGCGAATGAGCCGGCCGCGGTCGTATCACTGGTCCGGAACGGTATCGGTCGTCCGAGGCGGGCGTGGCTTCCCCTGAGTTTCGGACGCGGGGGATCGACCCTGCCTGCCGATCGGAGTACCGTCGTGGCTGCCACAGCCCACCGCATCCGCACATCGGAGCCGCCATGCCAACGTTCGAGAAGTACGGGCAGGCGATCGCCGCGACTACGGCCGCCCTGCAACAGTTCCTCGCCTCGGGCCCGGCGGTGCAGGCCACCGCCAGGCCACCGGATGCCGCGCGCCGTGGCGTGAGCGGTCCCTCCATGAACCTCTTCCTCTACCGGGACGACCTGGCTCGGTACCGCTCGGGCAACGACTCGCGCGGGGCCGACCGGGTCCTCGTCGAACTGCACTACCTCGTCAGCGCCCACCCGGGGGACGCCGCCGACACCGATGCCGGCAGTCAGCACGCGTACGGCGCGACGCGGTCGGCGATCGAAGGACACCCGGTGCTCACGGTGCCCGACGGGACCGGTGGGTCGTTCACCGTGCGCGTGAACAATGAACAGCTCACCCTCGAGGACCTCACCGAGCTCTGGCTCGCCTCC
>JBDSDO010000053.1:0-9835 GCA_039920505.1 Terrimesophilobacter sp.
AACCCGGTGCTGTGGTCCCAGCAGGTCATCGGTTACGGCGTCGTTTCCGCCATCGTGCTCAACTCCTGCGGCGCCAATTGCTATACCGGCACCGAAGGTTTTCAGGCTACGCACCGCACCGCAGAGCTGGCCGCCGAGCTCCTGGAGGTTTCGTCAGCGGACATCCTGATCTGCTCCACCGGTCTGATCGGCGAGCAACTGGACCTGGCCAAGATCGAAGCCGGCGTCACCGGCGCCTGTCACGCCCTCACCGGGGACGCACAGTCCGAGGGTGGTGGGCACGACGCGGCCTTGGCCATCATGACCACCGACACGCATCCGAAAGAGGCGTTGGTGCGACGAGACGGCTGGTCCATCGGCGCGATGGCCAAGGGCGCCGGGATGCTCGCCCCCGGACTTGCGACCATGCTCGTCGTGCTCACCACCGACGCCGACCTGCCAGCGGATGCGCTAGACGCCTCGCTGCGCGCGGCGACCAGGGTCACCTTCGACAGGCTCGACTCCGACGGCTGCATGTCCACCAATGACACCGTCGCACTGCTGGCCTCCGGCGCCTCCGGCATCACACCGCACGCGGGGGAGTTCACCGACGCGCTCACCGAAGTGTGCCGGTCGCTCGCGCAGGCGCTGCAGCAGGATGCCGAGGGAGCGTCCCACGACATCACCATCGAGGTGGTGAACGCGGCGACCGAGGACGACGCCGTCGAGGTCGGCCGCGCCGTCGCCCGCAGCAACCTGTTCAAGACCGCGATCTTCGGCAACGACCCCAACTGGGGCAGGGTGCTGGCGTCGGTCGGAACCACCTCGGCCGCCTTCGACCCGTATGGCATCGACGTCACGATCAACGGCATCCGGGTGTGCCGAGCCGGCGGTCCGGACCAGCCGCGCGAGCTCGTAGACCTCACCGCGCGTGCCGCGCACGTGCTCATCGACCTGGGTGCAGGAAACGAGCACGCCAGCATCCTCACCAATGACCTCACTCACGATTACGTGCACGAGAACAGCGCATACGCGAGCTGATGGACGACGACAACTGGTTGCAGGACCACCGCGGCGACACCGTCGTCGTGAAATTCGGCGGCAACGCGATGGTCGACGACGCCCTCAAGCGTGACTTCGCGGCCGACGTGGTGGCGTTGCTGCGCGCCGGCATCCGCCCCGTCGTCGTGCACGGCGGGGGACCGCAGATCTCGGCGGCGCTGCAGCGCGCCGGCATCCCCACCGAGTTCCGGGGCGGCTACCGCTTCACCAGCACCGAGGCCATCCAGGTGGTGCACGATGTGCTCGCCGAGGAAGTCAGCGGGGAGCTGACCGCGCTGATCAACGCGCACGGCGACTATGCCAGGGCCGTGTCGGGGGAACACGAATCCCTGTTCACCGGCCGGCGCCGCGGCGTGGTGGTCGACGGCCACGAGGTCGACCTCGGTCACGTCGGAGACATCGACGAGGTCAACCCGGCGCCCATCCTGGCGCTGTTGGATGCCGGCCGCATTCCTGTCGTGTCGTCCATTGCCCCGGACCGCGCGCATCCTGGCCACAGCCTCAACGTCAACGCGGATGCCGCAGCCTCGGCAGTCGCGATCGCGCTGAACGCGAGCTGGCTGCTGGTGCTCACCGACGTTCCCGGCCTGTACCGCGACTGGCCGAACCGCGAGTCGCTCGTATCCCGCATTGATACCCTGGAACTTCAGGCGCTGCTGCCCACGGTCACCTCCGGGATGATTCCGAAAGTGCTGGCCTGCCTCGACGCCGTGCGCGGCGGCGTCGACTACGCGGCCATCGTCGACGGTACCCAAAGCCATGCGCTGGTGCGGCTTCCGTTCGGTGTCGGTGGCACCACGGTCGAGCCGGCGCAACGCTGAACGACACGCGCAGAACAGATGAGGAAGGTAGAACTGTGAGCAGCAACGATCGGACCGGGCAGGTTCCGGCAACGCAGCAGTCATCGGCGGCGACAACGACAGCGCCCTGGCGCGACCGCTACGCTGCCGCGATGATGGGCACCTTCTCCACACCCTTGGCCCTTCTGGTGCGCGGCGAAGGCTGCTACGTCTGGGACGAAGACGGCAGGAAGTACCTCGATTTCCTCGGCGGCATCGCAGTCAACGCGCTCGGACACGCGCATCCGGTGCTGGTACAAGCGGTGAGCGAGCAGGCCGCGTCGCTCGTGCACGTGAGCAACTACTTCGCGACGGCGGCGCAAATCCAGCTCGCCGAACGGCTGCAGCGCCTTTCCGGGGCGGGAGAACAGGGCCGGGTGTTCTTCGGAAACTCCGGCACAGAGGCGATCGAAGCAGCGGTGAAACTGGCCAGACTGAATCGCGGCGACGGATCGCGCACCCGCATCCTCGCGCTCGACGATGCGTTTCACGGCCGCACCATGGGTGCCCTGTCGCTGACCTCGAAGGCCGCCTACCGTGAGCCGTTCGAGCCGCTGCTGGACGGCGTCGAACACATTCCGGCCACCATCGAGGCGCTGGAGGCGGCGATCGACGACCATGTCGCCGCGCTCTTCGTCGAGCCGATCCTGGGCGAGGCTGGCGTGCTGGAACTCCCCGACGGATTCCTGCAACGCGCACGCGAGCTCACCGCCGAACACGGTGCCCTGCTCGTGCTCGACGAAATCCAGACCGGCGTCGCCCGCACCGGAACCTGGTTCGCCTTTCAGCGCTACGGCATCACTCCGGACGCCATCGCCCTGGCCAAGGGCATCGCCGGGGGAGTGCCCATGGGCGCGTTGATCACCTTCGGAGCCGCCTCCGACTTGTTTCGCGCCGGACAACACGGCAGCACCTTCGGAGGCAACCCGCTCGCCACGGCGACGGCGAACGCCGTGCTGCAGGAGATCGAAGACTCGGACCTGCTCGCGAACGCGACCGCTCGCGGGGAACAACTGCGCACCAGAATCCTGGGACTGGGTTCGCCGCTCGTGACGGAAGTCCGCGGCCGGGGACTGCTGCTGGGCATCGGACTGTCGAAGCCTGTCTCCAAGCAGATCGCCGCGGAAGCGATGCGCCGGGGACTGATCGTCAACGCCCCCAACCCGTCGAGCATCCGCCTCGCGCCGCCACTCATCGTCGGTGACACCGAAATCGACGAATTCATCACCCTGTTCCGCCAAACCCTGGAGGCTGTGGCATGACCCGTCACTTCTTGCGCGACGACGATCTCACCCAGACAGAACAGACCGCTATCTTGGACCTTGCCATCGAGCTCAAGCAGGACCGATTCGCCGTGCGGCCGCTGGCCGGCCCGCAGACGGTCGCGGTGATCTTCGACAAGTCGTCCACCCGCACACGCGTGTCGTTCGCCGTCGGGATCGCCGACCTCGGCGGCGTGCCCCTGATCATCAGCACGGCCAGCAGCCAGCTCGGTGGCAAGGAAACCGCCGCCGACACCGCACGGGTGCTCGAACGGCAGGTCGCCGCGATCGCCTGGCGCACCTACGGACAAGCCGGGCTGGAAGAGATGGCCCTCGGCACCACAGTGCCGGTGATCAACGCTCTCACCGACGACTTCCACCCCTGCCAGCTCCTGGCCGATCTGCTCACCATTCGTGAACACCGCGGCCGGCTTGCCGGCATGACGGTCACCTTCCTGGGCGACGGCGCCTGCAACATGGCGCAGTCCTACCTGCTTGCCGGGGCCACGGCCGGCATGCATGTCCGGGTCGCCTCGCCCACGAACTACTCGCCGGCCGCCTCCGTCGTCGCCGACGCCGAGGCGATCGCTGCTCGCACGGGCGGGTCGGTCGAGTTGTTCACCGACCCCGCGGAGGCCGTCGCCGGGTCAGACGTCGTCGTCACCGACACCTGGGTGTCGATGGGAAAGGAACAGGAGAAGGCGCAGCGGTTGACCACCCTCGATAGCTACCAGGTCGATGCCGAGCTGATGGCTCTCGCGAAGCCCGACGCGCTGTTTCTGCACTGCCTGCCGGCCGACCGTGGCTTCGAGGTCACCGCGGACGTCATCGACGGTCCGCAGAGCGTGGTCTGGGACGAGGCGGAGAACCGGTTGCACGCCCAAAAGGCGCTCATGGTCTGGCTGCTCGCCCATAACTCCCACGAGCGATAGGTTTCCGGGCGAAACAGCCCGCCGCGGCAGCCTGTCTCGCCCGAAAGGCTATCGCTCGGCGGACGGCGACACACAAACAGGCCTCAGAGCCCGGCAATAGAATTGAACAACACCTTCAACCAAGGAGAAACATGGCAGATCGCGTCGTCCTGGCGTATTCCGGCGGGCTGGACACCTCGGTGGGTATCGGCTGGCTCAAAGACGCGACCGGCAAAGAAGTGGTCGCCCTCTCCGTCGACGTGGGACAGGGCGGCGAAGACATGGACGACATCCGCAAGCGCGCCCTCGCCTGCGGTGCGGTGGATGCCGTCGTAGTGGACGCTCGCGACGAATTCGCCACCGACTATCTGATGCCCGCCCTGAAGGCCAACGCGATGTACCAGAAGCGCTACCCACTGGTCTCCGCGCTGTCCCGCCCGCTCATCGCCAAGTACCTCGCCGCCACCGCTGCCCGGCTCGGCGCCGACACCGTCGCGCACGGCTGCACCGGCAAGGGCAATGACCAGGTGCGCTTCGAGGCCGCAGTCACCGCCCTCGCCCCCGAGCTCAAGTCGGTCGCCCCGGTCCGCGACCTCGCCCTCACCCGCGATAAGGCCATCATCTACGCCGAAGAACACAACCTCCCGATCCAACAGTCCAAGAAGAGCCCATACTCGATCGACAAGAACGTGTGGGGTCGCGCCGTGGAGACCGGCTTCCTCGAAGATCCGTGGAACGCGCCCATCGAGGACATCTACGAGTACACCCAGGACCCGGATGTCTACCGCGAGCCCGATGAGATCATCATCACCTTCGACGCCGGCATCCCCGTCGCCATCGACGGCAACGCGATCACTCCGCTGGAAGCGGTCGAGTTGCTCAACACCCTCGCCGGAAAGCACGGCATCGGCCGCATCGACGTCGTGGAGGACCGACTGGTTGGCATCAAGAGCCGTGAGGTGTACGAGGCGCCCGCCGCGACCGCGCTGATCGCCGCGCATGAGGCGCTCGAGAGTCTCACTCTGGAGCGGGACTTGAACCGCTATAAGCGCACGGTCGAGGCAGAGTGGTCGAATCTGGTCTACGACGGCCTCTGGTTCTCCAGCCTCAAGCGCTCCCTCGACGTCTTCATCGACGACACGCAGAAGCACGTGTCCGGTGACATCCGCCTGAAACTGCAGGGCGGCCGCGCGACGGTCACGGGCCAGCGCAGCGCGCAGAGCCTGTACGACTTCGACCTGGCCACCTACGACACCGGCGACACGTTCGACCAGTCACTGTCCAAGGGCTTCATCGAGTTGTGGTCCCTGCCCAGCAAGATTTCCGCGCGCCGCGACCTCGCGGCCGGCAAGTAGCGCGGAGCCGGGATGGCCCAGGTCAACGAGGGTGCGGTCAACGAGGGCACGACGCACGAAGGCACCCTCTGGGGCGGCCGCTTCTCCAGTGGTCCATCCGCGGAGCTCGCGCGGCTGAGCAAGTCGACCCAGTTCGACTGGCAGCTCGCACCATACGACCTGGCCGGCTCCCGCGCCCACGCCAAAGCACTCGCGGCCGCCGGCTATTTGACCGTAGAAGAGCTCACCGCGATGACGGATGCGCTGAACCAGCTGCTCGTTGACGTGGCGGACGGCAGTTTCGCCGCGGCCGACGGCGACGAAGACGTGCACGGCGCCCTGGAACGCGGCCTGATCGAGCGTGCCGGAGTCGAACTCGGCGGCAAGATTCGCGCCGGACGCAGCCGCAACGACCAGATCGCGACGCTGATCCGGCTCTACCTGCTGGACCATGCGCGAGCGATCGCCTACCACGTGGTCAGCCTCGTCGACGCGATCGACGCCCAGGCGGCCGCGCATCCGGATGCGGCCATGCCGGGCCGCACTCACCTGCAGCACGCCCAGCCGGTGTTGCTTGCGCACCACCTGCTCGCCCATGCCTGGCCACTGGTGCGCGACCTTGAGCGGTTGCGCGACTGGACGGCCAGAGCCTCGGCCTCGCCGTACGGCTCCGGGGCGCTCGCCGGAACCTCGCTCGCCCTCGACCAGGAGCTGGTCGCCCGGGAACTCGGCCTGACCGGCGTCAGCGAGAACTCCATCGACGCCACCTCCAGCCGGGACGTCGTTGCCGAGTTCGCCTACATCGCCGCGCAATTGGGCATCGACCTGTCTCGTTTCGCGGAGGAGATCATCCTCTACAACACGCCGGAGTTCGGCTTCGTCACTCTCGACGACGGCTACTCGACCGGATCGTCAATCATGCCGCAGAAGAAGAATCCCGACATCGCCGAGCTCGCGCGCGGCAAGTCCGGACGGCTCATCGGGAACCTCACCGGCCTGCTCACCACCCTCAAGGGACTTCCTCTCGCGTACAACCGCGACCTCCAGGAGGACAAGGAGCCGGTGTTCGACGATGTCGAGCAACTGGAGATGGTGCTCCCGGCCTTCGCCGGAATGGTGCGAACGATGCGCTTCGACACCGGGCGGATGGCCGAGCTGGCCCCGCAGGGCTTCACCCTGGCGACGGATGTCGCGGAGTGGCTCGTCACGCAGGGTGTCCCGTTCCGCTCGGCGCACGAGATCAGCGGAGCGCTCGTGCAGTTTTGCGAGGCGCGCGGCCTGAGCCTGAGCGAGCCGAGCGACGAGCAATACCTGGAAATTTCATCGCACCTCACCGGCGAGGTGCGCGGCGTGCTCACCGTGGCAGGATCGCTTGCCAGCCGAGCCGGAGTCTCCGGGACCGCTCCTGCGCGGGTCGCCGAACAGCGAGATCACCTGCACGAGCGACTGGCCGCCGTCTCCGATTCCCTGGGGTTGGCCTCACGATAGTGCTCGATCGGACCCTCCTGCTCGGCCGCTCACTCGAGGTCGCCCCGCTGCTGCTCGGCAGCGTGCTCACCTGCACCACTCAGGAAGGCTCCGTGTCGCTGCGGATCACCGAGGTCGAGGCGTACCACGGTTCCGACGATCCCGGGTCGCACGCATTCCGTGGCAAGACCAAGCGCAACGCAGTGATGTTCGGCGAACCAGGGCACCTGTACACCTATTTCACCTACGGCATGCACACCTGCGCCAACGTAGTGTGCTCCCCGGAGGGCACCGCATCCGGATTGCTGCTGCGAGGTGGCGAGATCGTCGGTGGTCTCGAGCTGGCGCGCAGCCGCCGGCTCACGTCCAAACGCGACGCGGATCTGGCCCGAGGCCCCGCGCGCCTCACCGTCGCTCTGGGGATCACCCTCGCCGATGGCGGCGCCGATCTGGCGACCAGTCACATCCGGTTGGAGTTGTCCGACGGCGGCCTGCCGTATGCGACAGGGCCGAGAACGGGACTGTCCGGACCCGGCGGCGGCGACGATTTCCCGTGGCGTTATTGGTTGCCGGGGGAGCGGAGCGTGTCGCCGTACAAGCGGCACTCCGCCAAGAAGAGGGCTTGACGGCCCAGCCGGAAGTGCGCAAGCTGAGGCGATGGCCAGGGTGGAGCACTTCGAGATTCCCGCGGATGATATCGAGCGGGCGAAGACGTTCTACGGCAACGTGTTCGGGTTCGAATTCGAGGACTGGGATGCCACGACCACGATGATCGGCGCCTCCGACGGTGGGATCGGGGGAGACATCCACCGGCGCGGGGTGGTGCCGCACCCGACGGTGGTGATCACGGTGGATGACCTGGAGGAAACACTCGAAGCGATCATCACCGGCGGTGGCGAACAGGTCGGCGAGATTCAGATCCTCGATGAAAACAGTCGGTACGCCTACTTCAAAGACACCGAAGGCAACGTCGTGGGGGTGTACGAGAACCGGCGCTGATCGTTTACAGCGACAGCACGAGCGGCGCCGCACAGGCGCCGGCCCAGATCAAGCTGACCATGGTACCGATGATGAACCTCTCGCGGGCAGCGGAGTTCTCCAGCTCCGCGAACCGCCCGAGACCCTTGATCGCCACGATGACCGCGATGGCGGCCGGCTGTCCCGCGAAGGCGGAGCCCACCACCGCCAGCCGTTCCAGATAGCCGATCGTCATGCCGCCGCGGAGGATCTCACGCTCGACGGGGACGATTCCTTTGACGTCGATGGCGAGCACGCCATGATTGCCTACCGGCACTGCGCCACGGCTGGCGAACTCAAGCACCAGGGAGACGAGGGGGCTGCCCGCCACCAGGGCGAGCAGCAGCAGGCCAATGCCCGCGGCAATGAGGAACCCGAGGCCGGGAGCGCTGGCCACTCCTCCGGACACCGCCCACACGATCAAGGCCGCCACCAGCACGACCGCCGGTACGGCGAACCAGTGCCTGCCCGGCCGGTTGGCCACGACGGCGGCGGCGGCCGCGCCGTACAGTGCGAGCAGGAGCACGCACCACAGCACAATATTCAGGATCATCGTCCGCCTTCCCTGACGCCCGCCGGGCGACCACGCGTGTAAAGCGTATGAGCATCCCACCGGATGCGCGAGGACGACTGGCGGACGGTGTTCAGTTCTGATCGAGCCTGTCGAGCTGGCGGGCGAGGGGAGCCATAGCCGCGCGTTCCACCCGGAGACCGGCTGCGAGTGCCCGCTTGCTCGCCGCCTGCGGTGTGATCCCGAGTGTTGCGGCGGCCTCGGCCTGTGTGCCGGCGCTGCCGAGCAGGTCGTAAAGTTCCCAGCCCTCACTGCTCCGCCGTGACCTGAGAATCAGCAGCAGATCAATGAGGGCTTCGGCGTCCGCTGCGCCTTCGGGGGAGTGCTCGTGTTCGATGGCGAATCGAGTCGGCCGCTTCTTCGCCCGGTCCACTGCCGCGCGGGCAGCGATGAAGGCGTCGCCGGCGGACTCTCGGACGCCTGCCGGTAACGGCAGATTGACCGAGCCGACGCCGACGCCGATGCTCCAACCCCCCTCGCGGTCCAGGCGGAGGCAGGCCTCGAGCGCGTCCGCGCCAGCTGCGACGAGCAACTGCAATTCGTCTCCGGCTGTGCGTTCTGCCGGGAGTCTGAGCCGGTCGCTGAAGCCTCTATTCAGTCGCCGGAGCGTGGCCCCTACCCGATCGGGAGTGGTGCGGCTACTGACTTGATCCGCGGTGAGGACGAACATGCACGCTCCATCACAAGCTTTGAGACTTGATGTCTAATGCATCAACCATACAGGGGTGATCATATGTAATCAACCCTGTGGGGATTACCCGCCTGACGATTTCGCGCTGCTAGCGTTGGAGCCGTGTCGACGATCGAAACTGAAGCCCTCGCATCCCAGCGCAACGATGAGTCCTTCCCCGACGTCTGGGAGGAACTGCTCTGGCGGGGCCTCGTGCACGTGTCGACAGACCCCCAAGCGCTGAAAGCGCTGCTGGCCGGGCCGCCGATCACCTACTACTGCGGCTTCGACCCCACCGCGCCCAGCCTGCACCTGGGGAATCTTGTGCAACTGCTACTGTTGCGGCGCCTGCAGCTGGCGGGACATCGTCCTCTCGGGTTGGTCGGCGGTTCCACCGGTTTGATCGGCGACCCCCGCCCTACCGCCGAACGGACCCTCAACACGAAGGATGTCGTGGCCGAGTGGGTGGGCTACCTCCAGGGCCAGGTCTCGAAGTACCTGAGCTTCGACGGGGAGAACGCCGCCCGCCTGGTGAACAACCTGGACTGGACGGCGCCCCTGTCGGCGATCGACTTTCTGCGAGACATTGGCAAACACTTCCGTGTCGGCACGATGCTGAAGAAGGATGCCGTTCGCGCCAGGCTCGAGTCCGACGAGGGCATCAGTTACACCGAGTTCAGTTACCAGATTCTGCAGGGCATGGACTTTCTCGAGCTGTACCGC
>JBDSDO010000054.1:0-25735 GCA_039920505.1 Terrimesophilobacter sp.
GGCGGCCGAGGTCCGCGATGGCATCCAGAGCGGCGCGAATGGTTCGGCCGGAGTACAGCACGTCGTCGACGAGTACGACCGTCTTGCCGTCGATGCCGCCCTCCGGCAGTCGGGTCGGGGCCGGTGCGCGGGTGGGGTTCCGAGCCAGGTCGTCGCGGTACATGGTGACGTCAAGAGACCCGACGAGTGCGCCGGGTTCGATGCCTGCCAGGGTGTGGCCGATGCGGTCGGCGAGGAATACACCCCGAGTGGGGATGCCGAGAAGGACGAGGTCCGATGCGCCGCGATTGGACTCGAGGATCTCGTGTGAGATCCGAGTCAGTGCGCGCGTGATATCAGAGTGCTGCAAGATTACCCGTGCAGTCATCCTGACCCCCTTCCCCGTCTCTCTGGGCGGAATTCAAGGATGTCCAATGCCACCACTATATCGCTCCGGCTGTTGAGCCCTCCCCCGCACCGAGCTTGGACTCCACCCACTCGCTTTGTGGGTTTAGAAGGGTGCGGTGCTGCCTGTGGTGCTGCCGGGGATGTCGCTGTCGGGTTGGTCGGTGATGACCTGGCCCAAGGGGCTGGTCCATTCCAGGATGCCGGGGGCGAGTTGGCGTACCGTCCAGGGGCTGTGGTGTTTGAGCGTGTGGTCGCCGGGACAGAGACATTCCAGATTCTCTGGCGTGGTTTTACCGCCATACTCCCACGCGAGGGTGTGGTCGATGTCGCAGCGTCTGGGGGCCCGGTTACACACCGGGAACCGACATCGGCCGTCGCGCATTCGCAGGAATCGTCGCAACCTTTTCGACGGCCGGTAGGTATCCACAGTCAGCACCATCCCGGTCACCGGATGAGTCAGAATGCGCACCAACTCCGGGGCGTCGGCGGCTAACCTGCGGGCGTCGTCCATGCCGATCGGTCCGGCCCCGGCCAATACCGGTGGATCCAGCCGCGATCCGGCCACCGCCGGTTGGCCCAGCAGCGACATGACCGGGATCACTACCGACACCTCCGCACGAATCCCCACCCCAGCCCGATGGGGTGCCTCCGAATCGCCGGTGGGTTGCCCGGTCAACAACAACTCGCAGGCCAGATCGGTGCGGATCTGATCAAAACTACGCGGATCCCCCGCATTGTGTTCGTTGTCGTTGTGGATCGCACTGGCCTGCTCGGTCAGCCGATCCCACATCGCCGACCCCAACAAGGTAGTCACCTGCAGGCTCAGGGTGGACATACCGTCCTCACCCCTGGACAGGCGCACACACCGACCCTGACGGGCCTTGCTGTGCCGGTCTTCGAAAGACACCTCCCCCACTCGGGCGGCGGTCAACTCCGCGAACTTGGCCAACCGGCCCGGAGTGACCCGCTGGGCACGCTCCACCACAAGCTCCTCATACCGGGCCCGCACCCCAGCATCCTCAATACACCCACCATGCACGGCAATAATGCGCACATGCCCGGCCTGGATCCGCCCACGCTGCAAAGCGTCCACGGTAGCCGGGAACTTGGTCACCAGCAGCTGCGCCTCGGCCAGCTGGGCCATCATCGTCGGAGTCGACACCCGACAGGCCACCGCCAACTCGGCCGCCATCGAGCGGTGCGCCCACTCCCGCTGCTGCACACTCACCGTGTCCGGCAGGACCGACTCCACCCGCCCGACCAAATCCGCAAACTCCCGCATCTGCAGCGCCTGCAACCGGGACAGCTGCACCTGCAACCCAGTAACCCGGCCAACACCCGCCCGGATCGCCCCCGACACATCGATCGAGCCGACCGGATCATCACCAAACAGATCCCTACCAGTCGGACCAGCACTCACGGTGCCGGTGAAATCAATGCCGGTGAAATCAGTGCCGGCGCCGGTGGTGTCGGTGCTGGGGTCTGTCCAGCCCTCGGGGGTCCAGCCCTCTAAGTCCCAGTCCTCCGACTCCCATGCCAAAGGCCCCTCCAACTCCCCCAGCGCCACCCCCATCGCAGCCAGTCCGGCCGCATCCGGGACGCATGTACCGAAGATGTTTTCCATAACCCAATCACACACCCAACCACCGACACAGCCGTCCGCCTGAGACCCACGCAGCAAACATCGGCACACCCGCCGAAGAATCGAAGCTATCTCCCATAGCCATAGTCAACACCAGACCACCGACACTGCCCGTGCCCATATGACTGCGACGTGCTCGCCCACCCGGCGGAGGGTGCTACCGGGCGATCGTTAGGGCTTCGTGGGCTTGGTTTGCGCGATCCGCCCGAGCAGCCCGTTGACGAACCCACCCGAGTCTTCGGTACTGAGAGACTTCGCGGCCTCCACGGCCTCCGAGATCGCCACACCGGTGGGAACGTCCTCGTTGAACAAAATCTCCCAAATGCCGATCCGGACGATAGCGCGGTCGAGCACGGGCATCCGGTCGATGCTCCAACCCTGCGCGTAGGTCTCGATAAGCTCATCAATTTCGTCGCCGTGCTCGGCGATACCGTTCACTATCTGTCGGGCGTAGTCCCATGATGCGGCGCGGTCTGGCTCACTGACAGCGCGCGCAGCCTCCATGGCCAGAGCACTGTTGAGCGAGATCTCACGCAGGTCCGCACCATACAACAGGTCGAGAGCGCGCTTACGCGCCTTGGTCCGGGCACTCATCTGATCGAGCTGCCCGACTCAGTCGTTCACGCGACTGAGGTAATCCCCCGTGCGAGTGTCGACCTTGACCTTCGTGCCCTGCTCGAGGAACAGCGGCACCTGAATCTGATAGCCGGTCTCGACGGTGGCGGGCTTCGTGCCCCCGGTAGAGCGGTCCCCCTGCAAGCCGGGTTCGGTGTACGTGATCTCGAGCACCACGGATGCCGGCAGTTCGACATAGAGCGGATCGCCGTTGTGTAATGCGACGGTGACGTTCTGGCTCTCCAGCATGAAGTTTGCAGCGTCACCGACGATGGTGCCCGGGATGGTGATCTGGTCGTAGTCCGCCACGTCCATGAACACGAACGCGTCGCCATCCTTATACAGGTACTGGAACTCGCGGCGATCGACCACCTCGGTCTCGATCTTCGCACCGGCGTTGAACGTGCGGTCCACAGTCTTCCCGGTGACGACGTTCTTGACTTTGGTGCGCACGAAGGCACCACCCTTGCCCGGCTTCACGTGCTGGAACTCGATCACGGTCCAAAGCTGGCCGTCCATATTGAGGACGACGCCGTTCCTGATGTCAGCGGTTGAAGCCATGCGAGATGAGATCCGTTCGGTTGGGAAGCGGCGCAGAAACAGCGCCGACAGAGAAGTTTACGTTGTTCAGGATGCCGCGCGCAGAATGTGGTCCAACGCGAGCACGTACGAGCCGAACCCGAAACCGGCGATGACACCCGTCGCTACGCCAGAAATCACGCTCGTGTGGCGGAACTCCTCGCGCGCGTGCGGGTTTGAAATGTGCACTTCGATGAGCGTGATGCCGGCCTTGGTGACTAACGCCGCGGCGTCCCGCAGGGCGTACGAATAGTGCGTGAACGCCGCCGGATTAAGGATGACAGGGGTCTTGCTGTCGACGGCTTCATACAGCCAGCCGATCAGCTCTGCCTCGTCGTTGGTCTGGCGCAGGTCAATGGCTGTGCCCTCCGGCGCCGTTTTGTGCAACAGCGCGCGCAGGTCGTGAAGCGTTCCGGAACCGTACACGTCTGGCTCGCGCGAGCCGAGCCGTCCGAGGTTCGGCCCGTTCAACACCAGCACCGCGACCATGTCGAAAGCATATCGGTCGCGTTCGCTCACGGCTGACGGTCCCGAGCATCGCTTGGGCGCGCGGCTACCGGGACTTGACGCTCTTTCCCGTCTTCTGCACGCCGCCGCGTTCGAAACCGATCTCCTGATAGGCAGCGAACAGCAGACTGAGGTCGGGTCCCGCCAGCACCGTCGGCCTGGCGACATCGTCGAGCACGATGAATCGCAACATCCCGCCGCGGGTCTTCTTATCGCGCTGCATGGCCTCCAGCAGAGTGTTCCACCGGTCCAGAGGGTAGGAGGTCGGCAACTGCAGCGATGACAGGATGCTGCGGTGCCGTTCCACCACCTCGTCGCTGAGCCGTCCGCCGAGCCGCGCGAGTTCTGCGGCGTACATCATGCCGACGCTCACTGCTGCGCCGTGCCGCCACTTGTACCGCTCCGCGAACTCCACGCCGTGCCCGAGCGTGTGGCCATAGTTGAGCACCTCCCGCGGGCCCGACTCCTTGAAGTCCCGCCCGACGATGCGTGCCTTGATGCCGACCGACAACTCGACAAGGTGGCGGAACACGTCACTGGTCGCATCCGTGGCCACGTCTACGTCGGACTCGATCGCCTCGAGGATTTCCGGATCGGCGATGAATCCGCACTTCACGACCTCTCCGAAACCGGCCAGGATCTCCATCTGCCCGAGACCCGCCAGCACGTCGAGATCAGCGACCACTGCCGACGGCGCGTAGAAGGCTCCAACCAGGTTCTTCCCCTCGCTGGTGTTGACCGCAGTCTTGCCACCGATTGCCGCGTCGACCATGCCGAGCAAAGTTGTCGGAACCTGAATGAGACGCACCCCGCGCAGCCAGGTGGCAGCAACGAAGCCGGCCAGGTCCGTCGCCGCTCCTCCGCCGAAGCCGATCACAACATCGGTGCGGCTAAAGTCAGCCGTGCCCATGATCTGCCAGCACCAGGCGGCGACCTCGATGCGTTTGGCGGGTTCACCGTCCGGCACCTCTGCCATCAGCACTTCGTAATTGGCCAGCGGCCCCTCCCGCAGTTGCGCGGACAGTGCGGCAAGCGTCGGCTGGTGCACGATCAGGACCTTCTGGGCGTCTCGACCCACCAGCTTCGCGATCGTGTCCATGATGTCGTTGCCGATGAGCACGTCATACGGCTCCGGGCCGTTCACGGTGATTGTCGTCGTGGTCATGTTGTGATCCTCATTAGTGTCTTGTTCCCTTGAAATTGTTGGTTCGGTGGGCTCGGTCAGCGCCGCGCATCCAGCAGGTCGCGGCTCCACTGGGCGATCTCGCGGGCGAGGCCGTCAACCGCGCGGCCGGAGGTGTCCCAGGTGCGCGTGGCCAACGATTGGTAGAGGTCATTCCGGTCCGCCACGAGGCGTTCCCAGGATGCGAGTCCGTCTGCCAGCAACGGGCGTCCGGTCCCTGAGATCCGCGACTGCACCGACTCGCGGCTGACCGTCAACAGGGCCACCGGAACGGTCTCCAGCTCGTGCCGGGTGTCGGCGTTGAGGATCGCGCCGCCACCCAGAGCGACCACGGCGTCTTCCCCGAGCGCCTTGGCCACCTCAACCCGTTCGATGGTGCGGAAGTGGTCCTCGCCGAACCGGCTGAACAGCTGTGGAATCGGACCATGCCCGTCGACGATCCGGCGATCCGTGTCCACGAAGGCGCTGTCCAGCAGCCGAGCAACCTGTTTGCCGACCCGGCTCTTCCCCGCCCCCGGAGGGCCGATGATGACGACGAGCGGATGTGCCGAGCTCACTGCTCGCCGGAACTCTCGGCCGCTGTCAGAAGGTTCCCGGGGATGCTCGAGAGGTACCCCTCGAGATTGCGTCTGGTTTCCGGGAGCGAATCCCCGCCGAACTTCTCCACGATCGCACCGGCGAGCACGAGGGCGACCATGGCCTCAGCTACGACTCCGGCGGCAGGGACGGCACAGACATCCGAGCGCTGATGGTGCGCCCCGGCGGCTTCGCCCGTCGCCACATCGACCGTGCGCAACGAATGCGGCACGGTGGAGATCGGCTTCATCCCGGCCCGCACACGCAACACGGTGCCCGTGCTCATCCCGCCTTCGGTTCCACCGGCGCGATCGGTCAACCTGGCGATCCCCTCCGCGGTCTGTACCA
The DNA here is from genome assembly GCA_039920505.1 of Terrimesophilobacter sp. GTDB lineage: Bacteria > Actinomycetota > Actinomycetes > Actinomycetales > Microbacteriaceae > Parafrigoribacterium. The sequence continues at coordinate 5,838 of JBDSDO010000054.1, forward strand.
GTTCGTCGTGCGCGTTCGATCCGCGCCTGGTTGTGGTGAGGAATCCGTCGCCCACCTCGACGCCCTTGATCGCCTGGATGCTCATGAGCGCGCCCGCCAGCTGCGAGTCCAGGCGGCGGTCCCAATGGGTGTACGACCCCAGCCCAGGCGGAAGGCCGTAGGCGAGCACTTCGACGACCCCGCCGAGCGTGTCGCCGTCCTGCTGTGCGGTTTCCACCTCGGCGACCATCAGCTTCGAGGTCGCCGGGTCCAGGCAGCGCAGCGGGTCGGCATCGAGCGTACCGACGTCGTCCGGGTGCGGCAGCGGCGATCCTTCTGGCACGCGCACCGGACCGATGGCCAGCGTGTGGCTGACGAGCCGGATGCCGAGCTCGGCCAGGAAAGAGCGCACGAGGGCGCCGAGCGCCACCCTGGCCGCCGTCTCCCGGGCACTGGCACGCTCGAGCACGTTCCGGGCTTCGTCGAATCCGTATTTCTGCATGCCGACGAGGTCGGCGTGACCTGGCCGCGGCCGGGTGAGTGCGGCGCCGCGTCCCTTGGGCAGCGTCTGCCGGTCGACGGGTTCCGCGCTCATCACATCGACCCAGCGCGGCCACTCGGTGTTGCCGATGCGCAGCGCGATCGGGCTGCCCATGCTCAGGCCGAAGCGTACGCCACTGGAGAACGCCAGTTCATCGGCCTCGAACTTCATCCGAGCACCGCGGCCGAAGCCGAGTTTGCGTCGTGCGAGGTCGGCGCGCACCTGGTCCATCGACAGCGGCACCCCCGCCGGCAGACCCTCGAGAATCGCCACCAGTTCCGGGCCGTGCGATTCTCCTGCGGTCAACCATCGAAGCATGTATCGATCTTCCCATAACGCGCTGGGGTCACTCGTGTGTGACTGCCAACCCGACACTCGCGCGCATGGCGGCAACGACCGCGTGCTCGTTCGCCAGTGTCGTGTTCTGGTTGCCTGACACGAAAACGCGCACCTGCCGCAGCGCCTGCCACATCAGCATTTCCAGCCCCGAGAGCACTGTGCCGCCTGCCTCGGCCCACTGCGCGGCCAGCAGAGTGGGCCACGGGTCATAGGCGACATCGAGCAGAACGGCACTTGCGGTGAGCGAAGTCGGGACCGGGAAGGCAAGTTGCGCGCCTCCCGGCACCGTGCTGATGAGCAGTGTGGGGTCAGTGACGCGCTGTGTGTCCAACGGGACGATGACGAGCTCGACCCCGAGCTGCTGCGCGAGGACGAGCAAATGACCCGCTTTGTGCGGCGATCTGGCGGACACCGTGACGGATGCCGCGCCGAGCCCGGCCAGCGCGACGAGCACCGAGGTGGCTGTGGCGCCGGAGCCGAGCACGCGAACATCCCGCAGATCGGCGTGGGCCGCGCCGAGAGCATCCACCACGCCGCCGACGTCGGTGTTGAAACCGTGCCGAGTGACCCCGCCGACGCCGGGACTCAGCAGCACCGTGTTGGCCACGCCGATCATCGCGACCAGATCGTCGCACTCGTCGAGGAGCGACACGACGGCGCGCTTGAGCGGCATGGTCAGCGACAGCCCCCGCCAGGCCGGTCCCAATCCGGCGACGAACGACGGCAGCTGCGCCTCGGTGACGTCCACGGCCTCATAGTTCCACGGCAGCCCCAGCGCGTGGTATGCGCTGGCGTGCAGCGCTGGGGAACGCGAGTGCCCGATCGGATGCCCGAGCACCGCGAACGTGGACCTGGTCACTTGTCGAAGCCGGGGTGGTCTCGCAGCCACTTCTGCCACTGTTTCACAGCGACGCTGTGCTCCTCGAAGGTTGACGAGAACACCGTTTCACCCGTCTCGCCGTTGACCAGAACGAAGTACAACCACGGTCCGTCGGCTGGATGCAACGTTGCGGCTATGGCGGCGTCGCCGGGGTTCGAAATCGGGCCGATTGGCAACCCCGGGTTCGCGTAAGTGTTGTACGGGTTGGACTTGTCTTCCCTCTCGGCGTCGGTGGTGCTGATCGTGGTGCCGCCGACTCCGTAACTGACCGTGGCGTCGGACTGCAGGTTCATGCCCTTCGCGATCCTGTTGTCCCACACCCTGGCTACCTTGGGGAAGTCAGCTTCCGGGCCGCCTTCCTTCTGGGTAATGGAGGCGAGGGTGAGCACCCGGTGCCGGTCGGTCGGTGCCACGCCGGCGGCAGCCAGCACCTGGAACGTCTTCGCGACCATGATCTGGAACACATCGTGCGCGCTCATCCCGGGTCCGAGGGTGTAGGTGGCCGGGAAGAGGTAGCCCTCGACGCGCGTCGCCTCGGGTGGCAGGCCGTACGAGGTGTAATCGTCGGCGGCAGCCTGAGCCTGTTCGGCGGTGATTCCGGTCGCCTGGCTGAGCTCGGAAATGCGCTTCACCACACCGGCCGCAGTGGTCCCCTCGGGGACCACGAGGCGATTCTCGACCTTGTTGGCCGGGTCGGTCAGCGCCTTAAGGGCCGCGGACGCGCTCATCTTCTTCTTGAGCTTGTAGCTGCCCGGGTGGAATTCCACCGGCGGATTCTGCGCCAGGAGGAGTTTGTAGAACGCCGTGTAGGTTTTCGTCACGCCCGTCTGCTGCAGGAGCGTTGCCACATCCGAACCGATTTGACCGTTCTTGATGGTCACGACGATGTCGCCGCTACCGGAGCCGACGTAGTCCACCGGGGCTTCCCAGCCCATAACGTGCCGGATCTGCGGCTGAAAATTGCTCCACACGACAGCGCCTCCGGCGACGATGAGCGCCATCACGGTGAGCAGAACCCAGAGCCAGGTGAGCCGCCGTCTGCGCCGCGGCGGCCGGAGGTCGCGCCGCGTCGGCTGCGGCTTCGGTTGCGGCGTCGAGTCTGACGCCGTACCGTCGGGATTCTCACTCCAGTTGACGAGGTCGTCGAAGTCTGGCGTTTTTGCCACTGTTCGGAGTCCTTCTGTTTCAGGGTCCTTCTGGCGCGACTACCGCAGCACCGGGAGCGTTCCCGCCGGTGCGTTCGAAGTCGAGGGCGTGTTGCAAAATTATCACGGCGGCAACCTGGTCGATAACCGCACGAGAGCGCTTCGCCGTGCGTCCGGATGCCCGCAAATTTCGCGCCGCGGAGACGGTGGAGAGCCTCTCGTCCACCATCCGCACCGGTGTGGTGGAGGCGGCGGCGAGAACTTTTGCGAAGGCGAGGGCGTCTCCGGTGGAAGCGGTGTGACGGCCGGAGAGCGCCAGCGGCAGACCGACGATGAACTCGAGCGCCTCCAGTTCGGCGGCGATCCGCACCATTTCGGCGATGTCGCCCGCTCCACGCGTCACAGTGGCCACCGGGGTGGCGATCATGCCGTCGGGATCGCTGCGGGCGACACCGATGCGCACCTTCCCCACGTCGATCCCCACTCGCACTCCGTGCCGCACCGGCTACCTCGGCAGGTCGCCAGTGACGGCGGCCAGCGCCGCGGGAATGGCCGAAACTGCTACGCCGCCACCCTGGGCCAGGTCGTCGCGTCCGCCGCCGCCGCCGCCGAGAACACTCGCCGCGGTTTTGGCCAGCGCGCCGGCGCGGACTCCGAGTGCTCTGGCCGCCTCGTTTGCTCCGACGATCACTGCGGGTTTTCCACCGATTTCGGCCGCCAATGCGACCAGTGCAGCGTCGGAGCCGAGTCGTGCTCGCACGCCGGTGACCAGAGATCGCAGTTCGTCTGAGGAAACGAGCGAGCCGACATCGCTGCTCACCACGGTGAGTTGCCCCACCCGGGTGGCGGAGTCGGCGAGCTGCGGAATCCGGGAGCTGAGCGCGGCAGATTCGAACTGAGCGATCTTCTTCTCCGCCGCCTTCAAGCCGGCGACGAGTTCGGTGATGCGCTCAGGCAGGTTCTCACGTGGCGTCTTCAAGCTCGCGGTCAGTTGCGAGACGATGGCGCGTTCCGCCGCGAAATCCTGGAAGGCTTCCCGTCCGACGAGGGACTCGATGCGGCGATTGGCGGATCCGACGGAGGACTCGCTGACCAGGTTGATCACACCGACTTCGGCGCTGCGCACCACGTGAGTGCCCGCGCACAGTTCGCGCGACCAGGGACCGCCGATGTCCACGACGCGCACCGATTGCCCATACTTCTCACCGAACAAGGCCATCGCGCCCATGGCCTTCGCCTCTGCCAGTGGCATCACCCGCGTTTCGACCTCAAGATTCTGCCGGATGGCGTTGTTGGCGATCTCTTCGATTTCCGTCTTGGTTGCCGGCGACAGTGCGCTGCTCCAGTGGAAGTCGAGCCGCATGTACCCGGCCTTGTTGTACGACCCGGCCTGGTGAGCCTGCGGTCCGAGTACTTGCCGCAGGGCGGCGTGGATGAGATGGGTCGCCGAATGAGCCTGAGTGGCACCGCGTCGCCAGTCGGGATCAACGAGCGTCGTCGCGGCGTCGTCCACGGCGACCTCGCCGCTGCGTACCAGCACCTTGTGGCTGACCAGTCCCTTGACCGGGCGCTGCACGTCGAGCACTTCGAGTTCGAATCCCTTGCCGACGATGGTGCCGGAATCCGCTTCCTGCCCGCCGGATTCCGCGTACAACGACGTTTCGGCGAGAATCACTTCGGCTACGTCGCCGGCACCGGCCATCGTCACGGACGCGCCGTCCTTGATGATGCCCAGGACCGTGGTGTCGGTCGTCAGGTATTCGTAGCCGGTGAAGGTCGTCTCACCCTTTGCGCGGAACGCACTGTACACCGACAGGTCGGCGAGTTGATGCTTCTTGGCCCTGGCATCCGCCTTAGCCTTGCTCCGCTGCTGTGTCATGAGCGTGTCGAAGGCGGCACGGTCCACCGACAAGCCCGCTTCTTCGGCAATCTCCAGAGTGAGGTCGATCGGGAAACCGAACGTGTCGTGCAGCAGAAACGCCGTGTCTCCACCGAGCTCGGTAGCGCCGGCTTTCTTCGACTTGGCGACCGCCAGATCGAGGATGCTCGTACCGCTGGCCAACGTGGCGCGGAAGGTTTCCTCCTCGGCGTAGGCCAGCCGGCTAATCCGGGGGAAGTCTTTAGCGACATCCGGATACGCGTCTTTCATCGCGTCCCGGGATGCCGGGAAAAGTTCGTTGAACACCGGCGCGTCCACGCCAAGCAGCCGCATGGCGCGCACGCTGCGGCGCAGCAGGCGCCGCAGGATGTAGCCGCGCCCCTCGTTGGAGGCAGTGACGCCGTCGGCCATCAGCATGAGCGCCGAGCGCACGTGATCGGCGACGATGCGCATCCGCACGTCGTCGCCATGGTCGGCTCCGTACCTTCGTCCGGACAGCGTCGCGGCAAGGTCGAGCACCGGGCGCACCTGGTCGATCTCGTACATGTTCTGCACGCCCTGCTTGATGAACGCGACCCGCTCGATGCCCATGCCGGTGTCGATGTTCTTCTTAGGCAGGTCCCCAAGGATCTCGAAGTCGTCCTTGCCGCGGCCTTCACCGCGGAGGTACTGCATGAAGACCAGATTCCAGATCTCTACGTAGCGGTCGTCGTCCGTCGCCGGTCCGCCGTCGATCCCGTAGGCAGGTCCTCTGTCGAAGAAGATCTCGGAACACGGACCGGCAGGCCCGGGCTGGCCGGTGGACCAGTAGTTGGAGGCCATGCCGAGCCGCTGGATGCGCTCTTCTGCGACACCCACGGCCCGCCAGTACTTCAGTGCCTCGTCGTCATCCTGATAGATGGTGACCCACAGGTCTTTCTCCTCGAACCCGTAACCGCCGCCCGTTTCAGGGGTGGTCAGCAGCTCCCAGGCATAGGCGATCGCCTGTTCCTTGAAGTAGTCGCCGAACGAGAAGTTCCCGGCCATTTGGAAGAAGGTTCCGTGGCGGGGCGTCTTGCCGACTTCGTCAATGTCGTTGGTGCGGATGCACTTCTGCACGCTCGTCGCGCGCGGGTACGGTGCAGGCACCAGCCCGGTGAGGTATGGCACGAACGGCACCATCCCCGCAACGGTGAACAGCAGCGTGGGATCGTCGCTGACGAGGGAGGCCGAGGGCACGACAGTATGACCGCGTCCAGCAAAGAAGTCGAGCCAGCGTCGGCGGATGTCAGCGGTCTGCATACTGTCCTGAAGTTGGTAGCTGGGCGGTCAGCTCGTCCCCGCGGGCTCGATAACCCTCGACGACAGCAGTGTTGAATTCGCGGGCCTTCTCCGCCACTGTTTCAAAGAAGTCCTTGCCCTGCGCGGTCTTGTTGAATTGGTGGGCGGCGACGAATCCGATGCCGACGCCGAACATCAGCAAAACTACGTTCTTCATGAGCACTGTTCCTTGATGAGGGAGGACTAACGGACGGGAAAGGCAGGCTCCAGCTTACTTCGCTGAGTCCGTGGCTTTCAGGGAGCATACAGAAACGAGCGGACCATCCGGGTGGATGATCCGCTCGTCTGGAGAAAACCAGTGTCAGCGGGCGGCGTAGTACTCGACGACGAGCTGGACTTCACAGGTGACCGGTACTTCGGCGCGCTTCGGGCGACGCACCAGACGCGCCTGAAGCTTGTCCAGTTCGACCTCGAGGTAGCCAGGGGTCTTGGGGAGCACCTCGGCGTGACCGCCGGCAGCGGCGACCTGGAATGGCTCCATGGCCTCGCTCTTGGCGTGCACGTGGATGAGTTGTCCGGGGCTGACACGATACGACGGCCGGTCGACGCGCTTACCGTCCACGAGGATATGGCGGTGCACGATCAACTGACGCGCCTGCGCGGTTGTGCGCGCGAACGCAGCGCGGACCAAAAGTGCATCCAGCCGCATTTCGAGGAGCTCGACCAGGTTCTCACCGGTCAGGCCCTGAGCGCGGCGGGCTTCTTGGAACACGATCTTCAACTGCGCCTCGCGGATGCCGTACTGGGCACGCAGACGCTGCTTCTCGCGAAGCCGCACCGCGTAGTCGGAGTCGGTCTTGCGCTTGGTTCGGCCGTGCTCCCCCGGCGGGTACGGTCGCTTCTCCAGGTATTTGGCCGCCTTAGGCGTGAGCGGAATGCCCAGCGCCCGCGAAAGGCGGGTCTTGCTTCGAGTGCGTGACTTGGTAGACACGGTGTCCTTTCGGTGCTAGTTTCATCGGTCTTCAGCGTGCTGCGCCGGACACAGACAGGTCCGACGGTAATGAAGAGGGATGTGCCACGGGTACCGTCCGGCTAAAGGACGCTTCCCATCCAGTTATGGTCATCGCTGCAGCCGTGCGCGACAACCCACTGTTGGCACCAGCAACAATATCAGTAAAGGAGGGTGGTCATGTGCCGCGGACGATTGCGCGCAACTTCGCCAGCCGGACCGCGACGTCCCGTTCGTTGCCGTGCTCGGTCGGCGTGTAATACCGAACTGGCAGCAATTCGTCCGGTGCGTACTGTTGGGCGAGAACGCCGAGATCGTCGTCGTGCGGGTATCGATACTCATTGCCGTGGCCGAGCTTCTTCGCCCCCGCATAGTGGGAGTCGCGCAGGTGCGGTGGGACTCGGCCCAGCCGTCCGGCGCGCACATCCGCTATCGCCGCGTCCACCGCCAGATAGGCGGCGTTCGACTTGGGTGCTAACGACAAATGCACGACCGCTTGCGCGAGCGGAAGACGACCCTCCGGCATACCGATCAACTGCACGGCGTCAGCGGCGGCGACGGCGACGAGCAGCGACTGCGGGTCGGCCATACCGATGTCTTCCGACGCCAATATGATGATCCGACGCGCGATGAACCGGGGATCCTCGCCCGCCTCGATCATCCTGGCCAGATAGTGCAGCGCCGCGTCGACATCGGAGCCGCGCACCGACTTGATAAATGCACTGATCACGTCGTAGTGTTCGTCGCCCTGCCTGTCGTAGCGCAGCAGTGCCCGGTCCACCGTCTCGGCGACAAGTTCCGCGGTGACCGTGGCCGGCTCGGTGGTGTCCTGTTCCGTCGACGCAGTGGTCGCGGCGTAGGCGGCCGCCTCCAGTGCGGTGAGCGCCCGACGCGCGTCTCCCGAGGCTAGCCTGATGATCGAGGCGCGCGCCTGTGGTGCCAAGCGGACGCTGCCGTCGAGCCCCCGCGCATCCTGCACCGCACGGTCCACAACAGTGCCGAGGTCATCGTCGGACAACGCGGTCAGGGTGAGCAGTAGCGACCGGGACAGCAACGGGGCGATCACCGAAAACGATGGGTTCTCCGTGGTCGCGGCGATCAGCACCACCCAGCCGTTCTCGACGCCGGGCAGCAGCGCATCCTGCTGCGCCTTGCTGAACCGGTGGATCTCATCGAGGAACAGCACTGTGGAGCGGCCGTAAAGGTCGCGGGTGGTCATCGCCTCATCCATCGCCAACCGCACGTCTTTCACGCCGGCGGTGACCGCGGACAGCTGCACGAAGGCTCGACCAGAGGTGCGGGCGATGGCCTGCGCGATCGTCGTCTTACCGGTGCCGGGAGGCCCCCAGAGAATCACCGACGCGCTGCCCTGCGGCCCGCTCGAGTCGGCGGCCAGTCCGAGCAGCGGCGATCCCGGGGTGAGCAGGTGTCGTTGTCCGGCGACCTCATCGAGGGTGCGTGGACGCATCCGGACCGCCAACGGCGTGGCACCGACGTGCAAGCCGAGCTGCGTATCCACCATGAAAGCTATGGTAGTTGGCGGCACTGTCACAGAGGGAGGAAACGTGGCGTCAGGGAAGAACGAGCAGCGGCAGGCGCGCGAGGCCAGGGAGCGGCTGAGGCGGTTCAACGCCCGCCAGAGGGTCCACGCGCACCAGCAACGCCGTCGGAAGCGCGATAACGTGTTAGCGGTGGCCGGCGTGCTCGTCGTGATCGCCTTGGCTGCCGCGACGCAGGTGTTCTTCTTCACCGCGGGTCCCGGCGTCTCGAAGGCGGCCACACCGAGCGCATCCGCCAGCCCGACCCCGCAGGCCGGCCAGAACGTCGGGAACATCCCACCGGCGTCACTGTCTGAGAACCGGCAGTGGTCTGGCACCGTGAGGTTGAATGACGTGAAGCTCGGTATCACGCTGGACGGGGCGGCGGCGCCTCAGGCGGTCGCAGTGTTCGTTCAAGAGGTTCGCAGCGGCTACTTCCCAGGCAAGACCTGTCACAGGCTCACTGATGCTGGATCGCTGCTCATCCAGTGCGGTTCCGAGAACGGCGCGGGAGCCTCCGACCCCGGGTTCAAGTTCGGGCCCATCGAGAACGCTCCGGCTGACGGCAGCTACCCGGCTGGCACGATCGCCATGGCTCGAGCTTCCGGTGACGCCTACAGTCAAGGACACCAGTTCTTCATCATGTACGGCGACGGCACGATCGACAACGATTCCGCTGGCGGATACACGGTGATCGGCCACGTCACCAGTGGCCTCGACCAATTCGTCACCGACATCGCGAGCGCGGGTGTGGCCGGCGACAGTCACGACGGCGTGCCGGCAGTTCCCACGGCAATCACGGACGTCGCGATCCAGTAGCCGGACCCGTCAGAGCACGAAACGTGGTGCAATAGGCTTGGGCGACAGGATCGGGCCCGTAACAGCAAGGTGAGGCTTTTGGTGACAGGCGAGCAAACACCGTGGGGCCGTGTCGATGAGACCGGTACCGTCTTCGTTCGAGAAGGAGACAGCGAGCGTGCGGTCGGACAATACCCCGATGGGACAACCGAGGAGGCGTTGGCCTACTTCCAACGCAAGTACAGCGAGTTGGCCGGGCAGGTGACTCTGCTGGAGCAACGCGTCAAACGCGGCACAGCGGGTTCCGACGTGGCCGGGACCATTGCGGCGCTGAAAACGAGCATCGCATCGGCGCGTGCCGTCGGCGATCTCGCGGCATTGAAGGCCAGACTCGATGCCCTCGACGGCGCCGTCGGAGAACTCACCGAGAAGCAGACCGCCGACGCGAAGGCGGCACTGGACGCGGCGATCGCCGAACGCACGGCCATCGTGTTGGAAGCCGAAACGCTGGCTGCTCAGGATCCGGCGAAGGCGCAGTGGAAGCAAGTGAGCGCCACCCTGGATGAAATCTTCGCCCGCTGGCAGAAGCAGCAGCACAACGGACCCCGGTTGCCAAAAGCCGAGAGCAACGATCTGTGGAAACGATTCCGGGCGGCGCGTACCACCATCGAAACCCACCGCAAAGCCTTTTTCGCGCAGCTCGACTCGGGCCATCGGGAGGCCCGCGATAAGAAACAGGCCCTGGTGGACAAGGCCGAGGCGCTGGTGCCTCAGGGCAGTGCAGGAATCCCCGCGTATCGCAACCTACTTGACGAGTGGAAAGCGTCCGGCCGAGCCGGCAAGAAGTTCGACGACGCTCTGTGGGCGAAGTTCAAGGCCGCAGGTGATGCACTCTTCGCCGCAAAGTCAGAGCAGGACACCAAAGACGACGCTGAGTTCAGCGCGAATCTTGAGCTGAAACTCGCGCTACTGAGCGAAGCTGAACCGCTGCTGACAGCCACCGACCGAAGCGAAGCACGCCGGAAGCTCATCGTCATCGAAGAGAAGTGGGACAAGATCGGCAAGGTCCCCAGAGACAAGGTGAAGTCGACCGAAGACCGCCTCCGCAAGGTCGAGGCCGCCGTGCGTAAGCTCGAGGAAGACAGCTGGCAGCGGAGCAACCCCGAGCGACAGGCGCGGTCTGAAGGATTGGCCAAGCAGCTCGAGGAGTCGATCGACAAGCTCGAGAAGGAACTCGCACAGGCGCACACGAGTGGTGATGCCCGGAAGATCGCCCAGGCGCAGGAAGCGTTGGACGCAAGGAAGGTCTGGCTGGACGCGCTGAAGTAGCGTCGCTCGACACCGCGCCGCCCTCACAGGCATAGTTACCCACAGATCGGCCGATCCTGCGTCTTCGAACGACCGCACGGTGCATGCTGGGCGGATGACGTTTCGACTGCCCGCCGTGCTCACACGTTCCGACGTGCCCGAAGCAGAACTCTGCGCAGCGAGGCTGGACGGCGAGGTGTACCGGATCGACGAGTGTTTCAGTCCGATCGACGAAATCGAGGACCCGGTGTTGAGAGCGGCCGCACTATCCTCGATCACACCGGCACGATACATCGCGGAGCAACGCACCGCAGCGTGGGTGCACGGCGCACTCAGGTCTCCTCCTGCCGTGCACCAGTTCTGCGTCGCTGCCCACGCGCGCGCGAAACCGCGTCAACGGCGGCGCATGATCGTGCGGGAAGTCGAGATCGATGACTCCGAAATCCAGCCGTGCGGTGGCATCACCGTCACCACCCCGCTGCGCACCGTCGTCGATCTCGCCCGGTTCTCGCCTTTGTTCCGCATCGACGAGCAGCTGATCGTCACCATTTTGTTGGCCAGCAAGGGCTTCGGAATTGACGACTGCCGCGTCGCACTGAACCTGCGGCACAATCTTCCAGGCAAACGACTGGCACTGCGACGGATCAGTGACGCTCTGGACGCGACTGCGCTCAGCCGGCGTTGACCCGATACACGTCGTATACCTGGTCGATGCGTCGCACCGAGTTGAGCACCCGGTCCAGATGAGTGGTGTCGCTCATTTCGAAGACGAACCGGCTCAGCGCCAACCTGTCGTTCGATGTCGACACAGTCGCAGAAAGAATGTTCACGTGACTTTCGGTCAGCACACGTGTCACGTCCGACAACAGGCCCGCCCGGTCCAGCGCCTCCACCTGGATTTGCACCAGGAACACGCTGGACGTTGTCGGCGCCCATTCCACCTCGATGATCCGCTCCGGCTCGGCCAGCAACGACGTGGCGTTGTGGCAGTTCGCCTGATGCACCGAGACGCCAGAGCCGCGCGTGACGAAGCCGATGATGTCATCGCCGGGAACCGGAGTGCAGCATTTCGCGAGCTTAACCAGGATGTCCGGCGCCCCGCGCACGAGCACGCCAGAATCACTGTTCCTCAGCTGCCGGCCTCGGCCCTTGGTCGGGAAGAGGAGCTCGGAGTCTTCGTTCTCAGCCTGCGAGTGGAGGGCCGCGAGCACCTTTTCGATGACCGACTGCGTGGACACCCGGCCTTCGCCGACCGCGGCGTACAGCGCCGAGACGTCCTCGAATCGCATCACCGCTGCGACTTCGCTGAACGAGTCCTGATTCATCAGCCGCTGCAACGGCAGGTTCTGCTTGCGCATGGCTCGCGCGATCGCGTCCTTGCCTTGCTCGACAGCCTCTTCGCGGCGTTCCTTCGTGAACCATTGGCGGATCTTGTTGCGAGCCCTCGGGCTCTTCACGAAATCGAGCCACCCTTGACTCGGTCCCGCATCCGGGCTCTTCGAGGTGAAAACCTCAACCACGTCGCCGCTGCTCAAGGTGCTCTCCAACGGCACCAGGCGACCGTTTACCTTGGCGCCCATGGTGCGGTGACCAACCTCGGTGTGCACGGCGTAAGCGAAGTCGACGGGGGTGGCGCCGGCGGGCAGGCCGATCACCTTGCCCTGAGGCGTGAACACGTACACCTCTTTAGCGCCGATTTCGAAGCGCAGCGAATCGAGGAACTCGTTGGGATCGGCGGTCTCCGCCTGCCAGTCCGAGATATGTGCAAGCCACGCCATCTCGGTGTCGCCGCCCGGCCCGATCCCGGCAGCCTTGCCGCCATTGACGCGCTCCTTGTACTTCAAGTGCGCCGCGACGCCGAACTCCGCACGCTGATGCATCTGCTCGGTGCGTATCTGGATCTCCACCGGCCGACCGTGCGGTCCGATCACCGTGGTGTGCAGTGACTGGTACAGGTTGAACTTGGGTGTTGCGATGTAGTCCTTGAATCGCCCGGGGATCGGGTTCCACCGCGCGTGGATGGCGCCGAGCACCGCATAACAGTCACGTAGTGAGTTCACGAGCACCCGGATTCCGACGAGGTCGTAGATCTCGTCGAACTCCCGTCCGCGCAGGATCATCTTCTGATAGATCGAGTAATACTGTTTGGGCCGTCCCACCACCTTGCCGCGGATCTTCGCTGCTTTGAGGTCATCTTGGACGTGGTCAATGACCTCTTGCAGGAACTCGTCCCGCTCAGGGGTGCGTTGCTTGACCAGGCTCTCGATTTCTACGTACAGCTTCGGGTACAGCACCGCGAAGGAAAGGTCCTCCAACTCCCACTTGATCGCCTGGATGCCGAGGCGGTGGGCCAGCGGAGCGTAAATCTCCAGCGTCTCTTGCGCCTTGCGAGTAGCGGATTCCGGGTCGACGAACCCCCAGGTACGCGCGTTGTGCAGGCGGTCGGCGAGTTTTATCACCAGCACCCGGATGTCTTTCGACATTGCGACGACCATCTTTCGCACGGTTTCCGCCTGCGCGCTGTCGCCGTACTTGAGCTTGTCGAGCTTTGTGACTCCGTCGACGAGCATCGCGATCTCGTCGCCGAAATCTTGCCTCAGCTCGTCCAGGGTGTACGCGGTGTCTTCCACGGTGTCGTGGAGCAACGCCGCTGCGATCGTGCGAGGGCCGATGCCGAGCTCCGCGAGGATCAGTGCCACAGCCACGGGGTGGGTGATGTACGGCTCGCCACTCATCCGGAACTGTCCGGCGTGCGCATGCTCTGCTGCCGCGTATGCCCGCTCGATCACGCCGAGGTCGGTCTTAGGGTGGTGCGTGCGCACAGTCTTGATGAGCGTGTCGACCGCGCCGACTGGCTGGGTCTTGGAGAAGATTCTAGGCAACAGGGCGCGCAGCGACGTCGATGACGCCGGTGTCGACGTTTTCGTGTCAACCATGAGCCCTCCCCGATAGTCAAAACTAGCAGTCCAGGCTGTGATGGGGGACGTTTCGTTCGCTCACGGCGCGACCCCGCGACCGCCGTCTAATGTCCCGACCGGGCGGGCTTGCGGCTAGCTCGCGAGGGAGGCCGCGCGGGCGACCTCAACGCGTTTGGCATGCTTCTTGATCGCATCCTCGCCCGCGCGGAGGTGCGCGTACATCGGCGCGGCGATGAAGATTGTCGAGTAGGTGCCGATCATCATTCCTATGAACAACGCGAGGGAGATGTCCCGAAGCGTTCCGGCGCCAAGGGCGACAGCTCCGATGAACAAGATGGACCCGACCGGCAGCAGTGCCACGACTGAGGTGTTGATGGACCGCACGAGGGTTTGGTTCACTGCGAGGTTCACCGATTCCGAGAACGTCCGCCGCGTCTCGACGGCGTCTTCCGCCGTGTTCTCTCGGATCTTGTCGAACACCACGACGGTGTCGTACAGGGAATAGCCCAAAATCGTGAGGAACCCGATCACGGCCGCGGGCGTTACTTCAATGCCGAGTACTCCGTAGACCCCGGCGGTGATCACAAGGTCGTGGAGGAGTGCCACCATGGCGGCCATCGACATCTTCCAGGTGCGGAAGTACAACGCCATCACGATCGCCGCAAGGATCAGGAAGGTTATGAGTCCGCGGATTGCCGTGTTCGTGATGTCGGCGCCCCAGGTGGCCCCGACGAACGAGGAGGTCACTTCCTCGATCGGAACCTTGTAACTCTCGGCCAGTGCCGAGCGGACCGCGTCGTTCTGGTCGTTGCTGAGCTGGTCGGTCTGAATGCGTACGCCGTGGCCGCCGACGATCGTCACCCGCGGATCCACCCCTGATGCCACCTTCAACACCGCGTCCTGGGCGTACTTGGTGTTCAGGTTGTTCGCCTGCGAGATCTCGAACTGGGAACCGCCGCGGAACTCGATGCCGAACACGAATCCACCGCGCATCATCGGCACAAAAATGGCGATCAGGATCAACACCACGGCGATCGAGTACCAAACCTTGGTCTTGCCGACGAAGTCGTAGGACAGCTTGCCAGTGTGGAGGTCGTTACCGAACTTGGCGAAACTTGCCATTAGGAGTCCTTCCCCTTGGCGCCGCTAGTGGCTTTGTCTTTACGCACCGGAGCATCCGGCCGCTTTCCTGCCGCCAGATTCGCCGCCGCCTCTGCTGCCTTGCGCTCTGCGATGGTCTGTCGCTTGGCCACTTCCTTGGAAGTCTGAGCTTTCTTGGCTGCGGACACGCCCACGGGTGCCCGGAACTGGGCGCGCCCGCGGTAGACGGCACCGAGCGCCTTGGGGTCAAGGCCGCTGAAGCGGTGACCGCCACCGAAGAACTCGGTGTGGGCCAGCAGTCGCAGCATCGGATGGGTGAAAATGCTTACCACGAGCACGTCGACGATCGTCGTGAGTCCTAGCGTGAGCGCGAATCCCTTGACGTTGCCCACCGCGAGAATGAACAGGATGATCGCGGCCAGGAAGTTGACCGTGTCGGAGGCATAAATCGTTCGCGCCGCACGTTTCCAGCCCGCTTCGACTGCCGACTCGAGATTCCGCCCGTCGCGCAATTCGTCGCGTATTCGCTCGAAATAGACGATGAAGGAGTCGGCCGTGATACCGATGGCGACGATCAGACCGGCGACACCGGCAAGGGAGAGCCGGTAGCCCTCACGCCAGGACAGTATGGCCACGATCAGATAGGTGATCACGGCGGCAATGACCAGGGACGAGATGGTGATGACCGCTAGCGCGCGGTACTGCAGCACCGAGTATCCAACGACGAGGATCAAGCCGATGAGGCCGGCAAGCAGACCACTGGCCAGTTGAGTGGTACCGAGCGTGGCCGAGATCGTCTCGTTGCTGTTGACCTGGAATCCGATCGGCAGCGCGCCGTACTTCAACTGATCGGCGAGCGTCTTGGACGTTTCCTGCGTGAAGTTGCCGGTAATCTGCGGTTTGCCGTCGGTGATCACCGCGTTGGTCGTCGGCGCGGAAATGACCTGGCCGTCGAGCACGATCGCGAACCGGTGCTGGTTCCCGGTGAGGCTGTAAAGACGCTCGGTGACAGTCGCGAACTGCTTCGCGCCGCTGGAGTTGAAGACGATGTTGACGCCCCAGGCGCCGGTGGACACACCCTGACTGTTGGCGACCAGGCTGTTGGTCGCGTCGGAAATGTCCTTGCCTGCCACTTCGACAGGGCCAAGAATGTACTTCTCCTGCGGCAGCACCGCGCCTGTTTTGGTGTCCTTTTCGAGAGTCGAGCAGGTGACAAGCGGTATGTCGGCGGGTGCGACATTGGTCTTGAAAGCCTCGACGTCCTTGCAGTTGAAGCTGTCGAACTGCTTCTGAATGTCGGGGGTGACCCAGGCGAGGTCGCTCGCATTCGACGGACTCACCGACGGGGTGGGTGCCGGAGACGCGCTGGTACTCGGTGCCGGAACGCCACTCGGAGCGGCCGCGTCGCTCGGGGAGGCAGACGCACTCGGGCTCACGACGGTTGTCGCGGCATCCGAGGCGACGAGCACCGCCCGGAATTCGAGCTTGGCAGAGGATTCGATCCGGTCGATGGTGGCCTTGTCAGGCGTGCCAGGGATCGAGACCACCACGTTGGTGCCACCCTGCGTGTTGATTTCCGCTTCCGAGACACCAGCCGAGTCGATGCGCTGACGGATGATCGTCACTGCTTGGTTGAGCTGCTCCGCGGTGACCGTCTTCCCGTTTTCAAGCTTGGGCGCCAGGATGATCTGGGTGCCGCCCTGAAGGTCCAAGGCCAGCTTCGGAGCCCAGCTGCCGTTCTGCCAGAGAATGCCGGCGCCGTTGAGCATCGTCAACCCCGCCACAATCACGAGAAGCCAGGTAAGCGAGCGCCATGCCTTCTTGACCGGGGTCGTTCTTGCCACCGAGGAACTCAGCTTTCTTGAGGTGATTGCGTGGGACGGTCGTCAACACACTGCCGTCAACACACACTGCGGAAGCCTCGCGCAGTTCGCACGGGGCTCAAATCAGATTAGTGGTTACTCGCGTGTCTTCTTGGCTGCAGCCTTGCGGGCGGGCTTGCTGGGCGCTTCTGTGCGCTCCCCGAATTCCGGCTCGGTGACGGGCTCGGCGTCGAGTGCGTCGGGCTCGATAACCGCCGCCTCGACAGTGGCGTCAGCCACGACGGGCTCGTCGGCCTCGACTACCTTGAGGATGGTCTGACGATGAATCTTGAGCACGGTGCCGGGTGTCGACTCGATCAGCGCCATGTTGGTGTCGTCGTCGATCGAGAGGATGGTGCCGTACAAACCGTAATTGGTCATGACTTCCGCGCCCACGACGATCTGCGTCTGGCGCTCAGCGGTCTCACGCTGACGTTTCCGGGAGTTCCGGAACTGGAAGAAAACGAACGCAGCCAGCGCGATCGCGATGATGATGAGCATTGGATCCATAGTGGAAAATAAGCCTTCCGAGGGTTCTTGGCGTGATCAACGTGCAGTCTATCCCCGTACGCTAGGAGCAAGCTTCGAGAATGGCAGTGCTAGTCGAACAGACCGGCTGCCTCGTGGACGAGACCGAAGTGCTTCCAGGCCATTCTCGTCGCCACTCTGCCTCGCGGCGTTCTGGTGAGAAGCCCGATGCGCACCAGGAATGGTTCGACGACCGATTCAATGGTTTCGGCCTCCTCGCCGACGGATACCGCGAGGGTGTTCAGGCCCACGGGACCGCCGTCGAACCGGGTGAGAATGATCTGCATCACGGCGCGATCAAGGCGATCAAGCCCGTATTCGTCAACGTCGTACAGCTCGAGCGCGGCATTCACGGCCTCGAGCCCGGATGCGGAATGAACCAGCGAATAGTCCCGTACTCGACGCAGGAGCCGGTTTGCGATGCGCGGTGTACCACGACACCGTCCGGCAATTTCGGCCAAAGCTTCACGGTCCACGTCGAGGTCCAGAAGGTGCGCCGCGCGCAACAGAACCTGCTCCAGTTCGCTGTCCGCGTAGAACTCCAGGTGGGCGGTGAACCCGAAGCGATCCCGAAGCGGGTTGGGCAGGAGCCCCGACCTGGTGGTCGCTCCGACAAGGGTGAACGGCGCGAGGTCGAGCGGGATGGACGTGGCGCCCGCGCCCTTGCCAACCATGATGTCGATGCGGAAGTCCTCCATCGCCAGGTAGAGCATCTCTTCCGCCGAGCGCGCCATCCGGTGGATCTCGTCGATGAACAGAATCTCGCCGGGGACCAATGACGAAAGCACCGCGGCAAGGTCCCCAGCGTGCTGGATCGCCGGGCCGCTCGACATGCGCAGCGGATGCCCAGTTTCCTCCGCCACGATCATGGCGAGCGTGGTCTTACCTAGCCCCGGCGGACCCGCGAGCAGTATGTGATCGGGAGTTCGGTTTTGAATCTGCGCGGCCTGCAGCAACAGTTGGAGTTGAGCCCGCACCTTGGCTTGTCCGATGAATTCGGCAAGGGTTTTCGGCCGCAACGCTCCCTCGAACGCCAGTTCGGCTTCGGATTCGGGTGTCGGCCGGACGATGGCGACGCTGGGATCGTCGGACATTCGCTCGTCCGGCATCCTGGCGTCGTCCGTTGAGTTGTCGTTCACCGGCTGTTCGATTCGCTGAATTGACCGTGACTGAGTTGACCGGGCCCGAGACGTCCGAGTGCGCTGCGCAGCAGTGCGGAGACGGTAACGTCACCGGCCGTGCTGGCGGCCATCGCGTCGTCGATGGCGTCGGCGGCAACGCGCTCGGACCAGCCCAGACCGATCAGTGCGGCCAGGACGCTGTCACCGGCGGCAGTTGGGCCGGTCTTTCCCGGCGCGCGCGCCGCAATACCCTGCATCTTGCCCGAAAGGGACAGGACGATGAGTTTGGCGGTTTTTGGGCCTATTCCGGATACCTTTCGGAACGAGGCGTCGTCCTCGGCTGCAACGGCGGCGGCGATGTCGGCAGGTTCCATGACCGCCAGTACTCCCATTGCCGACTTCGGTCCGACGCCCGTGACGCCGCGAAGCAGGTCGAAGACCACTCGTTCGTCGGCATCCGCGAAGCCGTAGAGGGACAAATCGTCTTCCCTGACGATGAATGCGGTGCGCAGTGTCGCTTCCGCGCCCACGCGCAGTCGTAACGCGTGCGCAGGCGTCACGACGATGTCGAGGCCCACTCCCCCGACCTCGATGATCACACGAGATGCTCCCACCTCGAGCACTGTGCCGCGAACCGAAGAGATCATCTGCCCAGCCTACGTTTGGCCACCGACTTTGCCGCGTGACGCTCCGCGGCGAGCCATGCTTCCTGGGCGGGGGTTGCCTCCGACGACGTCGGTGCCACCGTCGCGCCTCGTTTCCAGGCATGACAGATCGCCAGTGCGAGGGCGTCGGAAGCGTCCGCGGGCGTCGGCGGAGCGTCCAGTCGCAACACCCGCTGCACCATGGTCGCCACCTGTTTCTTGTTCGCGCCGCCATAACCTGTGATGGCGGCCTTGACTTCGGTGGGGGTGTGCAAGCCGACGCGCAGCCCTCGTCGGGCCGCAGCGAACATCGCGACCCCGCTCGCCTGCGCGGTCCCCATCACCGTGCGGGTGTTCAGCTGCGCGAACACTTCCTCCAGCGCCACTGCCTGCGGCGAGTACTCCTGAAGATACTTTTCGAAGCCGTTGCCAAGCTGAAGCAACCTCTGCTCCAGCGGCATGTCGATGGGCGTGCGGATGACGGTGACGAAGACGAGCGATGCCGTGCGGTTGGCCCCGACATCGACGATTCCGACGCCGCAACGGGTGAGGCCGGGGTCGACCCCCAGCACCCGGATCACGCTATTCTTCGTCTAGTTCGGCGAGGACGTCGGCGGGAACGTCGAAATTGCCGTAGATGTTCTGCACGTCGTCGGACTCCTCCAGCGCGTCGATCAGCCTAAAGACTTTCCGCGCATGCTCGAGGTCGACCTCCACGAGCAGTCCTGGTACGAACTCCAACTCGGCGGATTCGTAGTCGATTCCCGCGTCGGTGAGGGCGGTGCGGGTGGCCACGAGATCGGCTGGCTCGGTGATGATGTCGAAGCCCTCCCCTCGGTCGGTGATCTCCTCGGCGCCGGCATCGAGCACGGCGGCGAGAATGCCGTCCTCGGTGACGCCGTCGACCTTCCTGACGGAGACCACTCCCTTGCGGCTGAAGTTGTAGGCCACACTGCCCGGATCTCCCATGGTGCCGCCGTTGCGGGACATGATCGTGCGCACGTCGGCGGCGGCCCGGTTGTGGTTGTCGGTGAGGCACTCGATGAGC
>JBDSDO010000055.1:0-25431 GCA_039920505.1 Terrimesophilobacter sp.
GCCGGCTGCGGCTCGCTCTCGCCGTGCCGCTGCTTCGAGTGGTCGAGAATCAGGTCCTGGTACAGCGCGCCGAGGCCGCTCATTTGTCCGCTCCGAAGAACGCCCTCACGCCGCGCACCCCGTCGAGGAAGCGCTCGATCTCATCCTGGGTCGTGTACAGCGCGCAGCTGGCGCGCGTGGTCGCGGCGATGCCGAATCGGCGATGCAATGGTTGGGCACAGTGGTGTCCGACGCGCACGGCGATGCCGAGCTCGTCCAGGTACTGGCCAACGTCGTGCGAGTGCACCCCGTCGACGACGAAGCTGGCGAGGCCGACCCGGCGTGCATCCGTCGTCGGACCGATCAGGCGGATACCGGGGATTGCCGCCAGACCCTCGACCAGTGCCTGTCCCAACTCGGCTTCGCGCGCTTCGACGCGCTCCATGCCCACAGCACGCAGGTAGTCGACGGCGGCGGACAGCCCGATCACCTGGGCGATCCGCTGCGTGCCGGCTTCGAAACGTTGTGGCGGCGGGAGGTATCCGGCGGATTCCATCGTGACGGTGGTGATCATCGATCCGCCGGTGAGGAACGGCGGCAGTGCGGCGAGCAACTCGCGGCGCCCATAGAGTGCACCGATGCCGAGCGGGCCGAGCATCTTGTGGCCGGAGAACGCGGCGAAGTCCACGCCGAGCGCCTTCACGTCCACCGGCAGGTGCGGCACCGACTGCACCGCATCGAGCACGGTGATGGCTCCAACAGACCTGGCTAGAGCAACTAGTTCAGAGACCGGGTTCACTGCGCCGAGCACGTTGGACACGTGCGAGAAGGCCAGTATGCGAGTGTGTCGGCCGACGACCTCAGCGGCGGCATCCATCCTCAGCGTGCCGTCGTCGGCCAGCGGTATGTATCGGAGGGTGGCTCCGGTGCGCGCGGCTAGCCCCTGCCACGGTACGAGGTTCGCGTGGTGCTCCATTTCGGTGACCACGATCTCGTCTGCTGCACCGAGGCGCACCCGGGGATCAGCCCTCGGGTCAAGGCTCGCGTTGGACATCGCGTAGGCGACCAGATTCAGCGCCTCGGTGGCGTTGGAGGTCCAGACCAGCTCGTCCGCATCCGCGCCGACGAAGGCCGCAACATTGGCCCGGGCGTTCTCGAACAGCTCGGTGGCGGTGACGGCGAGGGTGTGGGCGCCGCGATGCACGGCCGCGTTGGCGTGCTCGTAGAAGTCTCGCTCCGCATCCAGCACCGAGGTGGGTTTCTGGCTCGTCGCGGAGGAATCGAGGTAGGCCAGCGGATGCCCATTGACCTCCTGCTGCAGGGCGGGGAAGTCGCGGCGCAGGCTGTCCACCTCCGCCTCGGTCAACGCGGCCGAAACACCCTTTGTCACTACGGCATCCTCCATTGGCACGACTTCACTCACAGACACACCTTCAGATTACGCTGGACGCACTGCCAGCGGGGTGGCGGTGCTCCGCTCCCGACCGCGGAACGCCGCGGACGGCCCCGGTAGAATCGAGGCATCCGGCACGCCCTCGATCCAGGAGCCAAGCCCCCGTGAGCACCACCACCTCCGCAATCCCCGTCGTCGACTCCGTCACCAATGCGATCGCCACGCCGGACCGCGAGCAGCCGTATGCGGCGCTCGGCCTGACGAGCGACGAATACGCGCGGATTCGCGAAATTTTGGGCCGGCGTCCCACCAGCGGCGAGCTGGCGATGTACTCGGTGATGTGGAGCGAGCACTGCTCCTACAAGTCCAGCAAAAACTACCTGCGTCAGTTCGGCACGAAAACCACCGAGAAGATGCGCAAGAACCTGATCGCAGGTATCGGCGAGAACGCCGGAGTGCTCGACATCGGGGACGGCTGGGCCGTGACGTTCAAGGTGGAGTCGCATAATCATCCGTCGTTCATCGAACCGTTCCAGGGCGCGGCGACCGGCGTCGGCGGCATCGTGCGCGACATCATCGCCATGGGTGCCCGGCCAGTCGCGGTGATGGACCAGTTGCGCTTCGGGGCCATCGACCATCCAGACACCGTACGCGTGGTGAACGGCGTGGTCTCGGGCATCAGCTTCTACGGAAACTGCCTCGGTCTGCCCAATATCGGCGGCGAGACCTACTTCGACGCGGTGTACCAGGACAACCCGCTCGTCAATGCGCTGGCGGTCGGGGTGCTGCGGCACGAGGACCTGCACCTGGCCAACGCGCGGGGAGCCGGGAATAAGGTCGTGCTGTTCGGGGCCCGCACCGGCGGCGACGGCATCGGCGGGGCATCGATTCTCGCCTCTGAGACGTTTTCCGAAGGCCCTTCGACAAAGCGGCCGGCGGTGCAGGTGGGCGACCCGTTCGCGGAGAAGGTGCTCATCGAGTGCTGCCTCGAGCTGTTCGCCGGCGAGCTGGTCGAAGGCATCCAGGATCTGGGCGCCGCAGGCATCAGCTGCGCCACCTCAGAACTCGCGGCGGGCGGCGACGGCGGCATGCAGATCGAGCTCGACCAGGTGCTGCTGCGCGACCCGAGCCTCACCGCCGAGGAAATCCTGATGAGTGAAAGTCAGGAACGGATGATGGCGGTGGTTACCCCCGAGAAGCTCGCGGGCTTTCTCGCGGTCACCGCCAAGTGGGACGTGGAGACCAGCGTGCTCGGCGAGGTCACCGACACCGGCCGGCTCATCATCAACTGGCGCGGCGAGCAGATCGTCAACGTCCTACCGCGCACGGTCGCGGTGGACGGCCCGGTGTATGACCGGCCCGTCGCCTACCCGGCCTGGCTCGACGCGCTGCAGGCGGATTCCTCCTCACGGCTGCCCAGGGCCGGCTCACCCGACGAGTTGCGCGCGCAGTTCCTCGCGCTGCTGGGCAGCCCGAACCTCGCCGCCAAGGACTGGATCACCGGTCAATACGACAGGTATGTCGGCGGCAACACGGCGCTCAGCTACCCCGACGACGGTGGCATGGTGCGCGTCGACGAGGAATCCGGGCTCGGCTTTGCCCTGGCCGCGGATGCCAACGGCCGCTACGCGCAACTCGACCCGTACCAGGGGGCACAATTAGCGCTCGCGGAGGCGTACCGCAACGTCGCGGTCACCGGCGCCGTGCCCGTGGCGGTGAGTGACTGCCTGAACTTCGGCTCCCCGGAGAACCCTGAGGTGATGTGGCAGTTCTCCCGCGCCGTCGAAGGGCTTTCCGACGGCTGCCTGGAACTCGAGATCCCGGTCACCGGCGGCAACGTGTCCTTCTACAACCAGACCGGAGACACCCCCATCCACCCGACGCCGGTCGCCGCTGTGCTCGGCGTCATCCACGACGTCGCCGCACGCATCCCCTCCGGCTGGCAGGACGAGGGCAACAACATCTACCTGCTCGGCATCACCCGCGACGAGCTGGACGGCTCCGCGTGGGCGGATGTCATCCACGACCACCTGGGCGGGCATCCGCCGCTGGTCGATCTCGCCGGCGAAACGCGCCTGGCTGGCCTGATCGCCGGGGGCGGTTCGCAGAGCATCATCTCCTCCGCGCACGATCTTTCGGACGGTGGCCTCGCGCAGGCGTTGGCCGAGGCAGTGCTGCGGTTCGGTGTCGGCGCCCGCGTGTGGCTCACCGAGATCATGGATCGCGACGGCGTGGATGCCACTGCGGCGCTGTTCGGCGAGTCCAGCGGCCGGGTCATCGTGAGCGTTCCGCGCGAAGACGACGTGAGATTCAAGGGGCTGTGCGAGGGCCGGGGCTACCCGGTGCTGCGCATCGGGGTGACGGACGGCACGGAGCTTCAGGTGCAGGACGTCTTCACCGTGTCCGGCGAGGAGCTACGCGCCGTGCACCGTGGCACGCTGCCCGCACGCTTCGGCACCCGCGTCACCCAGTAGCAGTTCGCCAGCAATTGTGCCTATTTCGGCCGAGTGTTTCCGTTGCGCCGGGCACAGTTAGCCGAAACGGGAACAATTGTGGCTCCGGCGGGAGCGATCAGCCGTTGGCGATGCGCACGTGGTGGTGAATGACCTCGGCGACGATGAAGTTCAGAAACTTCTCCGCGAAAGCCGGGTCCAAGTGCGACTCCTCCGCGAGCGCACGCAACCGGGCGATCTGCACCTTCTCGCGTTCCGGATCAGACGCCGGCAGGCCGACCCTGGCCTTCAAATGCCCGACCTTCTGCGTGAACTTGAATCTTTCGGCCAACAGATGCACGAGCGCGGCATCGATGTTGTCAATACTCTGACGCAGGCTCAGCAGCTCCGCCGAGGAGCTTTCGTCGTGTCCCATCCTTCGAGATTACCGTCCCACAACGGATGCCGTCTTGGCGTGCACCCTGATTCGCCGCTGGGCGAACAGGATGCCGAGCAAGACGAGCGCAGCGCCGGCCGGCTCGTTCCACGAGAACGTCTCGTGCAGGACGGCCACACCGAGGATGACGGCCACCACCGGAATGAGATAGGTGACGGTCGACACCGACGTCGGCCCCCACGCGCGCAGCACCGCGATGTTCCAGATGTAGGCGAGACCGGTGCCGAGCGCACCGAGCAGCAGCAGGCTGGCGACGACCTGGAAGCTCAGCACCACCGGACCGATTGCGATGAACGGGGTGAGCACGAACATCACGGCAGCCGCCATCCCGACGCTCATGAACGCGACGGTGGTCCCGGAGATCGGGCGGCGGCTCACGAACTTGCGCATGTAGCCGATCGCGACACCGTAAGACACCGCCGCCCCGATACATGCGAGCTGCCCGTAGAAATCACCGGTGAGGGCCGAAAGTCGCCACGGGCCGATGATGACGATCACGCCGACCACGCCGACCAGCACGCCGACCACCTGCATCCTGACCAGCCGTTCGACGCGGAAGACCAGCGCGGCGAGCACTGCCGTGGCCAGCGGGGTGACGGCGTTGTAGATGGCCGCCAGCCCGGTGGAGACACTCTGTTCGGCCCAGACGAACAGCAGGTGAGGGATGACGCAATAGGTGATGCCGATGACCAGGAAGTGGAACCAGACGATAGGCTCCCGCGGCAGCCGGTGCCGTCCGACGATCATAATCACGCCGAGCGTGAGTGCGCCGAGGATCTCCCGCGACCACGCCACCTGGGTGAACGAAACCCCGTCGAGCGCTACCTTCATGAACAGAAAGCTGGCACCCCAAATCAGGGCCATTCCGACGAACTGCGCGGCCACGAAGGACTGGCGCATCGGGGCGGGATTCTCACTCACACACAGACACTACAGCGGCCCGAGGACGCCCCTTATGCTGCCGGGGTGCGGTACAGCACCGGTCGGCCCGTGTTCTGCTCGATGCGGCGCTCGAGCCGGGCCCTCACATCCGGCCACTCCTCGGCAAGGACCGAAAATAGGGCGGTGTCACGCCAGGTGCCGTTCTGGCGCGGCTTGTCGCGGCGCAGGATGCCTTCGAAGGTGGCGCCAAGCTTGGCGATGGCGGCACGCGAACGCGCGTTGAGCGCATCCGTCTGGATCTTCACCCGACCGAATCCGGAGTCGAACGCCAAACCGAGCAGCAGCAGTTTCGCCTCGGGGTTCACGACCGTCGACCAGACCCGCGGGTCGTATGCTGTCCAGCCGAGGTGGGCTTCCTCTCGCAGCAGGTCGAATTCGCCGAGAGTCGTCGTGCCGGCCACGGCGCCGTCGTGCGGGCCCCCGGTGAGAATCACCGCATAGGGGTTGCCGCTGTCCCACTCGAGGTGCTCGAGCGCCCACGCGGTGAAGGCTCCCTCGGTCGCGGGCGGTGTGTTCAGTCCGCCGCCGAAGCCGAACTCGAACACTTCGGCGTGGCCGATGGCCTCATACAGCGCCGGCAAGTGTTCGGGTGTGAGCGGTTCGAGGCGCAGAAAGCGGCCCTGGAGAGTGGTACGGGGAGGACGTGTCGCTGTCACGTCCCCATCCTCCCACCATGCGCGCATCTGCTGGCAGAAATATCTCGCAAGCGGCACGGTCGTGCATCCGACCACTCACGCGGGCGGCTTACCCGATCAGGTCATGCCGCACCACGATCTCGTCGCGACCGGGCCCAACTCCGATGGCAGAGATCCGGGATCCGCTCATCGCCTCGACGGCGAGCACGTAGTCCTGCGCGGCCTTCGGCAGGTCAGCAAATGTGCGAGCGCCGGTGATGTCCTCGGACCAGCCCGGGAACTCTTCGTAGATGGGTACGGCATGGTGGAAGTCGCTTTGGGAGACCGGAATCTCGTCCACGCGCTTGCCGTCCACTTCGTAAGCGACGCAGACCGGGATGCGAGTGAGGCCGGTGAGTACGTCGAGCTTGGTCAGTACGAAGTCGGTGACGCCATTGATGCGAGCCGCGTACCGTGCGATCGGGGCGTCGTACCAGCCGCAGCGGCGGGGGCGTCCGGTGGTGGTGCCGAACTCGAAGCCGTGCGAGCGCAGGAACTCTCCGGACTCGTCAAGCAGCTCGGTGGGAAACGGACCTGCTCCGACGCGGGTGGTATACGCCTTGACGATGCCGATGACGCGCTCGAAGCGGGTTGGGGCGACTCCGGAGCCGGTTGCAGCACCGCCCGACGTCGCGTTCGAGGAGGTGACGAACGGGTAGGTGCCGTGATCGACATCCAACATCGTCGCCTGGCCGGCCTCAAACAGCACAGTCTTGCCGGCATCCAGCGCTCGGCTGAGCACGAGGGAGGTGTCGGCGACCATGGGGCGCAACCGCTCGACGTAGCTGAGCAGATCACCCACGATCTCATCGACGGTGATCGCGCGCCGGTTGTAAATCTTGACCAGCAGGTGGTTCTTCTGATTCAGCGCCCCCTCGACCTTCTGGCGCAGGATGTTCTCGTCGAACAGGTCCTGAACGCGGATGCCGACGCGGTTGATTTTGTCGGCGTAGGTGGGGCCGATGCCGCGCCCGGTGGTGCCGATCTGTCGTTTGCCGAGGAAACGCTCGGTGACCTTGTCCATCGTGCGGTGGTAGGCAGTGATGACGTGAGCGTTCGCGCTGATCAGCAGCTTCGAAACATCCACGCCGCGGGCGGAGATGGCTTCCAGCTCCTGAAACAGCACCTCGATATCCACCACGACACCGTTGGCGATGACCGGCACGACGCCGGGGGTCAGGATGCCGGAGGGCAGCAGGTGCAGCGCGTACTTCTCGTCACCGATCACGACGGTGTGGCCGGCGTTGTTGCCACCGTTGAACTTGACGACGAAGTCGACGCGGTCTCCGAGGAGGTCGGTGGCCTTGCCCTTGCCTTCGTCGCCCCATTGGGCTCCGACGAGAACGATTGCTGGCATGGAGGATCCCTTCGAATCATTGGGGGATTACGCCCCATCCTATCGTGAGGGCAGATCGCGGATGCTGGGATGATGGCGCGGGGGATTGTGACTCGCGCCGATGTGTTGTTCCCGAGAGCCGCCGAGGTGCACACGGCGCGAGTCACGCTGGGTGGGGCTAGAAGGCGTGCTGCGTGATCCACACGTGCATCGCTACGGCGGCGGCGGCGGAGGCGTTGATGGAGCGAGTCGAGCCGAACTGGCTGATCTCGACCACGGCATCCGCGGCGGTGATCGCCTCGGCAGACACCCCTGGGCCCTCCTGGCCGAACAGCAGGACGCAGCGTTCCGGGAACACGAACGTTTCGATGAGCACCGAGCCGGGCACGTTGTCGATCGCGATGATGGGCAAGTCCTGCTCGGCGGCCCACAGCACGAGGGCGGCGACATCCGGGTGGTGCATCACGTGCTGGTAGCGGTCGGTCACCATGGCGCCGCGCTTGTTCCAGCGCTTGCGGCCGATGATGTGCACCGTGTCTGCGGCGAAAGCGTTGGCGGTGCGCACGATCGAGCCGATGTTCATGTCGTGCTGCCAGTTCTCGATCGCGACGTGGAACGGATGCCGGTGCTGGTCGATATCGGCGACGATCGCTTCCATGAGCCAATAGCGGTAGCGGTCGATGACGTTGCGGGAGTCGCCGTGCTTCAACAGCTCGGGATCGTAAATCGCCTCCGTCGGCAACTCACCCTGCCACGGTCCGACGCCGTGGGTGGTGAGTTCGACGGACGGGTTTGCGGGCAGTTCTGGCACGGTGTCCAGGGTACCCGGGGTCAGAAGTACGATCAGCCGAGCGCGCGCAGTACGGCTACCACGGCGACGGTGCTGACCGCCGCCGAGGACAACACCGTCCCGCCGAGCGCGAGCAGGTTGGAGCCCGGATCGCGGATCAGGCAGACGATGCCGGCGACCAGTCCGGCCGCCGCGAGGACGCCGGCCGGAATCACACCGAAAGGAAAGATCACCATCGCGAATGCCGCGGCGGCGAGACAGACACACACCACGGCAAGCCACTTCAGGCGAACCGCGGATGCTTTCTCCTCCGCGGCAACATCCTCGGCAGGCTGCGTGTCCGTCACCCCTCAATCATGACGGCTCGCGCCCCTTCTTCGCGCCCCCCTTCCCGCGCCACTCCCACTCCCGCAACCCATCTCACGGAGTTTCTGTCCTGCGTGCCCCTACCCACCGGCATCCGGGCGACATCGGGACAGTTTTTCCTTGAAACGGGTGGAGAACCAAGTCGGGAGCTGCTGGGTACGATGGCCGGATGAGAGACCGCCGCGACATCGAATGCTGGCTCACCGACATGGACGGCGTGCTCGTCCACGAGAACCGTCCGCTGCCGGGCTCCGCAGAACTCATCGCGCAGTGGCAGAGCGACGGCACCCGCTTTCTCGTGCTCACAAACAACTCCATTTACACGCCGCGGGACCTGAGCGCCCGGCTGCGCGCATCCGGGCTGGATGTGCCCGAGGAGTCGATCTGGACCTCGGCGCTGGCCACGGCGGCGTTCCTCAAGTCCCAGTCCCCCGGCGGCAGCGCGTTCGTGATCGGCGAGGCCGGTATCACCACGGCGCTGCACGAGGCCGGCTTCATCATGACCGAGAACGACCCGGACTACGTGGTCGTCGGTGAGACCCGCACCTACTCGTTCGAAGCGATCACCCGCGCCATCCGCCTGATCGGCGCCGGCGCGCGCTTCATCATCACGAACCCGGATGCGACGGGCCCGAGCGCCGAAGGACCGTTGCCGGCCACCGGCGCGGTCGCCGCCCTCATCACCAAGGCCACCGGACGCGAACCGTATGTGGTGGGCAAGCCGAACCCGATGATGTTCCGGTCGGCCATGAACAAGATCGGTGCCCACTCAGAGAACACCGGCATGATCGGAGATCGGATGGACACCGACATCGTCGCCGGCATCGAGGCCGGCCTGCACACCATCCTCGTGCTCACCGGCATCAGCGATCAGGCCGAGATCGAGCGGTACCCGTTCCGCCCGGACGAGGTCTTGAAGGGCATCGTGGACCTGGTCGAGGACCACTCCACGCGCTGACCCCCGCCTTGTGCACCTTCCGCAGGAATAACTACTCCCGGCGCGGGCCACGGAAAACGTCGAACAACACCCGCAATACGAGCACGACGGCAACCAAGGCCAGGCAGTAACCGTAGATCTGGTACAGCCCCAGCGTCGGTGTCACCTGCGGGCCACCGGAGCTGATGAGCAGGACGGTCGCCATCACCCCGGCGAATCCGCCGAGGAAGGTGAGGATCACCTCGTGCACGAGACTCTGGATGATCCGCTGGTCGCGTTTGTCGGCGAGCAGTCGTACGTTCACCGAGAGCCGGCCCGCCTCCAGCGCCGCCGAGATCTGGTCGAAGCGACGCGGGATGCGGCGCAGCATCGGAACAAGCGATGCCAGCTCGTCCGTCACACTCTCGCGCAGCGCGGACGGCGCGAACCCCGAGATCACCTGCGACTTCGCGAAGTCCCTCGCCTCGGTGAGCACATTGAACCCGGGCGCGAGCGAGCGCAGAGTACCCTCGAGGATCGCGACAGCCCGGAACGCGGCACTGAGCTCGGCCGGGAACGCGAGTTCGTAGCGGGCGAACAGAGCGACCATGTCCGTGAACATCGCCACATCCATCGTCGCGCCGGGGCCGAGATGCAGCGCCATGAACCGGCCCAGCTCCCGCCGCAGCGCACGCTCGTTCACGCCGTCCGGCACCCCGACGATGTCAAGGAGCCGGTCGCTCATTCCGCCCGAGTCGCCACGGTAGAAGGTGAGCAGAATCTCGCCAACCTCGCGGCGTAACTCGGAGTCGAGACGGCCTACCGAGCCAAAGTCGAGCAGCGCGATGCGCCGCCCGGGCAGCAACATCACGTTGCCGGGATGCAGATCAGCGTGAAACACACCGTCCACCATGATCTGCCGCAGCAGCGAGCGGAACAGCCGCCGCGCCTGCCCGTCGCGATCGTCGCTGGTGCGGGTCACGCCCTTCGCGGCGAGCGTGTCGCCGCGGATGAACTCCATCACCAGCACCCGCCTGGTGCACAGCTTGTCGTACAGTCTCGGGATCTCGACCCGTTCGGACTCCGGATGCTGCGCCTGCGCCGCCGCCATCGCGGCGACGTTTCTCGCCTCGATGCGATAGTCCAACTCTTTCCGCAGCGAGTCGCCGAAGGCATCCGCCACATCGCTGACGTGCAGGGAGCGGCCCCACTCGGTGTTTCGCTGCAGCGTCGCGGCCATCCGCACGGTGATGTCCAGGTCGCGTTCGACGATGGGGATGATGCCGGGACGTTGCACCTTGACGGCGACATCCTCGCCGGTGTGCAGTCGGGCACGGTGCACCTGCCCGATGGACGCCGCTGCGATCGGCACCGGATCGAACTGGGCGAACACTTCGTCCACCGAAGCGCCGAGCTCCTGTTCCAAGAGTTCCTTGATGCCCTCCCACCGCGCCGGGGGCACGCGCTCCTGCAACGACGACAATTCGCTGAGATATTCCATCGGCAGAATGTCACTGCGGGTGGAGAGGGCCTGCCCGAATTTAACGAAAGTGACCCCTGCTTCTTCCAGTGCCAACCGCAACGCCCTGGCCTGTGCGACGCGCCTCGACCCCTCGAGAGCGGACGGCGCGGCGGGTCGGCGCACCGGGAACAGCCCGTGTTTCAGAGCGATCCTGGTGATTTGGGAGTAGCGCCGTCCGCGTTCGGCTCGCGCCCGGATGGCGGGGATCCAGCGATCCGGCCGGGGAATGCTACCCGTGGGCACGATGAACTCGCCGAGCACGAGAAACACCATCGACACCAGCACGATGATGCCCAGTTGCACGGGGATCAGCGCCAGGGTCGAGTGCGGCTGGTTCCAAATGAACTGCGCCTCGAACGCGACCTCGGCGGCGAGCGCCACGACTCCCGACACCAGGATGCGCAGCATCCCGATCGGCACACCGAGTAAGCGGCGCACGATCGCCGCGAGCAGTGTCATGAAGACGACTGTCACGACAATGACGACGATGATACTGGTGGCGATCTCGCCTACATCCACGCCCGTGTCCTCGCTTCCGCCGTGCCCTTGACCCTTACGCTAACTCACGGGGGCGGCGACGCTGCCGGCCAGCGGTTCGCCGGAGCCGCGTGTGACGAAGCAGAAGTAGTCGCGGTGGCCGGCGTCCCATTCCTGGCTGGTTGCGGCGAAGCTGCCGGCAACGCGAATGTCGTTGTAGGCGCCAGCGGCGGCGAAGTCGATTACGGTCGGGGCGGAGCAGAGCAGGTTGATCTGCGCCTGCAAGGCGTCGAGGCCCGGGTAGACGCTGGCGTCATCCGGGCCGAAGGCTCCTCGATGCACCATCTGCGCCGGGTGCGGCACCGCGCAGTCGACGACCGAGAACTTTTCGGCCCATGGCGACTCGTATCCGCTCAGGCACTCGCCACCACGCAGTTTCTCCCAGGAGTATGTGCCCGGCGCCAGCGGTCCAACGGCTGCCACCTCGGTGACCGGCGGTGTGCTCGGGCTTGGGGTGGGCGTCGCACTCGGCGTTGCGCTGGGGCTGACACTGACGGCAGTCGTCGTATCGGATGCGGGAGCGGGCGCCGATCCGAACAGCTCAGGCAGCCTGGTGCCGAGGAAAAAGAGTCCGATCAAGGCAAGCACGGCGAGGACCGCGCCTCCTCCCCAGAACAGGAGTTTTTTGTTGCCTGACCAGCCTGATCCCGAGACCTTGGACGGTGGTGCACCGGGTCCCGACGCAGTGGGTAGCGACCCACTGATCAGCGGCACGCTAGGGCGTCGAACGGAGGGTTCGGCCGGCGGGAGGTGGCGCTCCCGCTCACGGAACAGCGCCGCCAGCGGGGAGTCCTCATTTTCGCGGTGGGCAGTGGCCGGGGTGAGCGGAGCAGTCAGCGCTGATGCGGCATCGGCAGGAGTGAGCGGGACCGGCGCAGCACCGCTGCCGGGAAGGTCCGGATCGGCGAGCACACGCGGCCTGAAGGTGCGGCGGGAAATGAGGGGTTCGGTGGCTTCGCCTGGTTGTACCGGCGAGAACAGATCCAAGGGAAGCACCCGGTCCGGCGGCGGGACGACGAACGAGTCGGACAGCGAGGCGGTCGGTACCGGTGTCGATGCGGGTGGTGGCATGGCGGGCGGTGGCACGGCGGGCAGGCCTGGCGCCACGATGGGCGCGTGCGGATCGGCGGGCAAGAACGGGTCGTCGGCAGAACCCGACAACGGACGCGCCGCGGGATCGGGCACCGGTCGGGCCGGGGGTTCCGGTCGTGCCATCGGTTCCGGCGTGGGCGGGGCGGGTAGCGGGGCCGGATGCGTCGATGGCTGCGTGGCCGGGGAAGCCTGCGGCTTCAGCGCCCAGCGAAAGCCGCCCGCCTGCGGGGGCTCAGTTGATGTCGGCTCGGGCGAACGCGGCTCGGGCGATGGTGGTGTAGCCGACGGTGGGGTGGCCACGCCCGCGGCATCCGGATGAGCAGTGCCGCGCCGCGGCCCCGTCGCGTCAGCATCGTCGTGCCGGTCACCCTGCTCGGTGTCGCCGGTCGCTTGGAACTGCGCTGCGAGCCAGCCGCTGCCATCCGCACCGGCGCCATCCGCACCAGCCCCGCCGCGGCGCCGCAGCCGACGACTGTCGGACTTCGGGCGCCCGGAGTCATCCTTCATTGGCGAGTCCCAGATCCGACAGGTCGATTGCGGCCAGGTACTGATACCCGGCTGCCTCGATTTTCTCGCGGGCACCGGTGTCGCGGTCGACCACGACGGCGACGGCGGCGATCTCGGCGCCCACCTTCTCCAACGCGGCGATGGCCGACAGTGGCGAGCCGCCGGTGGTGGACGTGTCCTCGAGTACGATCACACGTTTGCCGTTCAGCTCGGGTCCCTCGACCTGGCGACCGCGACCGTGGTCTTTGGGCTCCTTGCGCACCACGAACGCGTCGTACCCCAGCCCGCGCGCGGCACCCTGGTGCAGCACTGCTGCGGCGATCGGGTCGGCGCCCATGGTCATGCCGCCGACGGCGCTCACGTCACGGATGCCGGCGATGAGATCGAGCATCACCGTACCGATGAGCGGGGCCACCCGGTGGTCGAGGCTCACCTTGCGCAGGTCGACGTAATAGGTCGCCTTCTTGCCGCTGGTCAGCACGAAGTCCCCGTGGAATACGGCCTCGGCACGGATGTACTCGATGAGCTGCTCGCGTGTGTCAGTCACGTGCCGATTCTACTGAGGCGGGACCGCGCCTTTCTGTTCCGCCGTCTCGAGCGCGGCTACCGCTCGAGACGCTGCGCCGCCCAGCCCCCATCGAACGCTCAAGGCCTCGATGGCGGCGCGGCCGGCATCCGAGAGGCCGATCCGTGCCGAAGCCCCCGGCAGGTCGAGATCGCGCGCGACCGCCACGACGGCCGGCGCACGAGTGAGGTAGTCGGCGGCGGCCTGGATCTTCGCCCTGATTCCGGCGGACAGCGGCACAGTCGGATCGCCCGCCGCGGCGATGACGCCATCCAGGGTGCCGAACTGGGCCAGGAGCAAGGCTGCGGTCTTCTCGCCGACTCCCGGCACTCCGGGCAGGCCGTCGGAGTTGTCTCCCCGCATCACCGCGAAGTCGGCATACTGCGCGGCCGTCACACCGTACTTACCGTGGAGTACCTGATCCGTGACGATTTCGAGGTTGCTCATTCCCCTGGCGGTGTAGATGACGCGCACGTCCCGGAGATCATCGACCACCTGGAACAGGTCCCGGTCGCCGGTGACGACGTCGACCGGCCCGACGGCCGATGCCGCGAGCGTGCCGATGATGTCGTCCGCTTCGTAGCCGGATTTCCCCACAATGGGAATCCCGAGCGCAGTCAGGGTCTCGACGATGATCGGTACTTGTGGGGTGAGCAATTCGGGCACCAGTTCAACGTCAGAGCCGCCGTCGACTGTTTCAGCGACGCGGTGTGCCTTGTAGCTGGGGATGAGTTCAACCCGCCACGCGGGACGCCAGTCGTCGTCCCAGCAGGCGACGAGCCCCGCGGGTGTGAAGTCGGTGACCAGGCGCGCGATGATGTCGAGCAATCCGCGTACCGCGTTGACGCTGGTTCCGTCCGGTGAGCGCACCGTGTCTGGAACCCCGTGGAAGGCGCGGAAGTAGAGGGCTGCGGTATCCAGCAGCATCAGGCGGCCATCGTCCATCCGTACAGTGTGGCGCATCCGTCATCCGATTTGCCACTGCGGCATCCCTAGACTTGTGCCATGCGCATCGCGACCTGGAACGTGAACTCGATCCGCAGCCGTGTTGCTCGCGTGGTGGACTGGCTCGTTCGCGAGGATGTTGACACCCTTGCCATGCAGGAGATCAAATGCACCCCGGCACAGTTCCCTTACGAACCCTTCATTCAGGCGGGGTACGACATTGAGTTGAACGGACTCAACCAGTGGAACGGTGTGGCGTTCGCGAGCCGCCTGCCGATGACGGATGCGACGCCAAACTTCGAGCGGATGCCGGGATTTCTCAAGGGCAGCACCGGTACCGACCTGCCGCTGGAGGCGCGTGCGCTGGGCGTCACCGCCGGTGGGGTGCGGCTGTGGAGCCTGTATGTGCCGAACGGGCGGGCGCTGGGTGATCCGCACTACTTCTACAAGCTGGACTGGCTCGCCCGGCTGGCGGAGGCGGCATCCGGCTGGCTGGGAAGCGATCCAACGATGCCACTGGCGCTGATGGGCGACTGGAACATCGCGCCGCTGGACACGGACGTCTGGCCCGCCTGGGACTTCGCGAACAACACGCACACCTCGGCTCCCGAGCGCGCGGCCTTCACCGCCGTCGAACAGGTAGGACTGACCGATGTGGTGCGCCCGCTGGTCCCCGACGGATTCACATACTGGGACTACAAGCAACTGCGCTTTCCGCGCAACGAGGGCATGCGCATCGACTTCATCCTCGGCTCGAAGCCGTTTGCCAGCCTCGTCACGGCGGCGAGCATCCACCGCAACGAGCGCAAGGGCGACGCCCCCAGCGACCACGTTCCGGTGGTCGTCGACCTCGACCTGCAGACTGAGGACGACGACGACCGCCCGATGATCTTCTAGCATCGGCTCACCCAAGGATCATTCGATGAGTGCACAGCAGCCGGCCGACGCCCAGGACCGCACACTCCCGACCGATAGGGTGCAGCGCGGCGACCGGTCCGCGTTCGCCACCAGCACGGTCGTGCAAAAGGTGTTCGACGAGATCCTCACCGCCGTGCACGAGGGTCGGCTGCTGCCGGGTCAGCGAATCAGCGACGTCGAACTGGCCGCAGAGCTCGGGGTGTCCCGCACCCCCGTGCGCGAGGCGCTGCTGAGGCTGCGGCAAATCGGGATCGTCGAGGCGTCGGCCAACCGCTTCACCCAGGTGGCGGATGTTTCGCCGCGAGAGACGGCGAATGCCATGATCGTCTGGCTCGCGCTGTACCTTCCGCTGGTGCTCGAGGTTGTGCCCACGGTCCCGGTCAGCACGTTCGAGGCGATGCGGAACGATCACCTCGCCTTCCAGAGCTATGTCGCGGCGCTCGACATGCAGAACGTGGCCACCTCGACCTTCTCCTTCTTCAACCATCTTGCGGTGTTGTCGCACAATCCGACGCTGCGCAAGGCGCTCACCTCCGTGGTGCACATCGTGCGGTTGGGCAGCCTGCATCTGCCCGACTACCTCGACTTCGCCGCGCTCGACAGGTCGCAGCAGCTGCTGCTGGATGCGGTGGTCGCCCAGGACGCGCAGGCGGCCGCCGACGCGATCGCGTTGCTGGCGACGATCGAGGTGCCGCAGCCCGCACCGGTTGCACTGTCGACCGCGCCGGATGCCGGGTAGAGCCACCAACGTGCCCCTCACTGGGGGTGAAACGCACCCTTGATAGTGCAACCGGTATATTGGTAGCTTTTTACCCAGGGAGAGAATCTTTTCTTCCGGAGCTTGAAGCCTCCACCAGGCAGACCCGAACCGCCAGGTTGAGTTGGTCTGCCAGCTATCTGGCGGAGATGCGAGAACGCGGGCCGCTCGAACCCGAACGGGCGGCCCGCTCTGCGCGCCTTCGGACTACTCTTCTGCTATGCCTTCTCTTGACCTGCCGGGAGCCAGTCTCTACTACGAGGCCGACGGGCAGATTTCTTCACCCGCGCTGCTGCTGATTCACGCCGGCGTCGCCACACTGCGCATGTGGGATCCACAGGTGGCCGCGCTCGCCAAGCACCACTACGTGGTGCGGTTCGACACCCGCGGATACGGCAAGACCGAAACTGACGACGTGCCGTTCTCCGACCGGGATGACGCTATAGCGCTCCTGGACCATCTGGGTATTGGGCGTGCCACGGTGATCGGATGCTCACGGGGCGGCGCCATCGCCCTCGATCTTGCGGTGGAGCATCCGGAACGCGTCTCTGGACTGGTAACGGTGGGTTCCGGCCCATCCGGCTTTCCGGAGGTCGAACTCACCGAGCGTGAAGACGCGCTCTTCGACGAGCTCGACGAACTGCTCGCCGCGGAGCAGTGGGAAGAGTTGAATCGCCGGGAAACCGAACTGTGGACGTTCGGCCCGGAGCGCCAGGCCGACGAACTCGATCCGGCGTTCGTCGCCACGGCGTACGAGCTCAACGCAGCGAACCTCCGGCACCACGTGGATGCGCCGTTGCCGACTCCGCTGGATAACCCGGCGTATTACCGCGTCGCCGACATCGACGTGCCGGCACTCATCATGGTCGGCGACCACGACCTGTCGGAAGTGCTCACGCAGCATGAGTACCTTGCGGCCACGATTCGCCAGGCGGATGCGTGCAGGTTCCGCGACTGTGCGCACCTGCCCAGCGTTGAGCGACCGGCGGAGTTCACGAAGGTGCTCCTGGACTGGCTCACCAAGCATGACCTATAGCTAAGAAGCGGCGTGAGGCCCGGCGTCGGCGCAATTCTGTGTCGCGGCGCACAACCAAACGCTGCGATCCGCCGGTTAGCCTGGGAATAGCACTCAATTCCCCAGCCGACGATCGGAGGTAGACCATGTCACAAGTCACACGCGACGCAATCATTGGCGAACCCGAGGTCGTCGAAGACGCTTCCACCATGGTGGCCCGCTCGCCGCAGCTCACCCCCACGCCGACCGGCGACATCGTCCATAACCCGGCTTGGCTGCAGCTGAAGCACACCGCGACGACACTGCGCACCCATCAAATCCAGGACGGCAGCATCCCGGAGGCCACCGCGCATCCGGAATGCCGCACGCTCGTCAAGGCGATTATCGCGTCGATCCGGGATCTGGCTCCGCTGTTCCCGCACGACTCCGAGTACCTTGAGGCGCTGCGCGCGGACTTCGAACAGTGGGTGTCCGGCGGATTCGGTGTGCCCGACTTCCTGGACTCGCTCATCGCGTTCCAGCCGAGCCAGGGTCGGGTCGACGGCCTCCGTCACCTTGTCGTGTTCCCTATGTACACGCAGAACGGCAGCCGGGATCGGCTCGTGGAGGCGGTGCTCGTCGAGGTGATTTGGCCGCAGTTCGTGGCCGAGCTGCAGAATGGCGACTACTCGAACACGATGTTCGTGCCCATCCGGTTCCTCGATTTCACCCCCGGTTACGACACGAACGCCGCGACGCTGTTCCCTGAGACGATCGCGATGCGCGAGATCCCGAGCTTCACCTGGGGCGGCATCTTCGCGGACCGTGAGGCGGCCCGGTTCCGCCGGGTCGTGCGCGCCGCAGCGGACTTCACGGGCCTCGAGCTGCCGGCGCATGCCCTCCGCCTCCTGGATGATCAGGCGCTGGCGGAGGAGACCTTCGTGATGTGGGACCTCATCCACGACCGCACGCACATGCGCGGCGACCTGCCATTCGATCCCTTCATGATCAAGCAGCGGATGCCGTTCTTCCTGTACTCCCTTGAGGAGTTGCGCTGCGACCTCACGGCGTTCCGCGAATCGGTGAAGCTTGAGCGAGAGCTGTCCGCGCTGGAGTCGGCCGAGCTCACGCCGACGCAGCGGGCGATCCTGGATCACGCGAAGCTCGTGCAGTACGCGGTGATCTTCGACCGGATCTTCCGGTTCGCGCTGTCCGGCACCCGGGTGCGCAACTACGACGGGCTCGGCGGACAACTGCTGTTCGCGTGGCTGCACCAGCACCACGTGTTGCACTGGACAGATACGAAGTTGTCGATCGACTGGGACACGGTGCCGGAAACGGTGCTCGAACTCGGCCACGCGATCGAGGACCTGTACTGGCGCTCGATCGACCGACCGAAGACAGCGCACTGGCTCGCCGCGTACGAGCTGGTCTCGGCAACACTCACGCCGCATCCGGCGTCGAAGTGGGCCGCACGCGACCTGCCCCTGTCTGGCAAGCCGAAGGGTCTGACCGACGAGGTGCTGGACGACGAGTTCCCGCTGTCGATGTTCTATGAGGCTCTGGCCAAGAAGATGACACCCATCATCGAGTCGACCGCCGGCATCACCGGTCGCGGTTGACCCGCACACAATAGTTCCCGTTCCGGCTCATTGTTCCCGTTCTGCAGGGCACAGTTAGCCGGAACGGGCACAATTGTCGTGAGGCCACCGGGGAAAAGCTGAGCGAGAGGCGGCGCGTGCTCGAACTGAGGGACGTGACCAGGTCTTTCGGCCCAACCCGGGCACTGTCAAGCGTGAGTTTCACCGTGGAACCCGGACGGATGACGGGCTTCGTCGGCGCGAACGGTGCGGGCAAGACCACGGCAATGCGCATCATCCTCGGTGTGCTCACACCGGATACCGGACGGGTGCGGTTCAACGGCGCGGACCTCGGCGCAGCGCAGCGCCGCCGGTTCGGGTACATGCCGGAAGAGCGAGGCCTCTACCCCAAGATGCGCGTCGCCGAGCACATCGTTTATCTGGCGCGGCTGCACGGAATGACGCATGCCGATGCCACGCGGAACACCACGCGCTTGCTCGAGCGGCTTGGACTTGCCGAGCGGGCGAACGCGACGGTCGAAAGCCTGTCGCTCGGCAACCAGCAGCGCGCGCAGATCGCCGCCGCGCTCGTGCATGACCCCGAGGTGCTCGTGTTGGACGAACCGTTCTCCGGGCTGGATCCGCTCGCCGTCGAGGTGGTGCAGGCGGTGCTTAAGGAACACGCGGCGGCGGGCGCCTGCGTGTTGTTCTCGTCGCACCAGTTGGACATCGTCGAGCGACTCTGCGACGACCTCGTCGTGATCGCAGGTGGCCTCGTCCGGGCCAGCGGCTCGCGCCAAGCGCTGCAGAGCGCCCACGCGCAGTCCCAGTACGAACTTGCCGTGCCGGGCGAC
The DNA here is from genome assembly GCA_039920505.1 of Terrimesophilobacter sp. Classification (GTDB taxonomy): domain Bacteria; phylum Actinomycetota; class Actinomycetes; order Actinomycetales; family Microbacteriaceae; genus Parafrigoribacterium. The sequence continues at coordinate 19,557 of JBDSDO010000055.1, forward strand.
GCCGTGTGGCTGGATGCCATCGCCGGCATCACGGTGCTGGACGCGGGCGGCGCCGGCCAGGTGCGATTCCATGCCGCGACCCCGGATGCCGCTCAGACGGTGCTGCGCGAAGCTCTGGCCCGCGGGCCGGTACTGCGATTCACACCGCAGGAAGTCACACTCGCTCAGATCTTCCGGGAGGTCATCCAGTGAGCACCGAAACGCAGGCGAGTTTCACCCACGTGAGCTTCGCGCACAGTGCCCGGCTCGTGGCGGGACGCGAGGTGCTCATGAAGCTCCGCAGCAAGGCGTTCCTCATCTCCACCGGCATCCTTATGCTCGCGGTGCTCGCCTCGGTGCTGCTCGGAGGCATCCTGGGTGCACATCCGCCTGCCACAACGGTCGCCGCCACCGGATCGGCCATTGCCGTCGTCAAGCAGGCGCCGGGGCTGACGGTCAAGGAGGTCTCGAGCGTGGCCGAGGCCAAGGCGCTCGTGCAGAAGGGCACAGTGAAAGCCGCAGTGGTTCCGGGAGGCGCGAACTCCCCGCTGGGAGTGACAATCATCGCGCTGGACTCCCCACCGCACGATGTCATCGCGCGACTGAGCGTTGCGCCGCCGGTGGAACTGCTGAAAAGCGACGGCACGAATCCGCTGCTGTCCTATTTCGTCGCGATCGGGTTCGGACTTGTCTTCTTCATGTCGGCGATCACGTTCGGCACCACGATCGCGCAAAGCGTCGTGGAAGAGAAGCAGACCCGCGTGGTGGAGATTCTCATGTCGGCCATTCCGGTGCGCGCGCTGCTCGCCGGCAAGGTGGTTGGAAACAGCCTGCTCGCGTTCGCCCAGATCACCGCGATCGCGCTTCTGGCCGCAGTCGGCCTCGCGGTGACCGGGCAGCACTCGCTACTGGTCGACCTCGGGCCGTCGCTCGTCTGGTTTGTGGTCTACTTCGCGTTCGGTTTCGTCATGCTCGCAGCGTTGTACGCGGCCACAGCATCGCTCGTATCACGACAGGAAGATGTGGGCAGCGTCACCTCCCCAGTGATGGTGCTCATCATGCTGCCGTACATTCTCGTGATCTTGTTCAACGACAATCCGCTGGTGCTCGGCATTATGTCGTACGTGCCGTTCTCCGCTCCGGTCGGGATGCCGATGCGGATCTTCCTGGGAACCGCGGCGTGGTGGGAACCGCTCGCGTCCCTCGCGTTGCTGCTGCTGACCACCGTCGTCGTCATCGCGGTCGGCTCGCGGATCTACTCGAATTCACTGCTGCGCACCGGCTCGCGGGTCAAGTTGAAGGATGCGCTGACCAGCTAGCTCCGCCGCCGCTTGGCAGCACACCTAGACAGCCGAGCCGTTAGCGCCCAGGATCGTAGGTGGAGGTTTCCATGGAGATCCTGCAGGTAGCCCAGCACGCCGACGACCTCGATCGCGCGGCCGCATTTTACGAAGCCCTCCTCGGCGGGCCGCCGGCCGGACGCTTCGAGCCGGGGCTGCTCTTCTTCAACGTCGGCCGCTCCCGACTCCTGCTCGAACACGCCGCCGCATCCGCCCTCGTCTACTTCGAGGTGGAAGACGTCCGCGACACCCTCGACCGGCTGCGCGCAGGCGGAGTCGAGATCGTGCGCGAACCGCAGTTGATCTTCAGCCACACCGATGACACGCTCGGGCCGGCCGGAAACGATGAGTGGATGGCGTTCATCAGGGACAGCGAAGGGAACACCGTCGGTTTGGTCAGCTACGAGCCCCGGCACGATCCCTGATCGCACCGGCGGCCGCCGAAGTGACGCGGCCCTCGCACGTGGGAGACTGAAACGGTGACTCGACTCCATGACCCCAACCTCCGAGGATTTGCCAGCGACAACTACGCGGGGGTGCATCCCGAGGTGCTCGCGGCCATCGCGGAGGCCAACGAAGGCCACCAGATCGCCTACGGCGCCGATGTGTACACCGCCCGTCTGCGCGAGGTCGTGAAGGGCCACTTCGGCGACCAGGCCGAGACGTTCCCGGTGTTCAACGGCACCGGAGCCAACGTGGTCAGCCTCACCTCGATGCTCCCGCGCTGGGGCGCCGTCGTCTGCACGTCGACGGCGCACATCCACTGCGATGAAAACGGCGCTCCGGAACGTATCGGCGGGCTGAAGCTGCTCACCGTTGCCTCCCCCGACGGCAAACTCACCCCGGAGCTGATCGACCGGGAGGCGTGGGGATGGGGCGACGAGCACCGCGCCCAGCCACTGGCCGTGAGCATCACGCAGACCACCGAACTCGGCACCGCCTACACGGCAGCCGAGATTCGGGCCATCGCCGACCATGTGCACGAGCGGGGCATGAAGCTGCACGTCGACGGCGCGCGCATTTCGAACGCCGCCGCCGCCTTGAACGCGCCGCTGCGGGAGTTCACCACGGACGCCGGAGTCGACATTCTCAGCTTCGGCGGCACGAAAAACGGGCTGCTCTACGGCGAGGCTGTCGTCGTGTTGAACCCGGATGCCGCATCCGGCCTCCCCTATCTGCGCAAGCTCACGATGCAGCTCTCGTCCAAGATGCGGTTCGTGTCCGCCCAACTAATCGCGCTGTACGAGAGTGACCTGTGGCTGCGTTCGGCGTCGCACTCCAACGCCATGGCCACATACCTGCGGCGGAGCCTTGAATCCGGCATCGCCGACGGCTCCATCGTGGGTGTCGGGTTCAGCCAGCCGACGCAGTCCAACGCGGTGTTCGCCACACTGCCGGCCGGGGTCGCCGACCGGCTACGGGAGCACTTCCGGTTCTATGACTGGGACGCCAGCAAGCGGGAAGTGCGGTGGATGTGCGGTTTCGACACCACTGAATCCGACATCGACCGGTTCGTCGAAGCCCTCAAAGTCGAGCTTGCGGCGTAAGTTCGAAAGGACACAGCAGCAGCGGGCAATGCAGTTGAGGGCGGAACAGTGACGGCAATGACGGAATTCGCAACCAAGCCTTGGCTTTCGGCGTATGCGCCAGGCGTGCCGCGCGAGATCCCGCCCGTGACTGCAACCCTCGTGGACATGATGGCCGAATCGGTGCGAGAGTACGACAGTCGGATCGCACTGGAGTTCTTCGGTGCGAGCATGAGCTATCGACAGCTCGGTGAAAAGATCGAACGTGTCGCCGGAGGATTGCGCACGCTAGGCGTCGGCCACGGCGATCGGGTGGCGCTGGTGCTGCCGAACTGCCCGCAGCACGTCATCGCGTTCTATGCGATCCTCTCGCTCGGTGCGATTGTGGTCGAGCACAACCCGCTGTACACCGAGGGCGAACTGCGTCGTCAGTTCGAGGACCACGGCGCAACGGTCGCCATTGTCTGGGACAAAGTCGTCGCCACCGTGCAGAACTTCCCCGCCGCCATGGGCGTCGCCACCGTGATCAGTGTGGACCTCACTAAAGCGATGCCGCTGGTGAAGCAGCTGGCGCTGCGACTTCCACTGGCCAAGGCCAAGTCAACCAGAGCAGCGCTCAGCACCAACGCCATCGTGAACGGCGCGATTGCTTGGTCCTCGCTGTCGCAGATCGCCTCGGGGAAGACGGAACTGCCCGCGGTGAACCTGGATGACATCGCGATTCTGCAATACACCAGCGGCACCACCGGCGCCCCGAAGGGTGCCATCCTCACCCACGCGAACCTGCGCGCCAACGCGATGCAGGGCGAAGCCTGGGTGCCGGGCCTGCGCAAGGGCCACGAAGTTGTCTACGCCGTGCTGCCCATGTTCCACTCCTACGGACTCACCCTGTGCGTCACCTTTGCCATGAGTATGGGCGCCAGGCTCGTGCTGTTCCCGAAATTCGATACGAATCTGGTGCTCGGCGCCATGAAGCACATTCCGGCCACGTTTCTTCCCGCTGTGCCGCCGATCTACCAGCGGCTCGCGAAGGCCGCTGCCGCGCGCAAGATCAGCCTTCAGGGCATCCGCTTCGCCATCTCGGGGGCGATGAGCCTGCCCGTTGAGACGGTGAAGGTGTGGGAGCGCGCGACCGGCGGCCTGCTCGTCGAAGGTTACGGGATGACCGAAGCCTCACCGATCGTCGCCGGAAACCCGATCGGACTGACCCGTCGTCCCGGCTCGGTGGGGGTGCCGTTCCCGAGCACCGAGATTCGCGTGGTCGACCCCGACGATTCGTCGGTGGACCTCGGCGTGGGTGCGGAGGGCGAACTTCTGGTGCGCGGTCCGCAGGTGTTTCAGGGTTATTGGAACCGCCCCATCGACACCGCCGATGCGCTCCTCGATGATGGTTGGCTGCGTACCGGCGACATTGTGCGCGTCGCCGCCGACGGTTTCATCACGGTCGTCGACAGGCTCAAGGAGATCATCATTACCGGAGGCTTCAACGTCGCACCCTCCGAGGTGGAGAACGCGTTGCGGTCGCATCCGGATGTCGCAGACGCCGCCGTGGTCGGCATCCCGGGCGACAGTGGCGAGGACGTCGTGGCCGTTGTCGTCACCGCGCCCGGCGTCGCACTCGACGGGGAAGGCCTGCGCACGTATTGCCGCAGCCAGCTCACCGCATACAAGGTGCCCAAGCGGATCGTTCAAGTTGACGCGCTGCCGCACTCGCTGATCGGCAAGGTGCTGCGGCGCGAGGTGCGCAAAACGCTCACCGCCGCCTGAGTTTCCCCAGCCCTCCTGTCGATCTTTGCACGGGCGGATGCCGGCAGCAGCGCGGGTGCCACCCGTCGCTTAGACCGTCAGTAGCGCCGGCGCCACGGTGAGGTGACCGCCGTCCTCAGCGAGATCCACGCGCACGACGTCGCCGTCGCGGATTTCGCCGGCCAACAGCGCCGTCGCGAGCGAGTCGTCGATCTCGTGCTGCATCAAACGCCGCAGCGGTCGGGCCCCGTAGATCGGGTCGTAGCCGCGCTCTGCCAGCCAGGCCCGCGCATCCGGGGTCACCGCCAGGTCGAGTCGGCGAGCGGCCAGCCGGGCGGTCAGCCGATCGATATAGAGTTCGACGATTTCGGCGAGATCCTCGGTGGACAGCGGCGAGAACACGACGATGTCATCGAGCCGGTTGACGAACTCAGGTTTGAACGCCTGACGCACCATCTCGTTCACCGCAGTTTCCTTCTGCTCCCAGCTCAGGGTCGGATCGACCAGGAACTGGCTGCCGAGGTTCGAGGTGAGGATGAGGATCGTGTTGCGGAAGTCGACGGTGCGGCCCTGGCCGTCGGTCAGCCGACCGTCATCCAGCACCTGCAGCAGTACGTCGAAGACGTCGCTGTGCGCCTTCTCCACCTCGTCCATGAGGATGACGGAATACGGGCGACGGCGCACTGCTTCGGTGAGCTGCCCGCCCTGCTCGTAGCCGATGTAGCCGGGAGGGGCGCCGAGCAGCCGGGCGACGGAGTGCCGCTCGCCGTACTCACTCATGTCGATACGGATCATCGCCTTCTCGTCGTCGAACAGGAACGCGGCGAGGGTCTTCGCCAGTTCCGTCTTGCCGACGCCGGTCGGCCCGAGGAACAGGAATGACCCGGTTGGCCGGTCCGCATCCGCGATGCCCGCCCGGGAGCGTCGCACCGCCTGGGCTACCGCTTGGACTGCCCGCTTCTGACCGACCAGGCGCTTGCCGAGCTCAGCCTCCAGGTGCAGCAGCTTCTCGGTTTCGCCCTGCAACAGGCGGCCGACCGGGATGCCGGTCCACATCGCGATCACTGCGGCGATGTCTTCGGCGGTGACCTGGTCATTGACCATGAGCGGGGTGTCGGCTTCGGTCTTCTCCGCCTCGGTCACCTCGCGCTCGATGACCGGGATCTCTCCGTACAGCAGCCGGGACGCCTTTTCCAGGTCGCCTTCGCGCTGGGCGCGGTCGGCCTGTATCCGCAGCGAGTCGAGTTTTTCCTTGAGTTCGCCGACCCGGTTGAGGGACGCGCG